>PWFH01000093.1 GCA_003553795.1 Egibacter sp. | reverse complement strand
GTTGTCGAATACATGTTCGAAGTATGCGGTGGGTGGGGGGGTGTTGTCAAGGGTTTTTCGTGGATCGTGTGGATTTCTTCGATGGCCGCTTGCCCGCTGCCGCACCGACTCCTTCGATCAACCCCGGTCGGTGACCGCCGGCCATGTGGGTGCCTGCCACGGGACCGCCCGCCACGGGACTGACCGCCGACCGACTGGCCGGGACGTGTCCCGCCACGATGCTGGGGCCGTAGCCGTGCCGTTCCCCACCTTCACCGACGCGCGTTCCTAGCCCACGAGCGCGCGGGCGCGGGTGAGCACGGCGTCGAGCATCGCCGGGGTCAGCCGGCCGGTGAAGGTGTTCTGCTGACTCACGTGGTAGCAACCGAGCAGGGTCACCTCATCGAGCGCGACCTCGCCGCCGTGGGCGAAGCGCGGCTTGGGACGGGGGCTGCCGAGCGTGCGCAGCACCGCGTCCCACGCAAAGGCGCCGAGCGCGAGGACGACGCGGGCTGGCAGCAGGGCGAACTCGGCGGCGAGGTAGGGCGAGCAAGCGTCGCGCTCGGCGGGGCTGGGGCGGTTACCCGGCGGCGCGCAGCGCACCGGCGCGGTGATGTAGCAGTCGGCGAGACGGAGCCCGTCGTCGCGCGAGGTCGACTCGGGCTGGTTCGCGAGGCCCGCGCGATGCAGCGCGGCGTAGAGGACGTCACCGGAGCGGTCGCCGGTGAACATCCGGCCGGTTCGGTTCGCTCCGTGGGCGGCCGGCGCGAGCCCCACGACGACGAGGCGGGCGTCAGGGTCGCCGAAGCCCGGCACCGGACGTCCCCAGTAGGGCTGCCCGGCGTAGGCCGCGCGCTTCTCGCGGGCGACGCGTTCGCGCCACTCCACGAGGCGCGGGCAGGCGCGGCAGGCGACGACGTCGGCGGAGAGGGAGGCGAGGTCGTCCCAAGTGCTGGCGCTCATGGGGGCAGCATGCCAGGACCGGGCATCAGCGGCGCCGCCGGCGGGAACGACTGGGGCGCGGGTTGTCCGCGGCCCCGGAGGTTCACGATGCGCCCTTCCCCCGCCGCTCCGACCGTCATCGCCGCCGCCCTCGGCCTGCTGCTCGCAGGCGTCGCCGTCCCGCCGGCCGGCGCCGAGGAGCCACCAGAGCCCCAGCTCACCTTCACCGTCGACGGCACCGAGGTCGGCACCGGCGAGGCGGCGCGCTTCGAGCGCGGCGAGACCCTCGAGGAGGTGCGCCTCGAGGTCGACGGGCTCGCCCACGACGGCCTCGAGCACGTCACCTTCGTGCTCGACGGGGAGGCCCCGGCGGGCAGCGGGGTCGGCACCACCGCCGAGGAGCTCGGCGAGGCGTTGCTCACCGACGACAGCTACGACGCCTTCGACGCGGGGATCGGCATGGCCAACCCGTTCGTCGCCGAGGGGTCCTTCGTCGCGCTCGACGGGCCGCTGACGATCAGCGAGGACGCCCCGGTCGGCGAGTGGACGCTGCGGATCGGACTGCGGGAGGTCGACGTCGACGCCGACCCCCAGCGCTACGGCGAGGATCTTCCCGTCGGCACCGTCGCGAGCTTCGAGATCACCGAGCCCGGGGTCGGCGCGCCAGCGGTGAGCCTGCTCCTCGTCGTCGCGCTCGCCGTTGCCGTCGTCATCGGGCGCCTCGCCGTCGGCGGACGCCGACCCGGCGCACCGCAAGACCCGCGATGACGAGCCCTACGCCGAGCGCGAGCAGTCCCGGCTGAAGCCCCCCGGCCCCGCCGAGGAGGACGAGGACGCCGAGGACGATGAGCACGAGGCCAAGGATGACCATGACCCGCCCTTCGTCGGGGTGGCAGGGGCCAGCGCCCCATTCCAGCGGCCGACAGGATGCGCCCACAAGGGGCGTCAGTCCCGCCGCGCCACCTTCCAGACGACGAGGGCGAGCACGGCGAGCGCCGCCCACCGCGCGGAGGCCGGCAGGGCGGCGACGAGTCCCCGGGGCGGGCCCAACGCGACCCCGGCGAGCGCGCCCGGGCGGGGCAGCGACGGCCGTGCCTGCGCGCCGAGGGTGAGCACCGGCCCGCCGGGACCGTCGACGCGGACCGTCACCCCCTGCTCCCGCAGGCGCTCGGCCAGCCAGGGAAGCCGCGCGCCGCCCGCCCCGCTGCGCGCGAGGGCACGCCCGAGCGCGAGCGGGTGAGCGGTCTCGACGACGACGACGTCGCCGTCGTCACGGACACGGGCGGCAACGCCGTCGGCGACGACGGCGAGGTCGGCCTCGACGCGCAGGCCCACGGCGCTCAGCGCTGCTCGTCGTCGGTGGTGGTGATGCGCAGCGTGCCGTTGAGCTTCCACGTGGCGCGCGGCGCGTCGGGGCCGGTGTGACGCGGCACCTCGACGGTCATGTCGACGAACTCGTAGTCGATCTGCGCGCCCTTGCCGGTCAGGTAGTCCCACATGTCCTTGCCGAGGTCGGTGAAGGACGTGACCTCGCGGCTCTCGGTGTCGGCCACAGCGGCTCCTTTGGTTGGTGGACTGCTTGGCGCGGACGCCTCACCTGTACCCGCTTTCAGCCTTCTTTAGCCCACCTTCCGCGTCGACGTCGTGGCCGGGACCCGTCGGCGGGTGGCCAGGCCGGTGCCGACAGCGCGGCCTCGAGGGGCGTTCCGGCGCGTCCCAGCGCTTCCTCGCCCCCGCAGCCCGGCCGCGCGAGCCAGCGCCAGAGCTCGGCGGGCAGCCCCGCGGGGGCATCGCCGGTGTGGGGCTGGGCCGCCCGCTCCCCCCGCGGGGCGGCCTGCACCGCCGGGTGCGCGGCGAGCGTGCCGAGGGC
This sequence comes from Egibacter sp., assembly GCA_003553795.1. Lineage (GTDB taxonomy): Bacteria > Actinomycetota > Nitriliruptoria > Euzebyales > Egibacteraceae > T1Sed10-49. The sequence goes on along the minus strand of PWFH01000093.1, from coordinate 2,560 downwards.
GAGGGTGTCGGGGCCGACGAGCTCGAGGAGCATGTCGGCGGCGGGACGGTCGTCGCGCGCGGCGTCGGCCGCGACGATCGCCGCGGCGACGTCGTCGACGAAGACCGGGGCGTGGCGGGCCTCGGCCACGTCGGGCGGCAGGGTGGCGCTGCCGAGCGCAGCGACGAGCGGCTCGCCGCGGCCCACGCGCAGCGCGCAGCGCAGCACGATGGCCTCGAGCGGGCTCTCGGCGACGAGCGCCTCGGCCTCGGCGACGGCCTCGAGGTAGGCCACCCCCGCAGGCTCGGCGGCCCCCAGCTCGCTGACGAGCACGAGACGACGGCAGCCGGCCTCCTCGGCGGCGGCGACCGTCGCCGAGGAGGCCTCGAGCTGCGCCGCGGGATCGGCGAGGGGGCCGCCGCCGAGGAGCACGACGGTGTGGGCATCGGTGAGCGCCGCCTCGAGGTGCGCCTCGTCGTCGAGGTCGCCGACGGCCACGCGCGCACCGATGCCGCGCAGCGCGGCGAGGACCTCGGGGCGCACGCTGGCGGCGTCGGCGAAGGCGCGGACCTCCCCGCCGGTGCGACTGAGGGCGACGACGGCGGCACGGCCGACGACGCGCTCGGCTCCGACGACGAGGATGGGCATGGCGGGGGCGCAGCGTAGCGCCCGAGGGGGTCGCGGCGGCGTAGCGTGGTGGCGTGCTCACGCTCTTCCACGACCTGCCGCGACCGGCCTCGGCGGTGGCCGTCGCCCGCCTCGAGCGCCTCGCCGCCGAGGGCCTCGCCGTCGCCTTCGAGGCCCTCGAGATCGTCGGCATCGACCTCACCCTGCCGGTCACCGACGACGTGCGCCGCGAGCTCGCCGAGGTCGCCGACGACGCCGCGGCCGAGGGGCTCGCCCTGCGCGAGCCGCCAGCGCTGCCGCCCACGGGGCTGTGCCACGTCGTCGGCGCGGTGGCCGAGCGCGCCGGCGCCGGCGCCGCCTGGCGGACGGCCGCCTACCGGGCGCTGTGGCAGGAGGGCGCGGACCTCGCCGACCGTGCCGTGCTCGCCGATCTCGCCGTCGACGTCGGACTCGACCGGCCTGAGGTCGAGACCGCCCTCGCCGACCGCCTCGCGCTCGCGGAGGTGCGCCGCCGCACCGCGCAGCTGCGGGGCGAGGGCGTGGGCGGCGTGCCGACGCTCCTCGCCCACCGCACGCTCGTGCCTGGGCTGCTCGACGAGGACGACCTCCGCGCGCTCGCCGGCTGATCCCCGCCTGACGCGCCCCCGCCTGCCCGATGGGACCCGGGCCGGCGGGACCCCCTCGCTACCATGGCCGGCGAGGTAGAGGGAAGGGTGTCGGTGTGCGAGAGGCCCCAGGGGAGCGGCGATGACGAAGGTGGTCGCGGAGCGCTACGAGCTCACCGGTGAGCTCGGCACCGGTGGCATGGCCACGGTGCACCGGGCGCGGGACCGCAAGCTCGGTCGCGACGTCGCGGTGAAGGTCATGCACCGCGAGATCGGCGCGCAGGCCGGCGGGCGCGAGCGCTTCATGCACGAGGCGAAGGCCGCGGCGAGCTTCAACCACCCCGGCGCCGTGGCCGTCTACGACACCGGCACCGCCGACGGGGTGCCCTACATCGTCATGGAGCTCGTCGAGGGCACGACCCTCGCCGACGCCCTCGACGAGCGGGGAGCGCTGACCCCCGCCGAGGCCGTCGCCATCGCGAGCCAGCTGCTCTCGGCGCTCGCCGCGGCGCACCGTCGCGGGCTCGTGCACCGAGACGTCAAGCCGGCCAACGTCCTGCTGCCCGGCGGTGTCGTGCCCTCGGCGCCCGACGCCGAGCCGTCGGTCAAGCTCGCCGACTTCGGCATCGCCAAGGGCGTCGAGCAGGCGCAAGCCGGACTCACCGGCACGGGGCAGGTGCTCGGCACGCCGAAGTACATCTCCCCCGAGCAGGTCGCCGGGCAGCCGGCGACCCCGCGCTCGGACGTCTACAGCACCGGCGTGGTGCTCTATGAGATGCTCGCCGGCGCGCCGCCCTTCGCCGAGGGCGGCTCGCTCGCCGTCGCGCTCGCCCATCGTGACGACCCCGTGCCGCGGCTCGACCGCCGGGTGCGGGGGCTGAGCCCCGGGCTCGTCGCCGTGGTCAACCGCGCGCTCGAGAAGGACCCCAAGCGGCGCTTCGCCGACGGCGCGGAGATGCGCGCCGCGCTCGCCGACCCTTCGCGGATGGGCGCCGCGGCGACGGCCCCGATCGACGCCGCGGCCGCGCCGACGCAGGTCCTCGCCGATACGACGACGGCGTCGCCGCCGCCTCGACAGCAGACCGCCCCGCGCGCCGCCGCGAAGCCGAGGGGCAGCAGCTGGAAGCTCGCCGCGATCATCGGCACGCTCGCCCTCGTCGCGCTCGCCCTCGTCGCCGTCGACTGGGACGGGCTCCTCGATGCCGGGGAGCCCGAGGAGGAGCCCACCGAGGAGCCCACCGAACCCGACGACCCCGAGCCTGAGCCCGACGAGCCCGACGACCCGGAGCCCGGCCCGGACCCTGAGCCCGAGCCCGACGAGCCCGAGCCCGACGAGCCCGAGCCACGCG
>PWFH01000061.1 GCA_003553795.1 Egibacter sp. | reverse complement strand
TGGTGGCCGAGGAAGCCCGGCCCTTCAGGGCCGGGAGGAATCGGCCGGATGTCGCACCCCAGGGTTAGACTGAGGAACATGCGTTCGGAGCGCCGCTACCGCTATCGGCTGTACCCCACGAAAGGGCAGCAGCGGCAGTTAGCGCGCACGTTCGGGTGCGCGCGAGTGGTCTACAACGACGCGGTCGCGCTGCGCCGCAACCTGTGGGAGCAAGGCGGCGTCAAGGTCGGCTACGGCGAACTTGACCGCGCCGTCATCACCGACGCGAAGAAAACCCCCGAGCGGGCGTGGCTCTCCGAAGTGTCCACGGTCGCGCTCCAGCAGGCGGTGCGCCACGCCCACCGCGCGTACGTCAACTGGTGGCAGCACGGCACCAAACCCCCGAGGATGCGCCGCAAGCACGGCCGCCAGTCGTTCACGCTCACCCAACGCGGGTTCCGTGTGCGCGGCGCAGGCGACGGCTCCGACCGCGCACGCGTGCACCTCGCCAAGATCGGCTGGGTCAAGGTCGCGTGGTCCCGCCCGCTGCCGAGCGAACCCACGTCGGTGACCATCGTTCGTGAGCCCGACGGCCGCTACTACGCCTCGTTCGTGTGCGCTGTCGAACAGCGGCCAGAAGGCCCCGCCCGCACCGCAGGCTGCGGAGTGGACGTTGGCTTGCACGATCTCGCGGTGATCGTCAACGCCGACGGGTCCGTCGAGAAGGTCGACAACCCGCGTCATCTGCGCGCCGCCGAACGCAAGCTCGCGCGCGCCCAACGAGCGCTGTCAAGGAAAGTCGGAGCGAGGAAAGGCGAGAAGGCTTCAGCGAACTACCGTAAGCAGCGACAGAAAGTCGCGGTGCTGCACCGCAACGTCAGGGACCTGCGCGCCGACCATCTCCGCAAGCTCGCTCGGCGGCTGATCCACGAGAACCAAGTGGTCGCCGTCGAGCACCTCAACGTGCATGGTCTGGCTCGCACCCGCATGGCGCGGTCCATCCACGACGCCGCCTGGGGCACCCTCCACCGCTACCTGCAAGAAGCAGCCGAGCTCCACCCCGACCGTGACGTGGTCAAGGTGAACGCTCGGGGCACGAGCCGACGCTGCTCCGGCTGCGGCTGCGACAACGGCCCCAAACCGCTGCACGTTCGCGCCTGGGCATGCTCGTGCTGCGGCGCCCAACATGACCGTGACGGCAACGCTGCACGCAACATCCTGATCGCCGCTGGGCTAGCGGAGATCGAAAACGGGCTGTGGACCCGACATGAGACCGACCCAGCGCCACGCTGGCGACGCCGACGGGGAAGAAGCAGGAACCCGCCGAGACGACCACCGCGTGTGCGCGGTGGCGCAGTAGGAATCCCGGCCCTTCAGGGCCGGGAGGAAGTCAAACCGCACCACGACGTCGGGTGGCCGTCGCCGCGGCACGGAACCTCGGTCGCAACTCGGGATCAGACCCATGCTCCTAGCGCTCGCCACGCAGGTACTGCTCGTAGCGGTTGCGGTCCTCCTCGTTCGCGTCGTCCTTGCTCTTGAAGCCACGACCGACGCCGAGCCCGAGAGTGGCCCATCCAATGACGATGAGCCCGAGCACGAAGCCGACGAGCCCGAAGGCCGCAGTGACCCCTGCGATGACCGCGAAGCCGAGCACCCAGGCGATGATCGTCTCCGGCGGCGTCTTGCCCTCGACGATGCGCTGACCGCGCGCGAACTCCGAGGCTTCCTTCGACGCGCGCATGCTCGCGCGGAAGGACGACGCTCCGCGTTCGCGGTGGAGTTGCTCGCGGTGGCGGCGGAACTCGCCCTTGCGCATCGCGGCGAGGTCGGGTGGCTCCGGGCCGGTGGCGTGCGGCTGCCCCATCGCATCGGGTTGGCGTGGGGCCCAGCGCTGCCCGTCCCACCAGCGCTGACGGCGCCCGTCCTCGGGGTCGGGATACCAGCCCGGGGCGGGGGTCGAGGCTTCGTCCAAGGTGCTCACCTCCTGTGTTGCGCCTCCTTCGGCGTCCCCTAGTCGAAGTCGAAGCTCCAGGCTCCGTCGGCGACGACCTCTATCGCGAGCGTGTCGCGAGGCAGGCGCACGCGCCCCTCGTAGGTGCCGATCTCGTTGACCATGCTCGAACGGCGATCGCTCCAAGCGGTGACCTGGAAGTTCGACTCGCCGTCGTGGGTGGCGAGGACGTCGGTGGCGTCGATGCCCAGGACGAGCAGCACGTCGTCGCCGGAGCCGTCGGTCTGGGCCTCCGCCTCGCGTGCGGCGAGCAGCGGCTCCACGGTCACCGTCCAGGTCCCGTCCGCGCCGATCTCGAGCTCGCCCACCGGCGGCTCGGTGAAGTTCAAGGGCCGGGTGCCCTCGTAGTCACCGATCTCGTTGACGAGGCTGCCGAGACGCTCGACGTCGGCGTCGTAGGCGGTGACCTGGAAGTTCGACTCGCCGTCGTGGGTGAAGGCGACGATCGCCGGCTCGCCGTCGGGAACCTCGAGCTCGACGATGTCGTCGCCCTGACCCTCGAGCTCGATCGGCTCGGTGAAGGCCGGTTCCGGGGTCGGCTCCGGCTCGGGGGTCGGCTCTGGCTCGGGGGTCGGCTCCGGCTCCGGGGTGGCCTCGGGCGGGTCCTCAGCAGTGGGCTCCGGCTCGGGCGAAGGCTCCTCAGGTGCCACGGTGTCCTCGGCGGCGAGGTCCTCGTCGGCCCTCTCCTCCTCGGCGTCGCCGTTGCCGAACACGCCCGTGAGGACGAGCGCGGCGAGGACGCCGAGCGGGATCGCGAAGCGCTTCCTCCTCCACCAGGGACGCGGCGCCGCTGTCGGCGGGTCAGCCTCGGTGGAGGGCGTGTCCGACGTCAGGGGGCCGCCCGACGTCCCGGGCGCGCCCGGGACGCCCGGCGCGGACTCGGATGACTCCGGCGCCGCTGCCCACTGCCGCCCGTCCCACCACCGTTGCGTGTCGCCCCCGTCGGGGTCGGGATACCACCCTGCTGGCGGCAGCTGCTGCCCCTCGTCACTCATGGCGGGCCCTCCTCGTCGCTCACGTGGTTGCCTCTCGTTCGGCAAGTGTCACCACGTATGTGACATCGAGGGTGGTTCGGGCAGTGAGCGCCGGTCGGCCCCGCGGGCACGTCGCGGTGCCGACCGGGGCAGCGGTGGCACGGACCCGCGTCGGGCGCATGGCCGCTAGAGCCCCGCGAGCACCTGCGCGGCGAGGATCTTCACGACGAACGTCGGGGGGAACAGCAGCGCGTAGGCGATGCTCACCCGGTCGTCGCCGTCGGTGCGGTCGACGGCGAAGCTCAGGATCGCCGGCTGGTTCTGCGCGCCGGCGAGCGTGCCCGCCAGGCGGGGGCCGCTGAGCTCGAGCAGGCGCCCGAGCAGCAGGAGGCTCGCCGCGACGAGGGTCGTGAGCACCGCGCCGAAGGCGAGCAGCGTCACCCCGCGGGTCGTCTGCAGGGCCTCGGCGAACTCAGGCCCGGCGGAGAGCCCGACGGTGGCGAGGAAGAGCAGGACGCCGAGCTGGCGCAGCGCCTGGTTCGTCGCGTAGGGCATCTGCCAGATGATCGGGCCGCTGCGCCCGAGGCGGCCGAGGACGAGGCCGACGAGCAGCGGTGCGGCCGCGGTGCCGAGCTCGAGGCTCATCCCCGGCAGGGGGATCGGCACGATGCCCACGGCGAGACCGATGCCGAGGCCGAGGGAGAAGCCGACGGGCTGGACGACGACCGCGGCGCGCTCGGAGCCGCCGATCTCGGCGGCGGCCTCGTCGATGCGGTCGCGTGGCGCGACGACCCGGACGCGGTCGCCGAGCTCGAGGACGAGGTCGGGGTGGGCCACGAGGTCGACGTCGCCGCGGCGGACGTAGCCGGCGACCGCGCCGTGGCGGGCGAGGTCGACCTCGGCGACGGTCGCGCCGGCATAGGCGGCGTTGGAGAGCACGACCCAGCGGAAGTCGACCTGCGAGCGGTCGAGGGGCAGGTCGCGCTCGGTGGAGCGCCCGAGCCAGTCGGCGAAGCGGCAGAGCGGGTCGCGCGGCCCGATGACGGTGACGAGGTCCCCGGGCTCGAGGACGAGGTCGCCGGTCGGGGTGCGCTCGGTCTCGCCGCGGCGCACCCGGCTGAAGACGAGCTGGGCGTCGCCGGTGTCGCGCAACTCGGCGAGCGGCGGCAGGCCCTCGCGGGTGACCTCGACGGTGAGATGGCTCGCCGGCTGCGGCGGGTCGCGGTCCTCGGCGGTCGGGGCGCGCCGCGACCAGGCCAGCGCCCCGACGATGCCGAGGATGACGCCGACGACGCCGAAGGGGTAGGCGAGCGAGTAGCCGACGACGGCGTCGTTCGTGCCGGTGACGTCGACGGCGGCGGCCACCCCCGGCGTCGAGGTCACCGCGCCGGCGTAGGTGCCGGCGATGTCGCCGGGGGAGAGGCCGAGCGCGCGCCCGAGGAGCTGGGCGATGCCGGCGAGCGCGACGAAGAGCCCCACCGCGGCGAGCATCGTCGGGGCGGTGCGCCGCAGCCCCGAGAAGAACGACGGGCCGCCGGCCAGCCCGATGGTGTAGGCGAAGAGCGTGAGGCCGAGCGTGCCGAGCAGGGCGGGCACGACCCCGGCGAGGTCGGGCGCGAGCGCGGAGACGAGCAGGCCGGCGAAGAGCGCGCCGGCGGGGCCGAGCGAGACCCCGCGCACGCGGACCGCGCCGAGGGCGGTGCCGAGTCCGAGCACGACGAAGAGGACGAGCAGCGGCTGTCCCGCGAGCACCTCGACCATGCGACCTCACCCAAGCGACGTGACGGCCGGGCAAGGCTACCCGCGTCCCGGGGCCCGCCCCGGGGCCGCCGCGCGGCGGCGGTGCCGGCGCGAGGAGGTTGACCGCGGCGTCCGGCGGCCCCGCCGCTCACCCGCGTGCGCGGTCCTTGCCGTCGTGCTTGGCGCGGTAGAGGTTGGCGTCGGCGGCGGCGAGCACCGTCCCTGGCTCGGCGGAGCCGTCCGTGACGGCCACCCCGAGGCTCACCGTCACCGCGAGACCGGGGTCCAGCGCCGGCCAGTCGTGGCCGCGCACCGCCGCGACGATCTCCTCGGCGATGGCGAGGCCGTCGGTCCGGCTGCAGCCGGGCAGGAGCACGACGAACTCCTGGCCCCCGTAGCGCGCGACGGTGTCGCTCGCCCGGGTGTGCTCGCGCAGGAGGGTCGCCACGGCCCGCAGGACCGCGTCACCGACCGCGCGGGAGCAGCGGTCGTTGACCCACTTGAAGAAGTCGAGGTCGGCGATGGCCACCGCGAGGGACCGCCGGCGTTCGCGGGCGGCTGCGAGCTCCTCGCGCAAGCGGCGCTCGAGGGTCCGGCGGTTGGCCAGGCCCGTGAGCGGGTCGGTGTGGGAGTCGCGCACCGCGAGGTCGAGCTGGTGCTGGACC
>PWFH01000031.1 GCA_003553795.1 Egibacter sp. | reverse complement strand
GCCAGGCTTTGGCGACCACGGCGGCTTGTTCGTAGTTGAGCTCGCCGCGCGCCAGCGCGGCGTCGGTGTCGGGCAGGGCGGCCAGCTCGTTGGCGGTGCGCACATACCCCAGCGCCTCATACGGGGTGTGCTGGTGGCGTCGTTCCAGCAGCGAGCCGGCTGAGCGCACCCCTGCTAGCAGGTAGGCGGCGCGGTCGTCGATCTCGGCCAGCGCCCGCAGCCGCTCACGGTGCACCCTGGCCAACAAGCCAGTGAGGGCGCTGTGGGCCTCAAGCAGCTCGGCGTCATCAAGCGCCCCACCCAGCGGCAGCCCCGAGAGCTGCCCGAGGGTCTCGCCCAGGTCGGCGAGCAGCCCCTGGACCGACACGTCACCGCCCGCACGCTCACCCGCACCGGCACCGCCGGTGGTGGCGGCGTCGGCGTCGTCGGCGGCGGTGTAACCGGCGGAGTCCTCGGCGGCGACCGCCGCGGTGGCGGTAAGCGTGTTACCTGCGGTTCGTTCGACGATCGCGGTGGGGCCGGCGGGCTCCTCGGCGGCGAGGACCGCGACCGCAGCGGCGCGGGGGCGTCGGCAGCCGGTGGGGCTGGGGTGGTGCCGTCGCCGCTGCGTTGTCGAATACATGTTCGAAGTATGCCCCGCATGACGGTGGCTGTCAACGGTTTTCGCTGGATTGTGTGAATCTTCTTGGGCGGATTGGGCGACCGCGACGGCAATGCCGACCCGCCGCCGTCAGCGAACTCGACTCGGCCACCGCCCTCCACGGAAGTGCCGCGGCGCCGACGCCCCAGTCATCACCGACGCGAGGTCCTAGGCCTGGGCTGCGAGCCGCCGCGCACGCTGGGTGACCTCGGCGCGCGCCCGGCCGACGTCGACGGTCGTGCAGACCCCGTCGGCGACGACCTGCCTCCCGCCGACCCAGACGTCGCGCACGTGCTCGCGGCCCGCCGACCACAGCAGGTGGGCGACGACGTCGGCGTCGGCAGTCACCGGGGTGAAGGCGAGGTCGTCGGTGTCGACGTGGACGAGGTCGGCCCGCCGGCCGGCCTCGAGCACCCCGAGGTCGTCCCGGCCGATCGCCGCGGCCCCGCCAGCGGTCGGCAGCGACAGTGCGGTGGCGGCGGGCACCGCAGTCGCGTCGCCGGTGGCCACCCGCTGGAGCAGTGGGGCGAGGCGGATCTCCTCCCACAGGTCGAGGTTGTTGTTGCTCGCTGGACCGTCGGTGGCGAGGCTCACGGTGATCCCGCGTTCGAGCATGTCGGCCACCCGGGCGATGCCGGAGGCGAGCTTGGTGTTCGACTGCGGGCAGTGGGCCACGGCGACGTCGTGGGTGGCGTAGCGCTCGAGGTCGTCGTCGGCGAGCCACACGGCGTGGGCGGTGAGGACCCGGGGGGCGTCGAGGAAGCCGAGGTCGGCGAGGATCGCTGGCACCGACTTGCCCTCGGCGGCCTCGAGCTCGGCGGCCTCGCCTCGGGACTCGGCGACGTGGATGTGGGCGAGGAGGTCGTGCTCGGCCGCGGCGGCACCGATCGCGCGCAGCGCCTCGAGCGGCAGCGTGTAGGCGCCGTGCGCGGCGATGCCGACCTCGATACGGCCCGTGGGGTCCTGCCTCGCCGCGGCGAGGGCGAGGTGCTCCTCGAGCTGGGCCGACCATGGGCCCATGTGCTCCATGCCGGGCGCCTCCATGACCGTGGGTGTGACCACCGCACGGGAGCCGGCGTCGCGCACCGCGTCGATGATCGCCTCGGAGTGGAAGTACATCTCCACCGAGGTCGTCACGCCGCCACGCAGCAGCTCGGCGGCCGCGAGGGTCATCCCCCAGTAGACGTCCTCCGGGGTCAGCCCGGCCTCGCGGGGCCAGATGACCTCCTGGAGCCACCGCAGCAGCGGCAGGTCCTCGCCGGCGCCCCGCAGCAGCGCCATCGGCGAGTGGCAGTGGGTGTTGACGAGCCCGGGCATGAGCAGCCCACGCAGCCGGACGACCGCGGCCTCCGACGGCGGGGCCTCGGCGGCCGGCCCGACCCAGGCCAGCCGCCCGTCGTCGTCGACGTCGACGACGCCGGGGCGGTGCACCGCGAAGGCGGGGTCGCAGGGCAGGACGGTGTCGGCGTGGAAGCGGGTCGGCATGCCGCGGCTCCTGTGGGCTCGTGGGGCGTCGGCGGCAGCGTAGGCCAGCGGCCGCCGTGGCGCTCACGCCGGCGCGGCCTGCTCGTCGAGCAGCGCCGCGAGCGTGGGGGCGTCGACCGGGCGGCTCCAGAGGTAACCCTGGGCGAGGTGACAGCCGAGCTCGGTGAGCGCGTCGCGCTGCGCGGGCGTCTCGACCCCCTCGGCGGTCGTGGCCAGCCCGAAGGCCTCGGCGAGGTCGATCGCCGCGGTGACGAGGGCGCGGTCCTTCGTGCTCGCGTCCATCGCGTCGACGAACGAGCGGTCGATCTTCAAGCCGTCGATCGGCATGTGGCGTAGGTGCGCGAGCGAGCTGTAGCCGGTGCCGAAGTCGTCGAGGGCGAGGGCGACGCCGAGTGCCCGCAGCCCGCGGATCGCCTCGCTCGTGCCGATGCCCGAGAGCATCGCCGACTCGGTGAGCTCGAGGCACAGCGCGGCCGCCGGCACTCCCGTGTCGGCGAGCGTGCGCTCGACGAGGTGGACGATCGACTCGTCGCCGAGCTGGCGGGGGGAGAGGTTGACCGAGACGGTGAAGCCCTTGCGCGTGGCGATCCAAGGGGCGGCGTCGGCGCAGGCCTGCCGCAGCACCTCCTCTCCGAGCGCGCCGATGAGCCCGTTGGACTCGGCGACGCCGATGAAGGCGTCGGGCGGGACCGTGGCCCCGCTGGGCAAGACGAGCCGTGCGAGGGCCTCGATGCCGACGATCCTGCCGGTCGCGAGCTCGAGCACCGGCTGGTGGGCGACGGTGATCCCGCCGTGCTCGAGCGCGTGGCGCAGTGCCGCGGTGACGTCGAAGCGCGCGCGGGCGGCCTCCTCGAGCTGTGGGGTGAAGAGCTCGGTACGGTTGCGGCCGCGCTCCTTGGCCCAGTTCGCGGCGCTGTCGGCCTGGCCGAGGAGCGTTGCGGGGTCGGTCGCGGCGTCGCCGACGGCCACCCCGACGCTCGCGCTGACCGGAAGGTGCGACCCGGCGACGTCGAAGCCCGTCTCGAGCGCGGTGTGGAGGCGGGCGGCGACCCCGCAGGCCGACTCCGCGCTGTCGAGCGCGCGGCAGAGCACGGCGAACTCGTCGCCGCCGAAGCGCGCGACGGTGTCGTCGGGTCGGACGAGCTCGCCGAGCCGCGCGGCGGCCCGCCGCAGGACCTCGTCGCCGGTTTCGTGGCCGAGCGCGTCGTTGACGAGCTTGAAGTCGTCGAGGTCGACGACGAGCACCGCGAAGGCGTCACCGGTGCGCGCGCTCGCCGCGGCGGCCTGGCTGAGACGGTCCAGGAAGAGCGGGCGGTTGGGCAGGCCGGTGAGCCCGTCGTGGCTTGCGAGGTGGGTGATCTCCGCACGGGTGTCGAGGCGCTCGACCGTCGCGTCGACGACGCCGGCGACCGCGCGGAGGAAACCGAGGTCCTCGGTGTTGAGGTCGGCCTCGCCGGCCTCGAGCGTGAGCACGCAGCGCCCCGCGACGCTCACGCAGACCCCGCTGCAGCCGGGGGAGGCGCAGTCGTGCGTACTGCCCTCGGGGACCCACTGCACCGCCGTCGGGACGGTGTCGAGGTGCGCACCGAGGGTGCGCTCCGCGGCGGCGAGGATGTCGCGGGCGTCGCTGATCCCGAGGGCGTGCTGGCTGAGCGTGGCGATCGCCGTCTGCTGCGCTGCCCGGCGCGCGAGCTCGCCGCGGGCCTGCTCGAGCTCGCTCACGTCGGTCCAGATCGCCACGACGAAGCGCACCGCGCCCGTGGCATCAGGGATCGGCGCGAGGGACTGCGTGAGCGTGCGCGCCTCGCCGTCGCGCGCGCCGATGCGGCGCTCGCCCTGCACCGGTCGCCCGGCGAGCACGGTCCGCCATGTGGCGTCGGCGTCGGGGTCCTGCACTCCGTCGCCGAGGTCGGTGAGCGGCCGTCCGTAGGCGGTCTCGGCCGCGTGGCCGGTCAGCGACGACCAGGCGGCGTTGGCCCAGACGATCTCCCCCTCGGCCCCGCTGATCGCCACGGCGTTGGGGACGCGCGAGAGCGCGAGGAGCAGGAGGCGGTGGACGCTGAGGCCGTCGGCGGCCAGGGCGCCCCGCGTTGGCACCGCCTCGCCCGCGGTGCGCCCGCCGTGGTCGCTCAGGCTGTCGTCCAACGCTCTCCTCGCTGTCGTCGCCCGGCTCGTCGGCCGTGCTGGCGGGGAGTTGAGCGTCACCTCGCAGGCATGCGCAAAACCCTACGAACCGGGCGCGGCGCCCTTGGCGTCGACCGCCGGCTCGGCGATCTCGACACGGTCGCGCCCCGTGCGCTTGCCGCGGTAGAGCGCGACGTCGGCCCGGCGCACGAGCGCGCTCGCGCTCTCACCCTCGCGGTGCCCGGCGACGCCGAAGGTCGCGGTCACCACCACGCCCGCCGGCGTGGCGTCGGCGATCGCACGGCGGCAGCGCTCGGCGATCTGCGCGGCCTCCTGGGGGGTCGTCTCCGGCATGACGAGGAGGAACTCCTCGCCGCCCCACCGGGCGACGAGGTCGCGGGCCCTGACCTCGGCGTCGAGGGTCTCGGCGATCGCACCGAGGACCTCGTCGCCGCTGCCGTGGCCGTGGGTGTCGTTGATCGCCTTGAACCCGTCGACGTCGGCGAGCGCGATGCCCACCCCGCGCCGGCGGCGGGCCGCGTCGCCGATCTCGGCCTCGAGGCGCTCTTCGGCGGCCCAGCGGTTGGCGAGGCCGGTGAGCGGGTCGGTCATCGCCCGCGAGCTCAGGACCTCCGAGCGCTCGAGGGCGCGGTGCAGCTGCTCGCGCAGGCTCGAGACCCCGGCGACGAGGACGAGCAGCAGCGCCAGGAAGCCGTGGACGCGCACGAGGTAGGTCACCGGCGTCGCGGCGAGCGTGCCCTCGGCCGCGTCGACGGCGACCGCGGCGAGGGCGAGAAGCAGCGAGGTGGCGAGCAGCCCGACGCCCATGCGCAGGCCGAGCCGGCGGTCGAACATCAGGAAGCCGAAGATCATGAGCAGGGCGAAGGCCCAGTAGTGCCCGCCGGCGAGCACGAGGAGCTGCGCCTCGAGGCTCTCGGCGAGGAAGAGGTGCCAGGCCAGCCGCACGAGGATGAGGAGCGCGGCGACGAGGAAGAGCCCGATCTCGACGCGGACAAGCGGGACGTCCTCGCGCGAGAGCAGCGGCAGGAACGCGGCGAGCGCGACGCCCACGAGCGGGTAGCCGTAGGTGAGCAGGGGGTCGTCGGGCCCGCGGGCGAGCCAGCTCACCGCGATGACGACGACGGCGAGGATGATGCCGAGGCGGTAGAGGCGGCGCTTGCGCGCCTCGAGCGTGCGCTCGACGTCGTCGACGCCCGCGACGGAGCCTCGGGTGGCGCTCACCCGATCGGGGCGAGCCGGCGCTGCAGCGAGAAGACGACGAGCCCGGCCGGCCCGGCCATGAGCGCGAGCACGAGCGCGAGGCGGCAGCGGCGGCCCTCGGCCTGCGCGGTGCGCCAGATCCACACGCCGAGGACGAGGTCGAGGGCGAGGTAGTGCAGCCAGCCGGTGAGGAAGCCCTCGGGGCTCTGCAGAAGGGCGCGAACCTGCTCGGGGTCGCGGAGGTCGGCGCGGTCGCCGTCGCCGGAGGCCAGGCCACGGGCGAGCAGGACGACGTAGGTGCCGCCGAGCGCGGTGAGCAGCGGCGTCGCGGTGCGGTCGACGAGCCAGCGGGTCAGCCGTGCCCGCGGCGCGAGGATCATCGCGAGCCAGACCGGCATGACCGCGCTGCTCGCGGCGAGGAAGGTCTGGCGCTGGCAGGCGGTCATCGAGGTCGGCCCGGTGGCCATGCTCGTGCTCCTCTCGGCCTCGCTAGGCCTCGTGGGCGGCGGTCTCGCGACGGGGCGCGGCGACGCGGTCGGCGAAGGCGAGGGTACGCGCGCGGACGATGTCGGCGTCGGCGTCGAGGGTCGCGACGTGCAGCGAGCGCTCGAGCCAGACCTGCTCGCGGTCGACCGAGGCGACCCGCGCGAGGACCTCGCCACTGGCCTCCGGCGGCACGACGTGGTCGGTGCGGGAGGTCATCACGAGCAGCGGCGCGGTGACGTCCTCGAGCGCGGCGGTGCGCTGGAGCTCGAGCAGCGAGTCGAGCGCGGCCAGCGGCACGCGGTCGTAGGCGTGCTCGCTGACCCCGGGCAGGGCGATGTCGTCGGTCATCGGCGCGGGATAGCTGCGCAGCACGTGCTTGAGCGTGCCGACGAAGCGCAGCAGGGGGTGGTGGTGCAGGCGCAGCGCGGGGTTGATCGCGACGATTCCGTCGAGGAGTCCGGGGCGTGTGGCGGCGAGGTGCAGACCGAGCAGCCCGCCCATCGAGAGCCCGACGACGATGCGCCGACGGGTGCGCGCGGCGAGGATCTCGAGCGCGGCGTGCGCCTCGCGCGACCAGTCGTGCCACGTCGTGCGGCCGAGCTCCTGCCAGGTCGTGCCGTGGCCGGGCAGGCGCGGCAGCTCGACGGCGAGGCCGGCCTCGGCCAGCGTCGCGGCGAGCGGGCGCACGCTCGCGGGGTTGCCGGTGAAGCCGTGGAGCACGAGGGCGCCGACCTCGCCGCCCGCGGCCGACCAGGCCTCGGCGCCAGGGCTGATCCGCGCCACGACTCCTCCTCGCTCGACGCTGCGCGGGCGGCAGCCTACCAGCAGGTGCCTGGCGCCTAGCGCGGCAGCGGGGCCGCGACGAGGTCGGCGACGAGCGGCAGGTGGTCGCTCGTCGCGCGCTCGCCGGTGCGGATGCCCGCGACCGCGAGCCCGCGCAGGAGCAACTGGTCGATCTGCAGGCGGGGGCTCCACGAGGGGTAGGTCGGCGGTCCCTCGGCGTGGGTCCAGCCGGTCACGAGCGCGCGGACCGGCCGGGCGGGCAGGTTGAGGTCGCCGACGAGCACCGCCGGGCGGTCGCGGTCAGTGGCCCAGGCCGCGGCCCGTCGCAGCTGGTTGATGCCGCGCCACGGCAGGTAGGACAGATGCGTCGTCGTCACCGCGACCGGGCCGGTCGGCAGGGCGACGTGGGCGCGCAGGGCGACCCGCGGCTCGCGGTCCCAGCCGGCGTTGCGCAGTGAGGCCTGGCGCTTGCGCTCGCCGTCGCCACCGCCGGGCAGCAGCAGGCGCATGGGGTCGGCGAGGCGGTGGGGGGAGAGCAGGCCGACGCCGTAGGCGGGGCCCCCGGGGTCGGTGCCGGCGATCGCGCGCCAGGCGGTCTCGGGGTCCCCGGCCAGCGCGGGCGCGAACACCCCGTGCCAGCCGAGGCGCTCGGCGATCCACGCGACCTGGTCGACGCCGTCGGTGCGCGCGAGGCCGCGGTCGACCTCCTGCACGGCCACGACGTCGGCGTCGAGACCCCCGATGACCTCTGCTGCCGCGGCGAGGTCGAGGCGTCCGCGCTCGGCGAGGTGGAGGCCGTGCAGGAGGTTGTAGGTGGCCACGGTGAGCATCGGCGCTCCTGCGGTTAGCTCGTCTCGACGAGGGGAAGCCTGCCTTCGCCATCGAGCGACGGCCACGGCCCGCGACGGCGGACCACGTGGGAGGGGACAGCGGTGCAGCTTCACATGCAGCTCAGGCTGCCCCGTGATGCACGCTACGTGGCCGTGATGCGCCGGGTCGCGGGCAGCCTCCTCGCCGAGGTCGGTGCGCCGGCCGACGCCGTGCACGACCTCGAGGTCGCGATCACCGAGGCCTGCGGCAACGTCGTGCGCCACGCCAGCGGCGTCGACGACTACTCGGTCCACCTCGCCGTCGACCCGCACGGCTGCGAGGTCGAGGTCGTCGACCTCGGCCCGGGATTCGTCGGAGCGGGCACCCCCGTCAACGACGATGAGGAGGACGGCCGCGGCCTGTCGCTCATCGGCGCGCTCGTCGACGACCTCGAGTTCGTCCGCGAGGACGAGGCGATGCGGGTGCGTCTCGTCAAGCGCTGGCGCGAGCTCGCCCTCGACGGGGAGGCCGCGCTCGACCGGCGCTGCTGAGCGGGCGAGGTGAGCGGCCGGGTCTCAGCGGCCGCCCGGCGGCGCCTCGCGCACCGCCGCGTGCGCGGCGAGCACCGGCCCGAACACCGCGGCGACGGGACCGAACGATGGGTGGAGCACCCGCGCGCCCCCCGCGGCGAGGACCGCGCGCCAGCCCTCGTGGCCGGCGAGGACGTCCCGGGGGATGAGCACGTCGATCCACGAGCCGGCCTCGCGACCGGCCACGGCGCCGACGACGAGGTAGCCGCGGTCGGCGAGGGCGCCCGCGGCGCCGAGCGCTCCGGTGGCGTCGGTGAGCGAGACGCTCACCGCGTCGGCGGGGTCGACGGCAGGCAGGTCCTCGATGCCGGCTCCCGCCCACGGCAGCCGCACGAGCAGGCGCTCAACGCCTTGCTCGGCGGCGAGGCCTGCGGGGCTCATGCGGCGTGGGCTCCTGGGACGTCGGGTCAACGGCGACGCATTGTGCGCCGCGGGCGTGGCGGAGTCACGGAACCGGCCCCGCGGCGGTACGGTGCGACCGGTGCCGCGGCCGTGACCGGGCGCCGGCGCACGGTTTCTGCCGAGGCCCGCCCGGGAAGGACCACCGGGGCGGCCATCGAGTCGCACGACCATGGAGGGGAGCACCGCGATGTCGAGCACCCGGAAGGCGAAGAAGATGCGCAAGGGCGCGGAGAAGCAGGCCGAGGAGCTGCGCAAGCAGGCCAAGGAGCTCAAGGGCCAGGCCAAGGCCATCGCCAAGGACGCCAAGCTCGAGGAGCGTGCCGCCGAGCTCGCCGAGCAGGCGGGCGAGCTCGCCGAGCGGGTACGCGAGTCCGAGGCGCTCGCCAAGGCGCAGGCCACCGGTGAGGACCTCCTCGTGAAGGCGCGCGAGCAGATCCACGAGCGCGGGATCGACGACAAGGCCTCCGAGCTCGCCGGCAAGGTCCGCGAGTCCGACCAGTACCGCCAGGCCAAGGCGAGCGCGACCGAGGCCACCGACAAGACCCTCGCCTCGGTCGGTGACTGGCTGACCCACAGCCCCGCCGGCGAGAAGCTCGGGGTGCGACCGGTGGACAAGAAGCGCAGCGCGGGCAAGTGGCTGCTCGCCGGCGCGGGCGTCGTCGCCGGCTTCGCCGCCGGGGTCGTCGCCGGATCGCGCAAGCACGAGACCGTCGAGGAGCTCGAGCGCATCGCGAGCCGGGTCGGGCAGGACACCCCCGACCTCGCGACGCCGGCCGACCAGAAGCCCGTCGCCGACGAGGTCCGCACCCGCCTCGGGCAGGACCCCCGCACGAGCGGGCTGCCCAAGCTCAACATCAACGTCGCGGAGAACACCGTCTTCGTCCGTGGCGCAGTGCCCGAGGGCACCGACGAGGAGGCCATCAGGGCCGTCATCGCCACCGTCCCCGGTGTCGAGGACATCGACCTGCGCCTCAACGTCGTCGAGCGCGACAGCGAGGCCTGACCG
Organism: Egibacter sp.; assembly: GCA_003553795.1. Taxonomy (GTDB): domain Bacteria; phylum Actinomycetota; class Nitriliruptoria; order Euzebyales; family Egibacteraceae; genus T1Sed10-49. Next base: position 56,471 of record PWFH01000031.1, on the reverse strand, counting down.
ACCGGCGGTCCCCAGGCCGGACCCGCCCGGCGCGGGTCCTGCCCGTGCGCGGTGGCACACTGCGGCCGTGCGCGAGCCCACCCTGTCCGGCGTCGCCGACGAGGTCGTCGTCGGCGAGGTGAGCTTCGTCGTCTTCGCCAACCCCAGCTCGGGGTTCGGCGTCGTCGAGCTCCTCGGCGCCGACGGCGAGCTGCGGGCCGCAGGCCCGCTCGCGGGGGTCAGCGCGGGCCAGCCCCTGCGCCTCGTCGGGCGTTGGGTGGACCACCCACGCCACGGCACGACCTTCGAGGCGCTCTACTACGAGCTCGCGCCGCCCGAGCGTGCCGAGGCACTCGAGGCCTTCCTCGCCTCACCACGCTTCACCGGCGTCGGCGACCGCATCGCCGAACGGCTCGTCAAGGCCTTCGGCCTCGAGCTTCCCGAGGTCATCGAGCGCGAGCCCGAGTCGCTCGCGAAGGTGCGCGGCGTCTCGCCGGCGCTCGCGCAGCGCATCGCCGCGGCGTGGCGTGACGCCGGCGCGCTCGCCGCCCTCGTCGAGCGCCTCAGCGTCGCCGGGGTGCCGGCGAGCATCGCCCAGGGCGCGCACCGGGTCTTCGGCGACCGGGCCGAGACGGTCCTCGAGGAGGACCCCTACCGGCTCCTCGAGGTGCCGGCGGCGCGCTGGGCCCACGCCGAGAGCCTCGCACGGGCCGCGGGCCTCGACGCCTACGACGACCGGCGCCTGGCCGCCGGCGCGAGCGCCGCCCACCGGGCCCTGCGCGCCCGCGGTGGGCACGTCGCCGTGGCCACCGAGGCCCTCACCGGTGACAGCGCGGCGCTGCTCGGCGTCGACGCGATCGACGCCCGCCGGGGCCTCGACCTCGCCGTGGCCCGCGGGCGGCTGGCCTGCGAGCCCGGGCTCGAGGAGACCCTCCCCGCCGACGGCACCGGAGCCCGGGCCTGGTACACCCCGGCGGACCTCGCCGCCGAGCGCGGGCTCGCCGCCGACGTCGCCCGGCTCGCCGGCGCGCGCTCGCGGGTGGCCGCCGCGGTCGGCGCGGAGCCCGACCTCGACGCCGACCTCGTCGAGGAGCAGGCCGCGGCGGTGCGCACCGCGCTCGCCGAGCCGGTGAGCGTGCTCACGGGCGGCCCGGGCACCGGCAAGACCCGGGCGATCCTCGAGGTCGTGCGCGCCTGCGAGGAGGCCGACCTGCGGGTGGCCTGCGCGGCGCCCACCGGCCGCGCGGCCAAGCGCGTCGAGGAGCTCACCGCCCGGCCCGCCTCGACGGTGCACCGCCTCCTCGACGCGCAGCCGCGGGGCGACGGGGGCTTCGCCTTCACCTACGGCCGGCAGCGCCGGCTGCCCCACGACCTCCTCGTCGTCGACGAGTGGTCGATGGCCGACCTCCACCTCGCTGCCGCGCTGCTCGCCGCGGTCGACGACGGCGCGCACCTCCTGCTCGTCGGCGACGCCGACCAGCTGCCGTCGGTGGGCCCCGGCGCGGTGCTGCGCGACCTCCTCGCCGCCTCCGCGCAGGGGGCGGGCCTCGGCGCGACGAGGCTGTCGACGATCCACCGCCAGGCCGCCGAGAGCCGCATCGTCACCCTTGCCCACGCCGTCAACGCCGGTGAGGTCGCCACCCCCCGCGGCCGCGACCGCGACGTCTTCGCCGTGCCCGAGCGCTCGCGCGCGGTGCCCGAGCGGGTCGCGGCGATCGTCGCCGAGCGTGCGCCGACGTACTTCGGCTGCGCGCCCCGCGACGTCCAGGTGCTCAGCCCGATGTACCGCGGGCCGGCCGGGGTCGACGCGCTCAACGCCGCGCTCAAGGACGCCCTCAACCCCGCACGGGGACGCCCGGCCACCGCGGGGCTGCACGAGGGCGACCGCGTCGTGCAGACGCGCAACGACGCCGAGCTCGGGGTGGCCAACGGCGACGTCGGCGAGGTCATCGCCGCGGATCCGGCCGAGGGCACCCTCGAGGTCGCCTTCCCCCAGGGCGTCGTGCCCTACGAGGCCGCGCAGGCCGGCGACCTGCGTGCCGCGTGGTGCCTCACCGTGCACAAGTCCCAGGGCGGGGAGTGGCCGGTCGTCGTGCTCGTGCTCGACCGCGGGCACCGCGCGATGCTCACCCGTGAGCTCGTCTACACCGCGATCACCCGCGCGCGCGACGGCCTCCTGCTCGTCGGCGACCCCGCGCTGCTGCCCTCGGCGGCGGCGCGCACCGGCTCGGGCGCGCGCGAGCGCGCGACGCGGCTCGCCGAGCGGCTCGTCGCCGCGACGGCCTGAGCCGGGGGCTGCCGGCGGCGGTGGGCGCCGACGGGCCGGCGGCGCTCCGGCGTGGTGGGCTCAGCCCGGCAGCGACGCGCGCGGCGCCCGCATCGTGTGCGCGGCGCTGAGCACCTCGCCGCAGAGCCCCGAGTCGGGCCCGGAGGCGGAGAACCAGCAGCGCCCCCGCGGGTGCAGGACGCGCCGGCAGTGGTACACCGCGTGGGCGGCGTCCTCGAGCGCGGTGAGGAAGCGCGCGAGGTCGCCTCCCGAGGGCGGGGCGCCGCAGGGTCCCTCCGCCGTCTCGCCCGTGGGCACCGGAGCCTCCGCGGCCAGCGCCCGGGCCAGGCGCAGCGCCGCCGCGCTCTGGGGCTGCTCGGCGGCCTCGCCGACGCCGGCATCGGTGAGGACGACGGCCGCCGCGGTGAGGCAGGTGGCGAGCCGCGCGCTGTGGGCGATCGGGTCGGCGGGGTCCTCGCCGTCACGGGCGGCGGTCAGGGCCGTCCAGTGGTGCAACCAGTCGTTCCGGGACTCCGCTGAGCCCATCGCCACACCTCGGGTCGCAGCGCCGCGCGCGCCAGTCGCGCTCTGCGGCAACGATAACCGCCCGAAGCAGGGAAGGGCGGCACCCCGAGGTGGCCGGTTGGCCCGACGCGCGGCGTGGTGGCTGACGGTCTGGCACGGTGGAGGCCTTTGTGACCGTCCGCGACCATCAGGAGTTCCTCTCGTGTGGCAGGAGTACAAGGCGTTCCTCGTCCGGGGCAACCTCGTCGAGCTCGCGACCGCGTTCGTGCTGGGGCTCGCCTTCAACGCCATCGTCCAGGCGCTCGCCAACGACGTCGTGCTCGGCACGATCGCCATGCTCGTCGGTCTCGACTCGATCATGGAGATGACGATCGGCCCGGTGCTCGTCGGCACCCTCCTCGGTGCCCTGCTCTCCTTCATCATCGTGGCGACGGTGCTCTTCTTCGTCCTGCGCGGCGCCGCGCGGCTGCGTCGACGTACTGCAGGGGATGCTGAGGAGGCCGTCGAGCCGGAGCCTGACACCGAGGACGTCGTGCTCCTGCGGGAGATCCGCGACCTCCTCGTCGAGCGCGGCTAGGAGCCCTGCCCCCAGCGCATCGTCGTCGAGAGCGCGAGCGCGCGCAGCTCGGCGGCGTCGGGGAAGCCCACCTCGATGGCCTCGCGCTCGGCGAGGTCGACGAGCACGAGCCCCTCGGCGGTGGCGAAGGCGACGAGCCTGCCGTCGGCCGACCAGGCCGGCGCGACCGCCCGCGGGGCCGGGTCGACGAGGTCCTCGAGCCGCAGGAGCCGGTCGCCGTCGGCGTCGTGCAGCAGCGCGGTGCCGACGCGCTCGCCGTCGCGGCGGCCGGCCGCGCTCACCGCGACCTGCGCGCCCGAGGGGCTCACCGTCCCGGCGATCGCCTCGACGGCGAGGCCGTCCTCGGCCAGGGCGACGCGGTCGGCGGAGGCCCAGGGCCGCGCCGAGTCCACGCTGCAGGCCGCCCGCTCGCAGTTGGCCCACAGCGCGCGCCCGCCGCGGGCGTCGAGCGGCTCGCCCTGTCCCAGCGGCGTCTCGACGGCGAGCGGGGCGTCGGGGCCGGCCCCCTCGGGGGCGAGTGTCGCGAGCTCCTCGCCGAGCGCGGCCATCGCCCGCCCGTCGCGTGCGAGGTCGAGGACGAGCGCGGGCTCGTCGAGGTCGTGGGCGGCGCGCTGCGTGCCGCCGGGGGCGACCTCGACGACGCGGTCGCGGGCCACGCTGAGCAGCACGACGCTGTCCTGGCGGGCCGCCGGCAGGACGCGGGCGACCTCGCCGAGGTCGGTGCCCGGCTCGACGAGGGTGCTCGGCAGCCGTCGCGCGGGGCCGTCGGGCTGCCACAGCACGATGCCGCTGCCCTGGGGGGTGAGCTCGCTCCACGGCTCGCCGACCTCGCTGGAGAAGCGCTGCCCCGAGCCGAGCCGCAGGGCGTGGAGGACGCCCGCGTCGTCGAGGGCGAAGAGCGAGCGGGTCCCGGCGCGGTCGAGCGCGGGCTCGCCGGCGTCGGGCTCCCACCGTCGCGCACCCTCGGCGGTGACGAGCGGCGGCGCGGGCTCGGGGTCGGCCTCGGCCCCGGGGTCGGCCTCGACGACGATGCCGGACGGCCCGTCCTGCCCGGAGGGCTCCGGTGCGCCGGTGCCGTCGGCGAGCCCGACGAGGGCGAGGGCGCCGAGCAGGGCGAGCAGCGCGGCGGCGGCGAGCGCCGAGGTGACGCGCCGGGGCCTCCGCGTCGCGGCCTCCCAGTCCTGCGCGCCCATGGCGACCTCGTCTCAGCCGGCGGCGGCCCGCCGCAGCCGGTCCATGACCGCCCGTCCGATGCCCTCCTCGGCGACGGTGGCGACGACGACGACGTCGACGCCGCGCGTCTCGGCGGTACGGAGCGCGTCGTAGAGCAGGTGCGCGAGCGCGACGGGGTCCTCGGCCGCGGTGGCCGCCGCGAGCCCGGCCGGCAGCAGCGCCGACGGGGCGATCGCCCCGACGCGGCGTCCGGTGGCCGCGAGGCGGGCAACGGTCGCGGGCAGGTCGTCGGGGGCGACGAGGCGCACCTCGCAGCCCGGCGCGTAGTGGCGGTAGCGCGAGCCAGGCGCGGCGGCATGGGGCTCGGCGTCCGCGGCGTCGAGGGCCTCGCGGCTGACCGCGCCCTCGCGCAGCACGACCGGCCGCGTCCCGCGCGCGTCGACGACGGTCGACTCGACGCCGACCGCGCTCGGGCCGCCGTCGAGGACGAGCGCGACGTGCTCGCCGAGATCGGCGAGCACGTGCTCCGCACGCGTCGGCGAGGGCCGTCCCGAGCGGTTCGCGCTCGGCGCGGCCATCGGCGTGTCGGCCGTGGCGAGCAGCGCGCGGGCGACGGGATGGTCGGGGACGCGCACGCCGACGGTGGGGTGGCCCCCGGTGGTCACCGACGGCAGGTCCTCGGCGGCGTCGAGCACGAGGGTGAGCGGTCCCGGCCAGTGGCGGGCGGCGAGCTCGGCGGCGAGCGGGCTCACGCGGGCGACGACGCGCGCGAGGTCGGCGGGGTCGGCGAGGTGGACGATGAGCGGGTTGTCGGCGGGACGGCCCTTCGCGACGAAGATCCCGTGGACCGCCTCGGCGCTCGTGGCGTCGGCGCCGAGGCCGTAGACCGTCTCGGTGGGCACGCCGACGAGCGCGCCCGCGCGCAGCAGCGCGGCGCCCTCGGCGATCGCCTCGGGGCTGGCCGCCCGCAGGCGACCGCGGCTCGGCGCATCGGTGGGCATCCGGGCAGTCTACGGCGCGTCGCCGCGCGCGACCGCCCGCCTGGAGTCCGGCGGGACGGCGGGCGCCGGCGGGCGCCGGCGGCGGCGGTGCCGGCCCCCGCCGGCACCTGACCGCGCAGGCTCAGAGGGCCCGGTCGTCGAGGTCCATGAGCTCCATGTCGGTGCTCGCGAGGATCTCCCGGCGCGTCGACAGCTGCGGCAGGACCCGCCCGGCGAACCAGCGGGCCGCGGCGACCTTGCCCTCGTAGAACGCGCGGTCGCGCTCGCTGGGATCCTGCCCGAGGGCGGCGAGCGCGACCTCGGCGTGGCGCAGGAGCAGCCAGCCGATGACGAGCTCTGAGAGCGACGAGAGGAACTCGGTGGTGTTGAGCCCGACGAGGTAGATGCCCTTGCCGGACTCGTGGCCGAAGAAGCCGACCATCGAGCCGAGCATGCCCTGGACGTCCTCGAGGGCGGCGGCCAGGCGGGCCCGCTCGGCGGCGAGCGCGCCCCCTCCGCCGTCGCCCTTGGCGAACTCGGCGACCTCGGTGAGCAGGGCGGTCAGCGTCGCGCCCTGGTCCTTGCCGATCTTGCGGAAGAAGAGGTCCTGACCCTGGATGCCGGTCGTGCCCTCGTAGAGGGTGTCGATCTTCGCGTCGCGGATGTACTGCTCGATGGGGTAGTCGCGGATGTAGCCCGAGCCGCCGAGGACCTGCAGCGACAGCGACAGCAGCTCGTAGCTCTTCTCCGAGCCGTAGCCCTTCACGAGCGGCAGGAGGAGGTCGTTGCGCTTGACCGCGGCGGTGTGCGCCTCGCCGCCGGACTGCCCCGCCTCCTCGAGGATCTCGATCTCGTCCTGGATCGAGGCGGTGTAGAGCACGAGCGCGCGCATGCCCTCGACGTGGGCCTTCTGGGCCATGAGCATCCGGCGGACGTCGGGGTGGCGGATGATCTCGACCCGCGGGGCGGTCTTGTCCGCCGCCTGGGTGAGGTCGGCCCCCTGGACCCGCTCCTTGGCGTAGTCGAGGGCGTTGAGGTAGCCCGTCGACAGTGTCTCGATGGCCTTCGTGCCGACCATCATCCGCGCGTACTCGATGACCTTGAACATCTGGCGGATGCCGTCGTGGACCTCGCCGACGAGCACCCCGCGGGCGTCCTCGAAGGTCATCTCGCAGGTCGAGGAGGCCTTGAGCCCCATCTTGTCCTCGACGGCGGTGGCGCTGACGGGGTTGCGCTCGCCGAGGGAGCCGTCGGGCTCGACCCAGTGCTTCGGCACGAGGAAGAGCGACAGGCCCTTCGTGCCCGGGCCGTGGCCCTCGGGGCGGGCGAGGACGAGGTGGAGGATGTTCTCCGGCCAGTCGAAGTCGCCGTTGGTGATGAAGCGCTTCACCCCGGTGATCGACCAGGTGCCGTCGCCGTTGTCGACGGCCTTCGTGCGCCCGGCGCCGACGTCGGAGCCGGCGTCGGGCTCGGTGAGCACCATCGTCCCGCCCCAGCGCCGCTCGACCCACGGGCGCACCCAGCGCTCGCGCTGCTCGTCGGTGGCGAGCTCCTCGGTGATCGCCGCGAAGAACGGCCCGGCGGCGTACATGAACGCTGCGGGGTTCGCGCCGAGCAGCATCGACTGCGCCGCCCACGACAGGCTCTTCGGCGCGCCGAGGCCGCCGAGGGACTCCGGCAGGGTCAGGCCCTCCCAGCCGCCGCCGAAGTAGGCGTCGAGGCTGCGCTTGGTCCCCTCGGGGATCGCGACGTCGCCGTCGGCGAGCTCGAGGGGGACGCGGTCGCCCTCGACGAAGCTCGCGGCGAAGTCCTCGCGGGCCAGGCGCTCGATCTCCTCGAGCACGGCCTCGGCGCTGTCGCGGTCCATCTGCCGGTAGGGCCCGCTGCCGAAGCGCTCGTGGGTGCCGAGGACCTCGAAGAGGTTGAACTGGATGTCGCGGAGGTTGCTCCGGTAGTGGGTCATCGCCTGCTCCTGTGCCGCGCCGGGGAGCGTCGGCAGGGCACTGCCGTCCCTCGCGCCGGTGCTCCGTGAAGTTACCCGCCGGTAAGGTTACCGGCGGGTAACTCGCGCGTCCATGCCCGGCAGGGGCCCGCGTGGAGCGTGGGCTCGGAGACCCGCGGCGGCCGAGGCGTCGGCCCGGGGGCTCGCTGGCCGGCGTCGGCCCGGGGCCTCACTCGCCGGCGACGGCCTCGATGTAGCGGGCGAGGTCGGCGAGGTCCTGGTTCGAGAGGTCGTGGCGGTAGCCCTCGCGGTCGTGCTCCGGCGTCGTGCCGCCGATGAGCGACTGCACGGTCACCCGGGCGCTGGGCTGGGTCTCGTCGAGGTCTGAGGCGATGATCGACTCCGCGCCGGCGTGGGACAGCGAGTGGCACGAGGCGCACGTCGGGTTGGTGACCTCCATGTAGAGCGCCTCGCCGCGCTCGTGGTCGGCGTCGAGGCCGAGCACCTCGTCGACCCGGCCCGCGCCGGTGGCGTTGGCGAGCAGGGCGAAGAGGCCCGCGAGGGCGAGCAGCGCGACGGTCACGCTGCGGACGAGGCGGGTGGCGAAGGCCTGGCGCACGGGCTCTCCTGGGGGCTAGATGAGGTCGAAGCGCTCGAGGTTGATCCGCTCGGGGGGGATCTTGCGGGCGGCGAGGTCGGCCTCGAGGGCGTCCATCATCGCCGGGGGGCCGCAGAGGAAGTAGGCGTAGCGGCGCGGGCGTGCGGGCAGCCGCTCGTCGAGGAGCTCGGGGGTGATGACCCCGCGTGGACCCCTCCACTCGTCGCTGGGGTGCTCGAGCACGATGGTGATCGACAGGTCGAGCCGCTCGGCGAGGCCGTCGAGATCGTCACCGAAGAGGAGGTCGGCCTCGCTGCGGCAGGCGTAGAGCAGGTGCATGGGCCGTTGGTCCTCGAGGTCGGCGAGGGTGCGGAGCATGCTCATGATCGGGGTGACGCCGACCCCGCCGGCGAGGAAGACGAAGCCCGCGGCCTCGCTGCGGGTGTAGCTGAACGCCCCGTAGGGCCCGTCGAGGTAGACCCGCGTGCCGGGCTCGACCTCGCCGATCCGCGCGGTGTCGTCGCCGAGGGCCTTGATCGTGAACTCGAGCCGCGAGGGGTCGGTGGCCGCCGAGGAGAACGAGAACGGGTGCTCCTTGACCGAGAAGGGGCTGCGGCCGATCGTCAGCCAGGCGAACTGCCCGGGCAGGAAGCGCAGGCCGCGGTGACCGTCGGGCTCGACGCCGAGGCTCCAGGCCTCGCACGGCTGCGCGGTGACCGCGGTGACGCGGTAGGGCCGCTTGCGGCGCCTGAGCGGCTTGACGAGCCGGACGTAGGCCAGCGCGCCGATGAGCCCGGCGGCCACCGCGAACCACACCGCGCGGGCCAGCGGCCCGGAGACGTAGTAGCCGACCCGCTCGATGTGGACGAAGGCGGTGGCCACGACGCCGATCGCGAGCAGCCCGTGGCTGACCCGCCAGACCTCGTAGGACAGGCCGAGGCGAGTGCGCCAGATCGACAGGGCCAGCAGGACGAGCAGCAGCGCGACCGAGGCCAGTCCCCACAGCGCCGCGGTCGTCGCGGTCGCGGGGTTGAGCAGCCGCAGCAGCGAGGGGTCCTGCACCATGAGCATCGCCGGATGCAGGAGGACGAAGGCGAGGATGACGTAGGAGATCTGGCGGTGGTACTGCAGGACGACGTCGAGGCCGAACGGCGCCTCCACCTGTGGCAGCCGGGCGGTGACGACGAGCTGGAGGCCGAGCATCGCCATGGCGATGAAGCCGAGGGCCATCGACAGGTCCGCCCACCAGCCCCGGCCCTCGGGCGCGCCGATGAGCACGAAGAACAGGGGCGCGGCGATCGCGGCGACGTAGACGCCCGCCCACATCACGCCTCGCAGGGCAAGGGTCATCCGTTCGTCCTTCGGTCCGGGCTCCCGCGGGCCCCGACGCTCAGCCGGTGACATGGAGCGCCGGCCGCGCCTCGTGGGGCACGGCCGGCGCGTGGCCCGCGGCGGTGCCGCTAGAGCGCCGCGTGCTCGGCGTCGGGGGCGTCGTCGGTCTCGGGCGAGGACTCCGCTTCGTCCTTGCCGCTGCGGCCGGGCAGCCACCACGCCAGGAGGGCGAGGATGAGCCCTGGCAGCCCGAGCGTGAGCAGGCTCATCCACGCCGCCTGCGGCTCGGACTCGGCGAGCGAGCCGGTGAAGGCCTCGATGGAGAGCAGGATGAGCAGCGCGCCGAGGACGCCCACCACCCAGCCGTACCAGGTCGTGGTGACCTCGGGGTCACGCGTGCGCTGGACGAGCCAGAGCCCGCCGGCCCCGACGATGATGCCGATGATGAACCACAGCATGTGCTTCGACCTCCTCGGGTCGTGGGGGCGGCGCTAGGCCTGCACCGTCGCGGTGCGCTGGGTGTCGATGCCGTACTCGGGCAGGTCGAGGTTCCACCACTCGTCGGGATCGCGACCCTCGCCGTAGCCGAAGGCCTGGTCCATCGCGGTGAACATGCCGTTGAACAGCCCGGTCCTCGCCGAGACACCCTTGACGAGGGTGTGCATGAACGTCTCGTCCTTCTTGGCGTAGGGGCAGACGGAGAAGCAGATCCCGCAGTTCGTGCCGGGGCCGGTGCGCCAGTACTCCATGCAGGTCACGGCGTTCTCGAACCAGGCCTTGTGGCCGAAGTTGTTCCACTCGCCCACCGGCTCCCAGAACGGCTCGGGCTCGTAGCTCAGCGAGTCCGACGGGCAGGCCTCGGCGCACAGCGCGCAGCTCTTGCAGAACTCCTGGATGCCGGCGTCGATGGGCTTCGTCGGCTCGAGGGGGAGATCGGTGACGAGCTTGAAGACCCTGACCATCGGCCCGAACTCCGGGGTGATCATGCGGTTGAACCGCCCCATCTCCCCGAGGCCGGCCATGACCCCGAAGGCGGGGGAGATCCCGAGGGCGTTGATCGTCGACTCCCCGAGGCACTGCCAGCCGATGCCATGCATGAACTCCTGCATCATGGCCTGGATCTGGGTGAACCTCGCGTAGGCGATGCCGGTCGTCTGGCCGCCGATGGGCGCCGGGGACAGCCGCATCGTCTCCTCGGACATCTGCACGGTGTAGACGATGACCCAACGGGCCGTGCTCGGGATGACGCGCTTGTCGTCGTCCTCGTAGGCCTCCTCGACATCCTCGATCTCGACCATCTTGCCGTCGGGGTCCTGGGAGTAGAGGAGCTTCTCGGTGGTGTCCTCGTCGAGCTCGACGAAGCCGACGGTCGCCGCGCCCATGTGCCGTAGCGCCGCGCGCACCATGTTCGCGTTCTCCGACGGCGTGCCCTCCCAGCGGGGCACCCCGAGGTCGTCGGGTGAGTCGACCGTCTGCGGTCCGATGAAGCTCATCGGCACGCGCGAGCCCTGGCCGTTGGCGGCGTTGAGCGCCCAGTCGCGCAGGCGGTAGCCGGGCTCGTCGGCGCGGATGCGCTCGATCTTGTTCTCCGCGGAGATCTCGCCAATGTGCTCGACACGCGCTTCGCCGACGTAGCCGGCGAGTCCGGGGCCGCGGACGGTCTGGTCGCGTTCGCTGATCCGGACCTTCTCACCCCAGTCGATCTCGGTCGTCGGCTCGTCGACCTCCCGGACCCACCAGGGACGCTTGTGGATCGGCGCGTCGGGGCTGGGGTCGGCGGCGTCGTTCGCGGCCTGGGCGAAGGCCTGGCTGCGGCCGCCCTTCGCGGCCGCGCCGGTGGCCACCGCCGCGCCGGCGGTCGCCCCCGTGAGCTTGAAGAAGTCCCGGCGCGAGACGCCCCGCGCCTCGGCGGGGGCCTCGCCCTTGCGGTCGGTCGTGCGGTCACTCATCACAGGCTCCTGGGTCGGCGCGGTCGGGTCGTGGGCACGTGGGCTGGCGTCGGGGGTCAGATCGCATGGCGGCTCGGCTCCTCCGCCGTCGTGTCCTCGGGAGGGTCGTCGAGGAACCGCTCGATGCGGTCGCGCAGCTCGACGGGGGTGTGGGCCCAGCGGATGCGGTCGACGGTCCGTCCGGCGCGCCGCAGGAGCACCATCGGTGGCCGGTCGACGTCGAGTCGCTCGCACAGGGCGCGCTCGTCGTCGGCGTTGATGACCCCCACGGGCACGTCGACGCTGCGCAGCGCCTCGGTGAGCAGCTCCTCCATCGCCTGGGCGGGCCGTGAGGAGGGCGAGCTCACGAGCAGCAGGACCTCGCCGTGGCTCCACGCCTCGAGGTCGGCCTCGCCCACGGGCTGGAAGGGTCGGGCGAAGGAGGCCAGGGTCTGCCAGCCGGTCCACAGGCCGAGGTCGCTGAGGGCGGTGAGCTGGTGCAGCGCGAGCAGCTCCCCGAGGGTGCGGCCGGAGCCGGCGAGGCGGTAGCCCTCCGACAGGGCCTCGCCGTCGAGGTTGAGCAGCTCGCCGAGCCGGGCGCGGCGCTCGGCGGCCCGCCACCCGCGCGCCTGCTGCTGCCGCAGCGCCCGCGCGGCGAGGAACGCCGGGGTGAGGTCGAGGACGGTCTCGTCCTCGACGGCCTGCTCACGCAGCGTGCCGCTGGCGAGCATGAGCTCGAGGAGGCGCTCCGGGTCGACCGCGGCCTCCCCAGGACCCTCACCGGGCTCGACGACGGCATCGAGCCAGGGCAGCAGCCACAGGCGCGCGACGAGCTCGGCGGCGGGCAGGACGACCGCGCTCGGCGCGGACAGGCGCGAGCCGGTCACCGTCGCCGCGGCGACGCGGACCGGGCTCGCCCAGTGCAGCAGGAGGTGCTCGGCCTCCTCCTCCGGGCAGTCGAGCCCCGCGCGGAGAGCCTCGGCCAGGGCGCCGGCATCGTGGGTCGCGGCCTCGGCGATGCCGCGCTCGAGGACCTCGGCGAGGCCTGGGGCGAGGCGCGCTCGGCCGCCGGGCGCCGGCTCGAGGACGTCGTGGTCGGCCAGCGCCGCCGCGAGGGCCTGCCGGGCCTCCTCGGTGCCGCCGAGCGCCTCGGTGTCGACCCCGGTGCGCTCGAGGCGCGCGAGCCAATCGCTGGTGTGGGGGTTCGTGCTCATGCCGCTGGCCATCCCTGCGTCGCGGCGATGCGACCCGACCGTGCCCAGCTGCCCTCGTCGAGTGCCCTCGCTCCTGGCACCCGTCTTTCAGCTGGCTGGCGGCACCGTAAGGGCTCCGCGGGGGCGCCACCCCCGGTGAATGGGCACGGTCGCAGGGCCGGACGGCCCGAATGGCAACGGGCCTTCGGGGTCTACCGCCGGGGGTGGGGGTAGCCCAGGTTGTACGGTCCTGCGGCTTCAGTTCGGTTGATGGGCGGTGCGCTGCCCCTCCCGTGAGCGGAGGTCGGTGACGAGGTCGGCGAGGGTGCGGTGGTGTCGTGAGGCCTGGCCGTCGTCGAGCCGCCAGGTCGGCCCGGGCTCGACGGCCACGCGCAGGCGTGCTGGCGCGCCGGAGGCTGGCGCGAAGCCGGCCCGCTCGATGGCGTGGGTGGTCCACCGCGCCTCGGGGCCCTCGCCGTCGACGTGGACGCGCGGGGCGGGGGCCCCGTCGGCCTCGAAGCGCCCGCGGGCGAGGTCGTAGCGCACGGTGTCGGTGTCGAAGGCCTCCGCGAGCGCGCCGGAGAGCGCGAGGTCCTCGGGGGCGCCGCTGGCCACGCGTCGGTCGGCGTCTCGGTCACCGCGGCCGAGCAGCCACACCTCGTCGGCGCTGCGCAGCGCGAGGTCGAGGTCGTGGCTCGTGAGCAGCACCGCGAGGCCGCACTCCCTGGCGAGGCGGGTCAGCAGGCCGGCGAGCTCGAGGCGTCGGGGCAGGTCGACGAAGGCCGTCGGCTCGTCGAGCATGAGGATCTCGGGCTCCTGCGCGAGCGCGCGGGCGATCATCACCCGTTGGCGCTCGCCGTCGGAGAGCTCGAGGACCGGGCGCGCCCGCAAGGCTGCGGCACCGCTGGCCTCGAGCGCCCAGTCGATCGCCTCGTGGTCGGCCGCGCGCAGCCGACCGTTCCAGCCGGTGTAGGGATGGCGGCCGAGGGCGACGAGGTCCCCGACGCGCAGGAGGCCGGGGTCGACGCGGCTCGTGAGCACGACCGCGAGCCGTTGTGCACGGTCGGCGGGGGACAGCGCGGTGAGGTCGGCCTCGCCGAGGCAGACCGTGCCGCCCAGCGGGGGCAGCGAGCCCGACAGGGTGCGCAGCAGCGTCGTCTTGCCGGTGCCGTTGGCGCCGAGCAGACAGGTGAGCTGGCCGATGCGCAGGTCGAGGTCGAGCCCCGAGAGCACCGGCGCGATCCGGCGGCGCTGGCGGTAGCCGACGGCGAGCCCCCGCGCCGACAGCACCCGCTCGGGCGGGGCGTCGGGGTGGACGCCGTTGCCGCAGGGTCGGGGAGCCGGGCCGCCGGGACCCGGGCGGGCCTCGGTCACGCTCATGTGACCACCGCCCGGCTCGAGCGTCGCAGCCGCAGGAGCACGGCGACGACGACCGGCGCGCCCACGAGCGCGGTCACGGAGTTCAGCGGCAGGGTCGCGTCCTGCCCCGGCAATTGGGCGACGAGCCCGGCGGCGAGGGCGACCGCGGCGCCGACGAGCAGCGTCGCCGGCAGCAGGACCCGGTGGTCGGAGCTGCGCAGCAGACCGCGCGCGAGGTGCGGGGAGGCCACGCCGATGAAGGCGATCGGTCCGCAGAAGGCCGTGACCGCGCCGGCGAGCAGTGAGGCGCTGACGACGACGAGGACGCGCACGCCCCGCACCCGCACGCCCATCGACGCGGCGTAGGCGTCACCGAGCAGCAGGGCGTTGAGCGCCTTCATCGTCGCGACGCCGATCGCGAGGCCGACGGCGACGGTGGCCGAGAGCACGACGAGGTCGCTCCACGAGGTTCCCGCGAAGCTGCCGAAGCCCCAGGCGACGAAGGCGCGGACCCGCTCGAGCTCCCCGAAGCCCCCCTGGACGAGGACGCTGACCACCGCGGTGACCGCGTAGCCGACCATGAGCCCGATGATGAGCACCGTGGCGGGGCTCTCGACGCGGCGTGAGGCGGCGAGGACGAGCAGGGTGACCGCGAGCGCGCCGGTGGCCGCCGCCGCGGTGATCGCCGCGCCGCCGGCCAGGCCGAGCCCCAGCGCGAGCATCGCCCCGCCCGAGCCGCCGGCGAGCACGACGAGGGCCACCCCGAGGCTCGCACCGGCGCTGATGCCGAGGATGAACGGGTCGGCGAGGGGGTTGCGGAAGAGCGTCTGCATCTGCAGCCCGCCGAGGCCGAGCGCGGCGCCGGCGATGAGCGCGGTCACCGCCCGGGGTAGGCGGACCTGCTCGACGATGAGCTGGGTGCTGTCGCCGGCCCCGCTGCCGGTGAGCACCGCGAGCACCTCACCCAGCGGCAGCCGCACCGACCCCAGGGCGAGGGTGGCGAGGAAGAGCGCGGCGCAGACCAGGGCGAGGGCGACCATCCCGGCGGTCGTCCGTCCGGGACGGTCGGTGGGAGGCGCTGGGGCGTCAGGCTCGAGGGCCGGCGTTCCGACGCGCTCCCGCCGCGGGCGAGCGGGAGCGTCGGCGGTCATTGCGCGCCCTCACCCACCGGGCGGTAGTACCTGAGCTCGTGCTCGACGAGGTCGGGGTGGAGGATCGTCGCGACGTCGGCGAGCAGCTCGTCGGCGCGCAGCGGCGCGCGCTCGAAGCGGGGGTTGCCGCCCTCCGGTGAGGTCCCCGCGTCCCCGGCCCACACCGCGTCGTCGCCGACCGCGGCGATCTCCGTGAGGCGCTCGTCCTGCGCGAGGAGCTCCTCGAAGGAGGCCATGACCGAGCCCAGCAGCCAGACGTCGGCGTCGGCGCCCTCGTCGAGCACGGTCTCGATGTCGAAGGCCAGCGAGCCCGTCGCGTCGTCGTCGGCGAAGACGTAGTCGCCGCCGGCGTCGTCGATGAGCGTCGCGGTGAGGCTCTCTCCGCCAGGGGCGAACCACGTGCCCTCGAACGGCTCGTCGAGGAGCCCCCGCGGGCGGTCCTCGACGTCGGCCACGGCCGCGACCACGGCGTCGTACTCCGCGGCGATCTCGTCGAACAGCGCCTCGGCGTCCGCCTCGCGGTTGAGCAGCAGGGCGGTGACCTTCAGCCACTCGGCGCGCCCGAGGGGAGCGGGCTCGTCGAAGTCGGCGTTGAGCAGGACGTCGACCTCGGCGTCGCCGAGCAGGGCGACGTCGTCGAGCACGCTGTCGCCGAAGGCGTCGAGGACGGCGACGTCGGGGCTGGCGGCGATGAGCCGCTCGGCGTCGGGCGGGCCCTCGGGCGTGCCGTAGCCCTCGACCTCCCCGGCGTCGATGCGCTCGCGCACCGACGCGGTGGTGACGAAGTCCGTCGTGCCGACGCCGACGAGGCGGTCGACGGCGTCGAGGGCGTCGAAGTGCGCGACGTTGACGGTCGTGAGCGTCACGGCCTCCTCGACGGGGACCTCGATGACCGGGGCCTCGGCGAGGTCGCCGTCGAGCTCGGGCGGCTCGGCGCCGCACTGCAGGAGCACGAAGGTCACGGGCTCGTCGGTGAAGGTCGTCGTGACCTCGACGACCTTGTAGTGGTCGTGGTAGCGCACGTCGACGCGCTCGGCGTGCTCGAAGCTCGCCTGCTCGGGGAAGAGATCGAGGTCGGCCTCGTCCTCCTCGGCGCAGCGGTCGGTGAGGTTGGCCTCGAGCGCGGCGGGCTCGCCATCGGCGTCGCCGTCGGGCTCGTCGGCGGGCTCGTCGTCGGGCTCGTCGTCCTCGGCGTCCTCGGTCGTGTCGTCGGGCTCGTCGGCGGCCTCCTCGACGTCGTCGGCGCACGCGGCGAGCGCGAGCGCGGCGACGAGGAGCAGGAGGAATGCGCGGGTGCGCGAAGCGAGGGTCACGGTGACCTTCCTTACCTCGAGGAATGTGGCTGGGGCCGTAGCCGGTCTCCTGGCTCGCGGATCATCGCTACGGACGCCGCCTTCCCGGGCTGGTCACCCAGTGGCGCGCTGGCGTCGCGCTACCCGCTCACAGTGGCGAGGACCGCGCCGGATTCCCACCGGCTTCCCGTCCACTACGGCGAGGGCAACGTACAGGCTCGAGCGCGTTGCGTACAGCGCCGGCCCGCCCGCGCCGGGACGCAGGGCCGGCCACGCAGGGCCGTTGGGCCCGTGGTCCGGCTCGGGGCTAGCCTCCCGGCACGACGCCACGGCACCCGCGACGGCGGGAGGGGAGCGGCAGCGACGATGCGCGAGACCGCGCGGCTCACCGCCATCGCCTTCCAGTTCCTCACCCGCATCCCGACGCCGGCGATCCGCGTCGACGAGGGCGACCTGCGGCGCGCCTCGGCGGCCTTCCCCCTCGTCGGCCTCGCCGTCGCCGCGATCGCCGTCGCGGTCCGCGCGGCCATGGAGCCGTTGTGGGGCGAGGCCGTCGCGACGCTCGCGGCCGTGGCGGCGATGGTCGCGGCCACCGGCGCGTTCCACGAGGACGGCCTCGCCGACAGCGCCGACGGGATCTGGGGCGGGTGGGACCGCGAGCAGCGCATCGCGATCATGCGCGACAGCCGGCTCGGGACCTACGGCACGGTCGCGCTGCTCATCGTGCTCTCCCTGCGCGTCGCCCTGCTCGTCCCGCTGTCCCTGCTCGACTTCGCCCGGGCGGTCCTCGCCGGCGCCGTCCTCGGCCGCGGCTCGATCCTGCTCATGGTGCGGCTGCTGCCACCCGCGGCGCCCGACGGCACCGGCGCGGCGGTGACCGGGCCGCTGCGTGCCGGTGGCAGCGCGGTCGCCCTCGTGACGGTCGCCCTCGCCGCGCTCGTCGCGAGCGCCGCATGGGCACCGCTGCTGCTCGCCGTCGGCGTGCTCGTCTCGCTGGCGTGCGCGGCGCTGCTGCGCCGCAAGCTCGGTGGGCTCACCGGCGACGCCCTTGGGGCGACGAACCAGCTCGTCGAGCTCGCCACGATCGCCGTCGTCGCCGCGCTCGCCGCGCGCGGGTGGCCGGGGCTGACGTGAGCGCCGAGCCGGCGACCCTCGTCCTGCTGCGCCACGGCGAGGCCGACACCGGGGGCCGCTGCGCGGGCCAGCGCGTCGACCCGCCGCTCAGCCGCCAGGGGCGGAGCCAGGCCGTGAGCGCCCGGCGCCGGCTCGCCCTGGCCTTCGACGTGGTCGTGAGCTCGCCGGCGGCGAGGGCGCGCGAGACCGCCCAGGCCTGGACCGCGCAGCCGTCGGTCGAGGCCGGCCTCGCCGAGCGCGACTTCGGCGCCTGGGAGGGCCGGCGCTGGGAGGAGCTCTGGGCGGGCGTGGCCCCCGAGGTCCTCGCCGACCCCGCCGCCTACGCGGCGTTCACCCCTCCCGGTGGCGAGCCCCTCGCTGTGGTCGAGGCGCGCGCCTGGGCGGCGGCCGAGCGGCTCGCCGTCGCCGGTCGGCGGGTGCTCGCCGTCACCCACGCGGGGCCGCTGCGCCTCGTGCTCGCCAGGGCCATCGGCCTGTCGCCGCCGCAGGGCTTCGCCCTCGCCGCGGGCCACGGCCGGGCCGCGGTGCTGCGGCGCCACGGTGACGCGTGGACGCTCGAGGCCCTCGGTGCGTGAGACCGGCGCCGCGGGCTATCGTCGTCGACGACGCCCCGATGGGAGCCCGCCCGTGCCGCCCGACCGCCTCACCGTCATCGCCCTCGACGGCCAGGACCTGCCGAGCGAGGCGCTACGCGCGATCGCCGGGGCCGACGTCGTGCTCGCGCCGCGCTCCCAGCTCGGCTCGGCACGCCACCTCGCCACGCCCCGGGTGAGCCTGCGGGAGGCGCCGGCCGACCCCGACGCGCTCGCCGACGTCGCCGCGGCCTGCTCGGGCGCCGTCGCCGTCCTCGCCGACGCGCGCCACGTGCGCGCGGTCGTCACCGCCCTCGCCGACGCCCTGCCAGCCGGCCGCGTCGTCGTGCTCGGCGACGCTGCGTGAGCCGCCCGCGGCCCAGCGCCGCCCTCAGCGCAGCCCTCGCGGCCATCGCGCCTGCCGACGCCGAGAGCGCGCGGGCCGCCGAGCGTCGGCTCGCGAACCTCGCGATCCCGCCCGGCGGCCTCGGGCGCCTCGGCGCGCTCGCGGTGCGCCTCGCCGGGTCGGCGGGGCGCTGCCCACCGCCGCGGCCGACCTGTCCGGTGCTCGTCGTGGCCGCCGCCGACCATGGCGTGCACGTCCACGGTGTGAGCCCATGGCCGCAGGGGCTCACCGCGGCGATGGCCGCGACGCTCGCCGAGGGCGCCGCCGCCGGCAACGCCCTCGCCCGGGCCGTCGGCGCGCGGGTGCGCGTCCTCGACGCCGGCATCGCCGAGCCGCCCATCCGCGCTGCGGGGCTGCGCCGTGCCGGCGTGCGCGCGGGCGCCGGCGACCTCGCCGCGGGCCCCGCGCTCGCCCCCGAGGAGGCCGATGCCGCGGTGCGCGCGGGCATCGCCACCGCCGAGGAGGCCCTCGCCGAGGGCGCCGACCTCCTCGTCACCGGGGACATGGGGATCGCGAACACCACCTCGGCGGCCTGCCTCGTCGCCGCCCTCACCGGGCGTCGCGCCCACGACGTCGTCGGCCCGGGGGCGGCCGGGCCCGCCGCCGACCTGCCCGCCAAGCGCGCGCTCGTGGACGCGGCGGTGGCCAGGGCCGACCTCGACGGCGACGACGGCCTCGGCGCGCTCACGGCGTTCGGCGGGCTCGAGCACGCCGCGCTCGCGGGGGTCTGCCTCGCCGGGGCGCGCGCCCGTGTGCCGGTGCTGCTCGACGGCGTGAGCGCCGTCGCCGCCGCGCTCGTCGCCGTGCGGCTCGCCCCCGCGACCGTCGACCACCTCGTGGCCGGGCACCGCTCACCCGAGCCCGGGGCCTCCGTCGGTCTCGCCGCGCTCGGGCTCGACCCGCTGCTCGACCTCGCGATGGCCCTGGGGGAGGGCACCGGCGCGCTGCTCGCCGTGCCGCTCGTCGCCGCGGCCGCGGGGGTGCTCACCGAGGTCCGCACCCTCGAGGACCTCGCCAGCGCGGGATGGCCGCTATCATGAGTCCGGTGTCGCGCGGCCTGCGCGCCCCCTTGGCGCCGCCTGGACGTTGGGAGCCGGGACCGCGACATCGACGTCACCGAGAGCTCTGAAGGGATGCACCCGACATGGCAAAGCGCCGCAGCGGCCGAGCGCCCTCCCGTCGCTCCGCCGACCCCGAGACCCGCGCGAAGCGCGAGGCGCGGGTCGGCTCGACGAAGGAGGCCGCCCTCGAGCTCGAAGGGGTGGTCGAGGAGGCGTTGCCGAACACGATGTTCCGGGTGACCCTCGACAACGGCCACACCGTGCTCGGGCACATCTCCGGCAAGATGCGCAAGCACTACATCCGGATCCTGCCCGGTGACCGGGTCACCGTCGAGCTCTCGCCCTACGACCTCACGCGGGGTCGCATCACCTACCGCTACAAGTAGGCGACCGCCGCGGTAGGCCCCCGCGGCGGAACCCGCCGGCTGCCGCCCACGCGGTCCGGCGGGCAGGGAGACCGGGGGAGGAGGGCCGGCGATGACGCGGCACCTCATCGTGGCGAACCAGACGCTCGGGGGAGCACGGCTGCGTGAGCTCGTGCTCGCCCGTCACCGCGCGGGGCCGGCGACGTTCCACGTCCTCGTCCCGGCCACGCCCACCGTCGACGACGTCCTCGGCGCCGGCGCGCTCTATGGCGGGGTCCTGGGTGCCGAGGGCCTCGCGCTGCCCCTCGACGGCGGGGACGAGCGGACCAGCCAGCAGCGCGCCGAGGCACGGCTCACCGAGGCCCTCCAGCTGCTCGCCGACTGCGGCATCGACGCGACCGGGGAGGTCGCCGATCCCGACCCCCTCACCGCGATCGCCGACGCCCTCGACCTGGGCGACTACGACGAGGTCATCCTCTCGACGCTGCCGCCGGGGCTGAGCCGCTGGCTGCGGATGGACCTCGTCACCCGTGCACAGCGGCGCTTCGACGTCCCCGTCGTCCACGTTCCCGCCGCCGAGGAGGCCGCCGGCGACGAGGGCTCCGTCGAGGAGGGCTGAGGCCCGCCCCCGCTCGGGCCTCGGGCCTTGCCTCCGCCTCGGGCCTTGCCTCCGCCTCGGGCCTTGCCTCCGCCTCGAGCCTTGCCTCCGCCTCGAGCCTTGCCAGGTCCTGAACGGCCGTTTATCCTGGTGAACGTGCGTTCATGTCGGCGCGCGGGGTCGCCGCGACGCCGGCCGGCGCGGGATCGCGAGGGGCGAGGCCATGGCAGAGGCGGTCGCGGGCGGTCAGGACGACCGCACCGCGAAGGCGCGCATCCGCGACAGCGCGATCACGACGTTCGCCACCCACGGCGTCGACGGCGCGAGCGTGCGGCTCATCGCCGAGGGGGCCGGCGTCTCCCCGCCGCTCGTCATCCACCACTTCGGCTCGAAGGAGGCGCTGCGGCGGGCCTGCGACGTCCACGTCGCCGCGGTCATCCGCGAGCAGAAGCGCGCGGTGATCGCCGCGGGCGCGGGCCTCGACCCGCTTGCGGCGCTGCGTGGCGTCGCCGGTGGGCTGCCGCTGCTGCGCTACCTCGCCCGCACGCTCGCCGACGGCACCGAGGAGGTCGCCGCGCTGCTCGACGACCTCGTCGCCGACGCCGAGGGCTACCTCGCCGAGGGCGTCGAGGCGGGCGTGCTCAAGCCGAGCGCCTACCCGCGACAGCGGGCCGCGGTGCTCCTGCTGTGGAGCCTCGGCGCGCTCGTCCTCAACGAGCACGTCGGGCGCCTGCTCGGCGCCGACCTCACCGCCGACCTCTCCGCCCCCGAGGCCCTCGCCGCCGCCGGCGCCTACTTCGGGCCGGTCCTCGAGCTCTTCGGACAGGGCCTCATGGACGAGGGCTACGCCGAGCGGCTGCGCGAGGGGCTCGATCCCGACTCTGCGGCCGGGCCAGGGCGGCGGTGAGATGAGCGACGTCGTCGTGCGCACCGAGGGCCTCGTCAAGGACTACGGCGCGGTGCGCGCCCTCGCTGGCATCGACCTCGTCGTCGAGCGTGGCGAGGTCTTCGGCTTCCTCGGACCCAACGGCGCCGGCAAGTCCACGACGATCCGCCTGCTCCTCGACCTCCTGCGGCCCACCGCCGGTCGCGTCGAGGTGCTCGGCGTCGCGCCGCGCGCGGGCGGGGCGGCGCTGCGGGCGCGGCTCGGCTACCTGCCCGGCGAGCTCGCGATGGCCGGGCGTCAGCGGGCCGGGGACCTCCTCGCCCACCTCGCACGCCTGCGCGGCGGGGCGGGTCGCGAGCGGATCGCCCCGCTCGCCGCGCGCTTCGGCCTCGACCTCGAGCGACCCATCGGTGCGCTCTCGAAGGGCAACAAGCAGAAGGTCGGCGTCGTGCAGGCCTTCATGCACGAACCCGAGCTCCTCGTCCTCGACGAGCCGAGCAGCGGTCTCGACCCGCTGCTGCAGCGCGAGCTCCTCGACCTCGTCGCCGAGACCCGGCAGGCCGGCGCGACGGTGTTCATGTCCTCCCACGTCCTCAGCGAGGTCGAGGACGCCGCCGACCGCGTGGCGATCATCCGCGCCGGCGAGCTCGTCGACGTCGACGACATCGTGGCGCTGCGCCGCCGCGCCGGGCAGCGGGTCCAGGTGCGCTTCGCCGAGGCGGTCGCCCCGGAGGCCTTCGCCGGCGTGACGGGTCTCGCCGAGCTCGTCGTCGATGGTGCCGAGCTGTCGTGCCGGCTCCATGGCGATCCGGGTCCGCTGCTCGCGGCGCTGGCGGCGCAGCCGGTGAGCCGCCTCGTCGTCGAGGACCGCGAGCTCGAGGACCTCTTCCTCGACCACTACCGTCTCCCACCGACCGGTCCGCAGGACGGCGACGATGACCGCTGAGCCCCTCGCCGTGCTCACCGGGGCCCTGCGGCTGCACCGCAGGGCGCTGGTGCTGTGGGCGGTCGCCCTGGCTGCGGTGACGGCCCTCTACGCGAGCTTCTACCCGACGATGGGCACGACCGCGGAGATGCAGGGGCTCGTCGACAGCCTGCCCGAGGGGATGATCACCGCCTTCGGCTGGGAGGACATCACCTCGCCGGCGGGCTACCTCAGCTCGACGGTCTACGGGCTCATCGCGCCGGCGCTCCTGCTCGTCCACGCCGTCGCCCTCGGCGCGCGCCTGCTCGCCGGGCAGGAGGAGGACGGCACCCTCGAGCTCGAGGTCAGCGCCCCGATCGGGCGTCGTCGCCTCCTCGCCGAGCGCACCGCGGCGCTGTGGCTGTCCTCGCTGGCCCTCGTCGCCGCGGTGACGGCCACGACCCTCCTGCTCGTCGTCGTGCTCGACCTCGACCTCGCCTCAGGCAACGTGCTCGCCGCGAGCAGCGGGCTGCTCCTGCTCGTGCTCGCGATCGGCACGATCGCCCTCGCCACTGGTGCGGTCACCGGTCGCCGCGCGGTCGCGCTCGGCCTCGCCGCGGGCGTCGCGGTCCTCGCCTTCGTCGCCGATGCCCTCGGCCCCCTCGCCGACCTGCCCTGGCTGCGGACGATCTCGCCGTGGTCGTGGTACCTCGCCGAGGAGCCTCTGGCCACGGGCGTCGACCTCGCCGGGCTCGGCTCGCTGGCCGCGCTGACCCTCATCGCGGCCGGGATCGGCCTCGTCGCCATCGGGCGCCGCGACCTCATGGTCTAGCGCGGCCCGCCCTCCCGTCGCCGCAAGCGCCACCCGACGGGAGGACGCCGGGACCTTTGGGGTGGGAGGAACGGCGCGCGCCACGCGAGGCTCGGGGGACGTCGGCACGACGCGGACGCGGCGAGCCCGGCGGGTCGACCGCGGTACGGGCGCGGGCGACCCCCGCGGTGGCGAGGAGGGGCCAGGGCATGGGCGAGCGGGCAGCGGCGGCAGCCACGGCGGCAGCCTCGAAGGACGGCGTGGGACGCTGGCCGGCCGGGGACGGGGCGGTCGTGCCCTACGTCGAGGCGGGCGATCCCTCGGGGACGCCGCTCCTCGTCGTCCCCGGGCTGACCGACGGGCTCGGGGCGCCGCGTGGTCGTGTGGCGGTGCGGGCGCTGCGCGCCTGGTTCCGGGACTTCGACGACCGTCGGGTGATCGTCGCCTCACGGCGCGATCCGCTGCGGGCGGGCGCCTCGCTCGAGCGCATGGCCGACGACCTCGTCACGCTGCTCTCCGGTGCGGTGACCCACCGGCCCGTCGACGTGCTCGGCACCTCCTACGGCGGGATGCTCGCCCAGGTGCTCGCCCTGCGCCACCCCGGCACGGTGCGCCGCCTCGTGCTCGCCTCGACGGTGGCCTACGTCGACGACGAGCTGCGTGCGGTCCTCGAGCGCTGGGAGGCCGCGCTGGTCTCGGGGGACCTGCGCGGCTTCGTGCGCGACACCGTCGAGATGAGCCACACGCCCGAGCTCCCGCGGCGCTACCGCCTGCTGTCACCGCTGCTCGGCCTCAGCGCCCGCGCGACCGACGTCGAGCGCTACCGCGCCCACACCGCGGCGATCCTGCGCTTCGACGTGCGCGACCGCCTCGCCGAGATCACCCAGCGGGCGCTCGTCATCGGCGGGGAGGAGGACGTCCTCACCACCCCCCGACGCATGACCGAGCTCGCGCGTGGCCTGCCCGACGCCGAGCTCACCCTGCTGCCACGCACGGGCCACGCCGTCGCCGAGCAGGCCAAGCCGCGCTACGACGCAGCGATCCGTGCGTTCCTCGCGCGGCGCTGAGGCCACGCGGGTCACCGTCGGGCCGCGAGGCGCCTGACCCGGCGCGCGACCTCGGTGGCGTGCGGCTCAGCGGACCGCGAGCACGAGCTTGCCGATGTGCTCGCCGGCGGCCATGCGCGCGTGGGCCTCGGCGACCTCCTCGAGCGGGCGCACGCGGTCGACGACCGGGCGCAGGGCGCCGTCGGCGAAGCCCGGCCAGACGCGGCTCACGAGGTCGCGGGCGAGCTCGGAGCGCTCGGCGAGCCCACGGGCGCGCAGCGTCGAGCCCATGACCGCGAGCCGGCGGGTGAGCAGCCGGGCGAGGTCGAGCTCGGCGCGCGCGCCACCCTGCAGGGCGATGACGACGAGGCGGCCCTCGAGGGCGAGCGACCGGAGGTTGCGGTCGAGGTAGGCGCCCCCGACGAGGTCGAGGACGACGTCGACGCCGCGCCCGTCGGTGACCTCGTCGACGACGGCGACGAAGTCCTCGCTCGTGTAGTCGATCGTCCGGGCTGCGCCGAGCTCCTCGCAGGTGCGGCGCTTGGCCGCCGTGGAGGCCGTGGCGAGGACCTGCGCGCCCGCGCGGACGCCGAGCTGCAGCGCCGCCGTGCCGACCCCGCTCGCGCCGCCGTGGACGAGCAGGGTCTCGCCCCGACCGAGCCCGCCGCGGCGCACGACGTTGTCCCAGGCGGTGGAGAAGGTCTCGGGCACCGCGGCGGCGGCGACGGGGTCGAGGCCGGGCGGCAGGGGCATCGCCGTGGCCTCGGCGACGACGGCGAGCTCGGCGTAGCCGCCCCCGGGCACGACGGCGCAGACCGCGTCGCCGACCGCCCAGCGCTCGACACCGGCACCGAGGCCGACGACGCGGCCGGCGACCTCGAGACCGAGCACGTCGCTGGCCCCCGGAGGCGGCGGGTAGCGACCCTCGCGCTGGAGGAGGTCGGCGCGGTTGACCCCCGCGGCGTCGACGGCGACGAGGACCTCGCCCGGACCGGGCTCGGGATCGGGCCGCTCGACGACGGCGAGGACGTCAGGTCCTCCCGGCTCCGTGGCGATCACCGCGCGCATGGGCACCTCCGCAGGGGTCGGGCCCTCCAGCATGCCCGACGGCTGGCAGGCCCACCCGACAATCGGGACAGGCGCGGCGCCACGGCGGCGGCCGCTGGTAGCCTTGGGACCGTTCACTGCCCACGACCGGCGGCCGGGTGCGCGCGCACGCCGACCGCGAAGGGAGCAAGGTGTCTGTCGAGCCAGGATCGATCGTCCCCGGCAAGGTTGTCCGTCTGCATGACTTCGGCGCGTTCGTCGAGATCGCGCCTGACGTCACCGGCCTCGTCCACATCTCCGAGGTCCATCGCGACTTCGTCGAGAACATCCACGCCTACCTCACCGAGGGCCAGGACGTGGAGGTCAAGGTCCTGCAGATCAAGGACGACGGCCGCATCGACCTTTCGATCAAGCGCGCCGAGCCTGACTGGGAGGAGGAGAGCGCGCCGCGACGGGCCTCCTCGAAGGTCGACAAGGACTTCAACCAGCGGCTGCGCAAGTTCATGCACCAGTCCGACATGATCCAGGGCGAGGTGCGTCGGCGGCGGCGGGCGCGACAGTAGGGCTCTGAGGGGCGGTTCGCGCGCCGGCGCGGGGTGAGCCCGCCGGCGCCCCCGGCCGGCGCGGCCCGACGTGGAGGGGGAGTCACGTGTCCGACGTGCAAGCGGTCATCCTCGCCGGCGGCAAGGGCACGAGGCTGCGGCCGGTGACCGCCGGGCTCCCCAAGCCGCTCGTGCCGGTCGCCAACCGTCCGCTCATCCTCCACCAGCTGCGCCATCTCGCGGCCCACGGGGTGCGCGACGTCGCGCTCGCCCTGGGCTACGCCGCCGACCGCTTCGCCGACATCGCCGACCAGGGCGCCGAGCTCGGGCTCAACGTCCGGGTCATCACCGAGCCGGCGCCCCTGGGCACCGGCGGGGCGCTGCGCTGGTGCGCCGACGCCGGGGCCTTCGAGCCCGACCGGCCGCTGCTGTGGATGAACGGCGACGTCGTCGCCAGCCCCGACATCGCCGCGCTCGAGCGCTTCCACCTCTCCCGCGGGTCGCTCGTGACGTTCTGGCTCACCTCCCAGCGCGACGTCACGCAGTTCGGGGTCCTCGAGCTCGACGGGGAGGGCTTCGTCGAGCGCTTCGTCGAGAAGCCCGGCCCGGAGGAGACGACCTCGCACCTCGTCAACGCCGGCGTGCTCATGCTCGCCCCGCGGGTGCTGCGGCGGATCCCACCCGACGCGTTCTTCTCCTTCGAGCAGCAGCTGCTGCCGCTCATGGTGCGTGAGCGCGAGCCGATCTACGGCCGCTTCGACGGCGGGTACTGGCTCGACACCGGCAACCCCCGCGCCTACCTCGCGGCCAACCGCCACGTCCTCGAGGGGCGCGTGGACTGGGAGCCGGCCGGGCAGGCCAGCAGTCCCGGCCTGTGGATGGGGGGCGGGGCCGAGGCCCGTGAGCGCGGCATCATCAAGCCTGCGGCGATCGGCGCTGGCAGCGTCGTGGAGGAGGGCGCGCAGCTCTTCGGGCGCACCGTCCTCGGTGACGGCGTGCGGGTGCGCAGCGGGGCACGACTCGAGAACTGCGTGCTCTTCGACGGCGTCGAGATCGGCCACGACGCCGACGTCTACGGTTCGGTGGTCTGCGCCGACGGGCGCGTCGGCGACGCCTGCACCCTCGACCGCTCGATCGTCGGGGCGCGCACGAGCGTGGGCGCCGGCAACGAGCTGCGGGGCACCCGGCTGTGGAACGACGTCGAGCTCGGCAGCGGCGTGCTCGTCGTCGACGAGGCGCCGCGGGCCTAGCGCGGCGCGCCGCGGCCGCTCAATCGCGCACGGCGCGCGCGAGGATGTGCGGGGAGGGCGGCAGCGTCGGTCCCTCCTCGGGCACCCGGAAGCGCTCGAGCGACGTGAGGCGGAAGCCCGCCGGTGCGAGCAGCGCGACGGGGTCGCGGCCCATGTGACAGCCGCCGGCCAGCCGCGACCAGCAGGGGTCGAGCATGCGCTGGGTCCGGGCGAGCAGCGGCGTCGGCGCGCGGACGTGCTCGTAGAGGCGCAGCTCGCCGCCGGGGCGCACGACGCGGGCGAGCTCGGCCACCGCGCGGGCGGCATCGGCGACGCTGCAGAGCACGAGCGAGGTGACCGCCGCGTCCGCGCTCGCCTCGGGGTAGGGCAGGTCCTCGGCGACGCCGTCGGTCACGGCGACGGGGACGCTGGCCCGGCGCGCGGCGCTGAGCGCGGCCTCGCGCAGGGTGGGCTCGGGCTCGACGGCGTCGACGTGGCGCACCGGCGGCGCGTAGCGCCGGAACGTCAGCCCCGTGCCCGCGCCGATCTCGACGACCCGGCCCGACAGCCCGGCGACGAGGGCGTCACGGTGGGTGCCGGTGGCGCGCGTGTCGAGGTGGTCGGCGAGCTGGCGGTAGCACCAGGCGAAGAGCGGTCGTTCGTGGCTCAAGGTCGCATCCGTTCGCGTCGATGGCTCCAGAGAGACCCTGCTGTCGTCCACCGGAGCCGAGGCCGTGCGCGTTCTCCTCGTCGATGACGATCCGTCGGTCCGGGGCGTCCTGCGCCTCGGACTGCTCGGCCACGACGTCGTCGAGGCCGCCGACGGCCTCGAGGCGCTCGCCGCGCTCGAGGTGGACGCCTTCGACGTCGTCCTGCTCGACCTCATGATGCCGCACCTCGACGGCTACGACGTGCTCGGCGCGATCCGCGAGCGTCACGGCGACTCGGTCGCGGTCCTCGTGCTCACCGGCCGCGCCGCCGAGCACGACCACGTCGCCGCCTTCCGGCTCGGCGCCGACGGCTACCTCACGAAGCCCTTCGACGTCGACGCCATCTGCGAGCAGGTTGAGGCGTCCGCCGCGCGGGACCTCGCGACGCGCCGCCGCCTGCGCCGCGACGAGCTCGCGAGGGCGGAGTTCCTCGCCCGGCTCGAGGACGGGCTCGCCTTCCCGGCCGACTGACGCCACCGGGGCGTGGCGAAGGGGATCCAGCCACGTCGGGTGACCGCGTGCTGCAGTGTTTCTCAACATGTGCTATGAATATTTGCGTGAACGCGAGCACGGACTCCCTCGTCGACCTTCTCGGCGCCACGCGCGCCGCGATCGTCGAGCGGCTCCGCGATGCCCCATGCGGCGTCGCGGCGCTCGCCGAGGCCCTCGGCCTCTCCGAGGTGGCCGTTCGACGCCACCTCGGCGTCCTCGCCGAGGACGACCTCGTGGCAGGGCAGACCGCGCGCCGTGACGGCCCCGGCCGCCCCGCGACCCACTACCGGCTCACCGAACGGGCGCGGCGCCTGTTCCCCGACCGCACCGGAGAGTTCGCCAACGAGCTCCTGACCTTCCTGCGTGAGCGCGATGGCGCCGACGCGGTGGAGCAGTTCCTCCGTTGGCGGCAGGAGAGGGTGCGCGCGCGCTACGCTGCGGTCCTCGCCGAAGCGGGCGAGGATCGGGCGGCGCGCGTGGAGCGTCTCGCCGAGCTGCTCACCGAGGACGGCTTCACCTCGCACGTCGCGTCGTCGCAGGACGACGGCGGGTCGACGCTGACCCTGACCCAGGGGCACTGCGCGATCCGCGAGGTCGCCGAAGCGCATCCCGAGGTGTGCCGGACCGAAGCCCAGATGTTCGAGGATCTGCTCGGCGTGGGAGTCTCACGCGAGCGCACCCTCGCACGTGGGGCCTCGCACTGCGTGTGCGAGATCCCAACCGACCAACCCGCGCGACATCCCGTCGACGCCCGCCCGCGCAGCGACCGCGACGAGTAGGAGAGAGCTATGGCGACGCAGGCTGAGGACCTCAACCTCGGGACGTACAAGTACGGCTGGCATGACGACGTCAAGCCGGTCTTCGAGCCCAAGAAGGGGCTCTCCGAGGAGGTCATCCGCGAGATCTCGGCGCTGAAGGACGAGCCGCAGTGGATGCTCGACCTGCGCCTCAAGGCCTACAAGCACTTCCTGCGCCGCCCGATGCCCGACTGGGGCTCGGACCTCTCCGGCATCGACTTCGACGACATCTACTACTTCATCCGCTCCACCGAGGAGCAGGCCAACACCTGGGACGAGCTGCCCGCGGAGATCAAGGAGACCTACGACCGGCTCGGCATCCCCGAGGCGGAGAAGCAGCGCCTCATCGCCGGCGTCGCCGCGCAGTACGAGTCCGAGGTCGTCTACCACAAGGTGCGCGAGGACCTCGAGGCCCAGGGCGTGATCTTCCTCGACACCGACACCGCCCTCAGGGAGCACGAGGACGTCTTCCGCGAGCACTTCGGCTCGGTGATCCCGGCCAACGACAACAAGCTCGCGGCGCTCAACACCGCGGTGTGGTCGGGCGGCTCGTTCATCATCGTGCCCGAGGGCGTGAAGGTCGACATCCCGCTGCAGGCCTACTTCCGCATCAACCAGCAGAACATGGGCCAGTTCGAGCGCACCCTCATCATCGCCGAGCCTGGCAGCTACGTGCACTACGTCGAGGGCTGCACCGCGCCGATCTACTCGAGCGACTCGCTGCACTCCGCGGTGGTCGAGCTCATCGCCAAGCCCGGCGCGCGGCTGCGCTACACGACGATCCAGAACTGGTCGAACAACGTCTACAACCTCGTCACCAAGCGCGCGGCGGCCTACGAGGACGCCACGGTCGAGTGGATCGACGCGAACATCGGCTCGAAGGTGACGATGAAGTACCCGAGCGTCTACCTCATGGGCCGCGGCGCCCGCGGCGAGGTCCTCTCGGTGGCCTTCGCCGGGGACGGCCAGCACCAGGACGCCGGCGCGAAGATGCACCACCACGCGCCCGACACGAGCTCGAACATCGTCGCGAAGTCCGTCGCCCAGGGCACCGGCCGCACGAGCTACCGCGGCCAGGTCGAGATCGCCGACGGCGCGAACCGCGTGAAGTCGAGCGTGGTCTGCGACGCGCTCCTCCTCGACGAGAAGGCGCGCAGCGACACCTACCCCTACATGAACATCTCCGAGGAGGACGCCCAGATCGGCCATGAGGCGAGCGTCTCGAAGGTCGGCGAGGAGCAGCTCTTCTACCTCCAGAGCCGCGGCATCGACGAGGCCGAGGCCCTGGCGATGATCGTGCGCGGCTTCGTCGAGCCGATCTCCAAGGAGCTGCCCATGGAGTACTCGGTGGAGATGAACCGCCTCATCAGCCTCTCGATGGAAGGGGCGGTGGGCTAGACCTCCCGCGCCGAGAGGGTCCGTCACCCGCCCGCGCGGGGGACGGACCCTCTCGTACGTCCCCTCGGCACGACCGACCCTGCAAGGAGCGCACCACCGTGGCCACCCTGTCTGCTCTCACCGCCGCCGCCGTCGCCTCGCTCAGCGAGGCGGCCGGCGAGCCCGACTGGCTCCGCGACCGGCGGCAGTCCGCGCTCGAGGCGCTCGACGGCCTGCCCTGGCCCACGCCGAAGGTCGAGGAGTGGCGCCACACCGACCCGCGGCGCATCGCCCTCGACCGCGAGCTCGTCACCCGCGGCGGCGACCTCGCGGCGCGGCCCGGCGGCATCGTCGACGCCCTCGAGGCGCCCGCGGCGTCGCTGCGCATCGTCGACGGTGCGGTCGTCGAGGCGAGCGTGACCGAGGAGGCCGCCGCGAAGGGCGTCGTCGTCAGCGACCTCGCGACCGCCGCGGCCACCCACGCCGAGCTCGTCGAGAGCGCGCTCGGCGAGGTGGTCGGCGCCGAGGACGCCTTCACCGCGGCGAGCCTCGCGGCCTTCACCGCCGGCGGATTCGTCCACGTGCCCGCGGGCGTCGAGCTCGCCGCACCGGTGACGGTGACGATCCAGGTCAGCGCGCCCGGCGCGCACCTGCCGCGGCTGCTCGTTCACCTCGGGGCCAACGCCCGCGCCGACCTCTACGTCGACCGCTCCGGCTCGGCCGAGGCCACCGTCGTCGAGGTCGTCGAGCTCGTCGCCGAGGATGGCGCCGCCGCCCGCGTCGCCTCGACCCAGGACTGGGGCGACGGGGTCGCCCACGTCGGCTGGCACCGCGCCCAGGTCGGCCGCAACGCCGACGTCCGCTCGCTCGAGGCGACGTTCGGCGGCGACACCGTCTACGTCCGCCCCGACGTCGCGCTCGCCGGCGAGGGCGCCAACGGCGAACTCTACGGCGTGTACTACAGCTCCGAGGAGCAGCGCTTCGAGCACCGTGCGACGAGCCATCACCAGGCGAGCCACACCTCGAGCGACCAGGTCTTCAAGGGCGCGCTGCAGGGCGAGTCCCGCGCGGTGTGGTACGGCAACATCCGCATCGAGGCCGACGCGAAGGCCACGACCTCGGATGAGACCAACCGCAACCTCATCCTCACCGAGGGGGCCAAGGCCGACTCGATCCCGTTCCTCGAGATCCTCACCTCCGACGTCATCGCCTGCGGCCACCACTCCTCGGTGGGCCAGATCGACGAGCTCCAGCTCTTCTACCTCGAGTCCCGCGGCATCCCGCGGCCCGAGGCGGCGCGCCTGCTCGTCTTCGGCTTCTTCAAGGAGGTGCTCGACCGCATCGACCTCGAGGGGGTCACCGACACCCTGCTCGAGGAGATCGAGGCCGAGCTCAAGGGTGCGCCGACCGCGCTCATGGACCAGCGCCGTGACCACCGTCGCGTGACGAGCTAGCGCCATGGCCTACCAGCGCGTCGCCGCCTACGACGAGCTCGCCCCGGGCGAGGCCCGGCTCGTCGAGCTCACCGAGCCCGTCTGCGTCGTCAAGCTCGACGACGGCACCGTCAAGGCGGTGCACAACACCTGTAGCCACCAGCGCTACCCCCTCCACGAGGGCTGGATCGACGACAACGAGATCGAGTGCGGGCTGCACGGCTCGACCTTCGACCTCGACGACGGCAAGCCCCAGGGCCTGCCGGCGGTCCGCCCCATCCCCGTCTACGCCTGCAAGGTCGAGGACGGCATCGTCTACGTCGACCTCGACACCAAGCTCAACGACGCGTCCGAGCCGCGCCACTAGCGACGGCCGACGCGCGCCGAACGCAACGAAGGGACGTCGCAACCATGGCAGCTGACCTCCAGATCCAGGGCCTGACCGTCGAGGTCGAGGGCACCGAGATCCTCCACGGCGTCGACCTCGAGGTCTCTCGGGGCGAGACCCACGCCCTCATGGGCCCCAACGGCTCGGGCAAGTCCACCCTCGCGTACTCGATCATGGGCCACCCCGCCTACGACATCACCGGCGGGCAGATCCTCCTCGGCGGCGAGGACGTCACCGGGATGACCCCCGACGAGCGCGCCGCGCTCGGGCTCTTCCTCGCGATGCAGTACCCCACCGAGGTCCCGGGCGTGAGCCTCACGAACTTCCTGCGCACCTCCATCGGCGCGGTGCGCGGCGAGGACATCCCCGTGCGGCAGTTCATGACCGAGCTGCGCGAGCAGTTCGCCGCCCTCGGCATGGACGAGAAGTTCCTCTCCCGCAACGTCAACGAGGGCTTCAGCGGCGGGGAGAAGAAGCGCTTCGAGATCCTGCAGATGGCGCTGCTGCGCCCGCGCATCGCCGTGCTCGACGAGACCGACTCCGGTCTCGACATCGACGCGGTGCGCATCGTCGCCGAGGGCGTCAACCGGCTCTCGGGCCCCGACCTCGGCAGCCTCATCATCACCCACTACACGCGCATCCTCAACTACATCACCCCCGACAAGGTCCACGTGATGTCGGCCGGCAAGATCGTGCAGTCGGGCGGCCGCGAGCTCGCCGACGAGCTCGAGAAGAGCGGCTACGAGCACTTCAAGGTGAGCGCGTAGCCTGGGAGTCGGGCGCGAGCCCGGAGGGGGCGACGCACAGCGAGGTGGCCATGGACGCGACGATGATCCGCAAGGACTTCCCCACGCTCGAGCGTCACGTCCACGGCCGACCGCTCGTCTACCTCGACTCCGCGGCGACCTCGCAGAAGCCGCGGGCGGTCCTCGAGGCGATGCAGCGCTACTACGAGGACGCCAACGCCAACGTCCACCGCGGCGTCCACGCGCTGGCCGAGGAGGCCACCGAGCTCTACGAGGGCGCCCGGGCGCGGATCGCCCGCTTCGTCGGCGCGGACCCTCGGGGGATCGTCTTCACGAAGAACGCCACCGAGGCGTTCAACATCCTCGCCTACAGCTACGCCCGTCACCGCCTCGGCCCCGGCGACGTGCTGCTGGCCACCGAGATGGAGCACCACGCCAACCTCGTGCCGTGGCAGCTCGCCCAGGCCGAGGCGGGGTTCGACCTGCGCTACGTCCCAGTCACCCCCGGTGGGGAGCTCGACCTCGAGGCCTTCGAGGCCGAGGTCGCCACGGGCCGTGTCGCGCTGTTCGCGGTCACCGCGATGTCGAACGTCGTCGGCACGATCAACCCCGTCGCCGACCTCGCCGCGGCGGTCAAGGCGGCCAACCGCGACGCGCTCGTCGTCGTCGACGGCGCCCAGTCGGTGCCCCACCTGCCGACCGACCTCGTCGCCCTTGGCGCGGACATGCTCTGCTTCAGCGGCCACAAGATGCTCGGGCCCACCGGCGTCGGCGTGCTCGCCGGTGACCCCGAGATCCTCGAGGCCATGCCCCCGTTCCTCGGCGGCGGCGAGATGATCGCCAACGTCACCCTCGAAGGGGCGACGTTCAACGAGGTGCCCTACAAGTTCGAGGCGGGCACGCCGCCGGTGGCCGAGGTCGTCGGCCTCGGCGCCGCCGTCGACTACCTCGAGCGCCTCGGCATGGCCGAGGTCCGCGCCCACGAGGTCGCCCTGCTCGAGGCCGTCCTGCCCGCCCTCGAGGGGATCGACGGCGTCTCGGTCCACGGGCCCACCGACCCCGCGCGACGTGGTGCCGCGGTGAGCTTCGCGATCGAGGGGCTGCATCCCCACGACATCGGCACGATCATGGACCGTGAGGGCGTCGCGGTGCGCGCCGGGCACCACTGCGCCAAGCCGCTCGTGCGCAAGCTCGGCTCGGTGGCGACGACGAGGGCCTCGTTCTACCTCTACAACACCCTCGAGGAGATCCCCGCGCTCGTCGACGCCGTCGAGACGACGAAGCGCTTCTTCGACCGTTAGGCCGACGATGAGCATGGACGACCTCTACCACGAGATCATCCTCGACCACTACAAGAGCCCGCGGCACCGCGCGAGCGAGCTCGAGGGTGCACAGGTCAGCGTCCACCACTCCAACCCGCTCTGCGGTGACGAGCTGGACCTCCGCCTGCGCGTGGCCGACGGGGCGATCGAGGACCTCGCCTTCGACGGCGACGGCTGCTCGATCTCGATGGCGTCGGCCTCGGCGATGGGCCAGGCCGTCGTCGGCCGCGAGCTCGGCGACGCCGAGGACCTCGCCGAGGCGTTCCGCCTCATGATGCATGGCGAGGGTCACAAGCGCGAGGACGACCTCGCCGACGGCATCGCCTTCGAGGGCGTGGCGAAGTTCCCCGTGCGCGTGAAGTGCGCGCTGCTCGGGTGGATGGCGCTGCTCGACGCCATCGAGTCCTACCGCGGCGGCGATGGCCGCGGCTCCCGCGACGACTGAGGACGTGAGGCAGCGATGACCGACATGCAGGGCTGGCCGATCGAGGAGGACGAGGCCCCGCGCGGCGGCGGTGGCACCGCGCAGGCCTTCGCCGACATCGAGACCGACGAGCGCGGCTATCCCACCGAGGAGGCCATGCGCGAGGCCCTCAAGGCCGTCATGGACCCCGAGATCGGCATCGACATCGTCAACCTCGGGCTCGTCTACGAGGTCACCGCCGAGGACGGCAAGGCCTTCGTGCGCATGACCCTCACGACGATGGGCTGCCCGCTCACCGAGCTCATCCACCAGCAGGTGACCCTCGTGCTCACCCGGCTGCCCGGCATCGAGGAGGCCGATGTCGAGTTCGTCTTCAGCCCGCCGTGGTCGACCGAGATGATCTCCGAGGAGGCCAAGGAGGAGCTGCGCGCGATGGGCTTCAACGTCTGAGCCGTCGCCGAACCCCGCATCGGGGACCACGAGGCCGAAGGTCTCTAGGCTGTTGGTCGTCGAGGGTCTTGACCCGCGAGCCTCGCGCGCCGAGTGTCCTGCTGGAGCACGATGAGGTTCGATGATCGGCGAGCCGCCCGCGAGGCGGCGGAGGGATCGACCGTGGAGTGGGAGGTCGTCGCGCGGGAGCTCGTCGGGACCCTGCTCGCGCGCCACCCGAGCATCGTGCTGCTCATCGACCCCGAGACCGAGCGCGTCGTCGAGGCCAACGCCGCGGCGATCGACTTCTACGGCTGGCCGGCCGAGGAGCTGCGGGGCCGGGGCCTCAGTGACATCAACACGCTGAGCCCCGAGCAGATCCACGCCGAGGTCGACCGGGCCCGTCGCGAGCAGCGTGGCCACTTCCACTTCCGCCACCGTCGCGCCTCGGGGGAGGTCCGCGACGTCGAGGTCACCTCCGGGCCGTTCTCGCTCGGTGGCCGGACGCTGCTCTACTCCATCGTCGCCGACGTCACCGAGCGCTCGCGCGAGCTCCAGCAGCTGCGGGAGAGCGAGGAGCTCTCCCGCAGCATCATCGACCACGCCCCGGTCGGCATCGCCATCGCCGACGCCGACGGCCGCATGGTCGACGCCAACGACGCCCTCGCGAAGATCACGGGCTACCGACGGGAGGAGCTACTCGGGCGCGACTACGTCACGCTCAGCCATCCCGACGACCGGCCGGACACCCGCGAGCAGCGCCGCGCGCTCGTCACCGGCGAGATCGGCGTCTACGGCATGCGCAAGCGCTACGTGAGGGCCGACGGCTCGGTCGCGCACGTCGAGGTCGCCTCGAGCCTGCTGCATGTGGTCGGCAGCCGCGCCCCCTACCAGCTCGGCATCATCAACGACGTCACCGATCGCGTGCGGGCCGAGCGCGATGTCGAGGCCCGCACCGCCCGGCAGGAGGCGCTGTCCGAGCTCAGCAAGCGCGCGGTGCTCGAGGCCGACACCGGGGTCGTCGCCGGCGAGGCCCTCGCGATGCTCGGTGCCCTGCTCGGCGTCGAGCGCGCCGCGGTGCTGCGCCTCGAGGCGCCCGACGCCCCCCTCACCGTGCTCGCCAGCCGCGGCTGGCACGCCGGGGACGCGGCCCGCCTCGGTCGCGTCGTCGACGCCGCGTGCCTCACCAACCGCGCCCTCGTCGACGGCGAGGCGGTCGTCCTCGACGACCTCGTCGCCACCGACTGCCCGGGCTGCCGTCACCGCGGCACCGCCCTCGTCGACGCCGGGGTGCGCTCGCTGGTCTCGGTCGGCCTCGTCGCCCGCGAGGAGCGCTTCGGGCTGCTCGAGGTCCACGCCGCCGAGCCCCGCGTGTTCACCGCCGAGGAGGTCGCCTTCTGCGAGGCCGTCGGCAGCGTGCTCGCCGGCGCCCTCGCCCGGGAGCACGCGGAGGCGCAGCTGCGCGAGGCGCAGAAGCTCGAGGCCGTGGGCCGCCTCGCCGGGGGCGTGGCCCACGACGTCAACAACGTCCTCACCGTCATGCTCGGCCACACCGAGCTCCTCGAGCGCCGCGACGACCTCGACGACGACCTGCGGACGGGGCTCGCGCGCATCCGCGACGCGGGGCAGCGCGGGGTCGCGCTGAGCCGCAAGGCGCTGTCCTTCGCCCGCGGGGGAGCCGCGGCCGGGCAGCGTGTCGCGCTCGGCGACCTGCTCGACGAGTTCGCCCCGCTGCTCGAGTCGGTGCTCGCCCCCGCGGTCACGCTCGACCGTGCCGGGGTCGACGCCTCCCTCGTCGTGCCCGTCGAGCGCAACGCCCTGGGCCAGGTGCTGCTCAACCTCACCGTCAACGCCCGCGACGCGATGCCCGGCGGCGGCACCGTCCGCATCGCCGCGAGCGTCGATGGCGGCGAGGTCGTCCTCACCGTCGCCGACGACGGCGTCGGCATCGCCGAGGCCGTGCGCTCCCGGGTGCGCGAGCCGTTCTTCACGACGAAGTCCCACGGGACCGGCACCGGTCTGGGCCTGAGCATCGTCGACGACGTCGTCGCCGCCGCGGGCGGCAGGGTCGAGATCGACAGCGCCCCCGGGGCCGGCACCACGGTGCGCCTGCGCCTGCCGCGCTCGGCGAGCGCCCCGCCCCAGGAGAACGCAGGCGACCTCGACGACGCCGGGGGCACCGGCGCGCCGACCCCGGCGGCCCGGGTGCTCGTCGTCGAGGACGACGAGGCGATCGGGACCTTCGTGGGCCGGGCCCTGCGCGGCGCCGGCCACGACGTCGAGGTCCTCGCGAACGCCGAGGAGGCGCTGGGCCGCCTCGAGGCCACCCGCCCCGACCTCCTGCTCACCGACGTGAGCCTGCCGGGGCTGCCCGGACCCGAGCTCGTCGCGCGCGCCCGTCGATGCCTGCCCGGCCTCGCGGTCGTGCTCATGACCGGCAACGAGGCCGACCTGCCCGTCGAGGCGCGGGCACAGGTGCGCGTGCTCGCCAAGCCCTTCGGCGTCGACGAGCTCCGCACGCGGGTCGGAGAGGCGCTCGACCGCGCTTGAGGCGGGTTGCCACGGTTTCCCCCCCAGTGGCGCTGCCGGCGGGGCCACCCTCGCTACGCTGCGCCCTCGAGACCCCGCCCCGCCCCACCGACGACAGGTCGAGGAGAGCATGGAACCGCTCATCGCCGAGCCCGCGCCCCTGACGAATGAGGAGATCGCCCGCTACTCCCGTCACCTCATCATGCCGAACGTCGGCATGGAGGGGCAGGGTCGCCTCAAGGCCTCGAAGGTCCTGCTCATCGGCACGGGGGGCCTCGGCAGCCCGCTCGCGATGTACCTCGCCGCCGCCGGCGTCGGCACGATCGGCCTCGTCGACTACGACGTCGTCGACGAGACGAACCTCCAGCGGCAGGTCATCCACGGCACCTCCGACATCGGGCGCCTCAAGACCGAGTCGGCGCGCGAGCGCATCCTCGACCTCAACCCCCACGTCGAGGTCGTCGTCCACGAGACGCTCATCCGCAGCGACAACGCCCTCGAGATCATCGAGCCCTACGACATCGTCATCGACGGCACCGACAACTTCCCGACGCGCTACCTCACCAACGACGCCTGCGTCCTGCTCGGCAAGCCCAACGTCTACGGGTCGATCTTCCGCTTCGACGGCCAGCTCAGCGTGTTCTACGCCAAGGAGGGGCCCTGCTACCGCTGCATGTTCCCCGAGCCGCCGCCGCCGGGCATGGTGCCCTCCTGCGCCGAGGGCGGGGTCTTCGGCGTGATCCCCGCGACGATCGGGGCGGGACAGGCCACCGAGGCGATCAAGCTCCTCATCGGCGTCGGCGACCCGCTCATCGGGCGCATGCAGATCTACGACGCCCTCGAGTCGCGCTGGCAGACGATCAAGGTCAACAAGGACCCCGAGTGCCCCGTCTGTGGCGAGCACCCGACGGTGACCGAGCTCATCGACTACGAGGCGTTCTGCGGGGTGCCCTCCCACGATCACGAGTCCGAGGGCCAGGAGGACCTCGCCTGGAGCATCACCCCGCGGGAGTTCGAGGACGTGCGGGGCGAGGTCCGCGTCATCGACGTGCGCGAGCCCCACGAGTACGAGATCAGCCGCATCGACGGTGCCGAGCTCATCCCGCTCGGCGATCTGCCCAACCGCATGCACGAGCTCGACAGCGCCGAGGACATCGTCCTGCACTGCAAGTCGGGGGTGCGCTCGATGGAGGCGCTCCAGCTCCTGCGCGGCGCCGGGTTCTCGAGGCTCAAGAACCTCCAGGGCGGCATCAACGCCTACGCCAAGCAGGTCGACGACGCGATCCCGGTGTACTGACACGTTGAGGCCGCCTGGCGACGGATGCCCACGGACGTCCGCCGACCTGCGCTCGTGAACGTGTCCACATGGACGGCCCCGCTCGTGGAGGCATGGGCGGCGAGGCACTAGAGTCCCGTGGAGCCAATGCCGAGCCTTCTCGTCGTTGGCGCGCGTGCGGGCACACGGCACTGTCCTGGACCCGCGCGCGGACCCCGATGCGACGGAGCCCCACCGTGACGCGACCGCAGCACGACCGAGTTGCCCCTCGCCCCGTGACCGCGGCCCTCGTCGCCGCCCTCGTCGCCCTCCTCGTCGTCGCCCTCCTGCCACCCGCGGCCGCCGACCCCTCACTCGACGGCCTCGAGCGCGAGGCCGACGAGGCCCGCGAGCAGCGT
This sequence comes from Egibacter sp., assembly GCA_003553795.1. Lineage (GTDB taxonomy): Bacteria > Actinomycetota > Nitriliruptoria > Euzebyales > Egibacteraceae > T1Sed10-49. The sequence goes on along the minus strand of PWFH01000031.1, from coordinate 17,254 downwards.
GACGCGCTCTCCTCGGAGCACGCCGACGCCCAGGCCCGTCTCGACGAGCTCCAGGCGGAGTTCTCCACCGCCGTGGAGGAGTACAACCAGGCCGACGCCGAGCTCGAGGAGACCAGCGCCGACATCGACCGCCTCGAGGGCGAGATCGGCGAGATCACCGATGGCCTGGGCGAGCGCGAGGAGCAGGTCACCGACCTCGTCCGGGCGATGTACGTCAGCGGCGGCGACGTCAGCACCTTCGACGCCGTCCTCGGCACCGAGGGCATCCAGGAGACCGTCCTGCGCCTCGGCTACCTCGACAGCACCCAGCGCAGCCAGCGCGGGCTCATCGAGGGCTACGTCGCCGACGTGACGATCCTCGACCGTGAGCAGCAGGAGCTCGCCGCAGCGCGGCAGCGCCAGGAGGAGCTCACCGCCGAGCTCGACGCCCAGCGCGAGGCGATCGAGGCGCACGTCGCCGAGCACCAGGACGAGATGGACGCCCTCGAGGCCCAGCTCGCCGACGCGCGCTCCGACGTCGCCGCCGCCGACGCCGCGGTCGACAGCCGGGAGGAGGAGATCGCCGCCGAGGCCGCGGCCGAGGAGGCCGCGGAGGCCGAGCGGCTCGCCCAGGCCGAGGAGGCGGAGGAGGCGGCCTCCTCCGAGAGCGGCTCGTCGGACAGCGATGCCTCGGGCGGCGGTGGCTCGTCGGGCGGCGGTGGCTCGGACAGCGGTGGCTCGGGCTCGCGGACCGACTCCGGCGGGACCTCCCGCTCCGGGGACGACGGCGGCAGCCAGGCCAGCTCCCCATCGGGCGCGGCGGGCGCCGCGGTCAACGCCGCGATGGGCCAGATCGGCACCCCCTACGTGTGGGGAGGGTCGAGCCCGGGTGGGTTCGACTGCTCGGGGCTGACCTCGTGGTCGTACCGTCAGGCCGGCGTGTCGATCCCGCGCACCTCCGGCGCGCAGTGCTCGGGGCTGCCCCGGGTCAGCCGCGACCAGCTCCGCCCGGGCGACATCGTCTGCTTCGGCAGCCCCGTCCACCACGTCGGCATGTACGTCGGCGGCGGGTCGATGGTCGAGGCGCCGCGCACCGGGCTCAACGTCCGCACGACGTCGATCAGCCGCAGCGGCTACTCCGGCGCGGTGCGCCCGACCGGCTGAGTCAGACCCCCTCGCGCGGACACCCGGTCCGCTCCGCCCGCGGCGGCTCCATACGACGCGGGCGCGCGCTCAGCGCAGCCGCACGGCGAGCTCGGTGACGCGGTGGCCGTCCATCTGGGTGACCTCGACGGTGAAGCCCTCGGCGTCGACGGCGTCGCCGACCACCGGCAGCCGCTCGAGCGTCGCGGTGAGGTAGCCCGCGAGGGTCTCCCACGGCCCGTCAGGCAGGGCGACGCCGAGGTGGGCGGTGAGCTCGTCGGGCCGCAGCGAGCCGGGCACGAGGACCGCGCCGTCGCCGCGCTGGCCGACCTCCGCGCGACGGTCGGTCTCGTCCTCGAAGTCGCCGATGAGCTCCTCGAGGAGGTCCTCGAGGGCGACGAGGCCGCTGAAGCCGCCGAACTCGTCGACGACGACGGCGAGGTGCTGGCGGGCGTCGCGCATGTCGCGCATGAGCGCCTCGACGGGCCGGCTCTCCGGGACGAGCATCGCGGGGGAGGCGAGGCTCGCGGCCCGCAGGGTCGCGCGGGACTCGTCGGCCACGCCGAGGAGGTCCTTGACGTGGAGGACGCCGATGACGACGTCGAGCTCGCCCTCGTAGACCGGCAGGCGCGAGCGCCCACTCTCGCTCGCGACCCGCTCGAGGGTGTCGATGTCGGCGTCGGCGGGCACGGCGACGACCTCCCGGCGCGGCACCATCGCCGCCTCGGCGTCGAGCCCGGACAGCTCGAGCGCCCGGGTCAGCAGCGTCTGCTCGTCGGTGTCGATCTGCCCGCGGCGGGCGGACTCCTCGAGCAGCAGGGCGAGGTCGGCGGGCGCGCGCACCTGCGCGAGCTCGTCCTGCGGCTCGACGCCGAGGCCGCGCACGACGAGGTTCGACGCGCCGTTGAGCAGGCGGATGAAGGGCCGCAGGACGGTGACGAAGAGGCGGAAGGGCCGCGCGAGCAGGGTCACCGCGCGCTCGGGGCTGCCGATCGCCCAGGACTTCGGCGCCATCTCCCCGACGACCATGTGCAGGAAGACCGTCACGCCGAGCGCGAGCACGAGCGAGAGCGTCGCCGAGACCGGTCGCGGCACCGCGGTGTCGGCGAGGATGGCGTCGAGCGTGTGGTGCAGCGCCGGCTCGGCGGTCGCGCCGAGCCCGAGGGAGGCCATGGTGATGCCGAGCTGGGCGCCGGCGAGCATGAGCGAGAGCTCGCGCAGCCCCGCGAGGGCCTGCCCGGCGCTGCCCGAGCCCGCCTCGGCGAGCTGCTCGATCTTCGAGCGGCGCGCGGCCAGCAGCGCGAACTCCGCGGCGACGAAGAAGCCGTTGGCGAGCAGGAGCGCGAGGCCGACGAGCAGTGCCGTCGAGGTGCTCACCGTGCCTCCTCCCGCGGATCGCCCGGGCGGGGCGCGAGCACGAGACGGCCGACGGCATGGCCGTCGAGGGCGAGCACCCGCAGCCGTGCGGTGGGCAGGGCGACCTCGTCGCCGACCCGGGGCAGTCGCTCGAGCTCGGCCATCACGAGCCCGCTCAGGGTCTCGTAGTCGCCCTCCGGGAGGTGGACGCCGGTGTCGCGGACGGTCTCGTCGAGACGCCAGGAGCCGGGGACGAGGAAGCGCCCCCCGGCCAGGGCGACGACCTCGGGCTCGACGTGGTCGTGCTCGTCGCGGATCTCGCCGACGAGCTCCTCGACGACGTCCTCGAGGGTGACGATGCCCGCGGTGCCGCCGTGCTCGTCGACGACGAGCGCGAGGGCGGTGCCGGCGTCGCGCAGGTCGGACAGCAGCGCGCGCAGCGGCGCGGACTCGGGCACCGCGAGCGGCTCGCCCATGAGCGCGGCCACCGGGGTCGACCGCCGGTCGGCGTGGGCGACGCCGAGCACGTCCTTGGCGTGCACGACGCCGCGCACGTCGTCGAGCCCGTCGCCGACGACCGGGAAGCGGCTGTGCCCGGAGACGTGCGCGAGCGCGCGGAGCTCCTCGCAGCTCGACCCGACGTCGAGGGTCACGATGGCGGTGCGGGGGACCATCGCGTCGGCGGCCCGCAGGTCCCGGAAGTCGATGGCGCGAGCCAGCAGCGCGGTCTGGTCCGGCGAGAGGCTGCCCTGCTGCCCCGACGCCTCGACGATGTGCTCGAGCTCGTCGTGGTCGACGCCGCTCTCGAGCTCCTCGACGGGGTCGATCCGCAGGAGTCGCAGCAGCCCGTTCGACGCCCCGTCGAAGAAGTGGATGACGGGTCCGGCCAGGCGCAGGTACCACAGCGTGCTCGGCGCGAGCGCGCGGGCGAACGGCTCGGGCTTGGCGATCGCGAGGTTCTTCGGCGCGAGCTCGCCGAAGACCATCTGCACGCCGGTGGCGAGGATGAGCGCGAGGGTCAGCGACACGCCGACCGACGCCGCCTCGGGCACCCCGACGAGCGCGAGCGCGGGCCGCAGCGCGCGCCCGAGCGTCGGCTCGGCGACGAAGCCGACGAGCAGTGACGTCGCGGTGATGCCGAGCTGGGCGCCCGACAGCATGAACGAGAGCCGACGCAGGACCGCGAGGGCGCGTCCGGCCCGGCGATCGCCCCGCGAGGCGGCGTCGGCGAGGTGGGTGCGACGCGCGGCGACGAAGGCGAACTCCGCGGCGACGAAGTAGCCGTTGAGGCCGATGAGCAGGAGGACGAGGCCGAGGCCCGCGGCGGTGCTCACCGCTGCCTGGCCTCCGCGGCACCGCGCTCAGGCGTCGTGCCGCCGCGTTGAGGGGGCTCGTTCACGCCCCGTCGCCGTCCTCGTCGGGCTCGGGCCCGTCGTCGTCGGCCCCCGCGTCGTCGTCGGCCTCCGGCTCGTCGGGCTCGGGGTCCGGCTCGTCGGGCTCGGGGTCGCTGGTGTTGCGCTCGATGATGCGCGGCTCGGGACGGTAGGTGTGCGTCCACGTCTGCTCGTCGCGGCCGCCGTCGTGGTAGTGGAGCACGCGGGTGTAGGAGATGGTGAAGCCCTGCCGGCCCGACTGCACGACACGCTCGGTGCCGGGGGCGAGGCCCTCGTTGTCACGGTGCTCGACCGGGGGCTCGCGGACGTCGCGCCGCCCGGAGGTGCGGGCCTCGACGTCGACCCAGTCGGTGCCCCACATCGACACGGTGATCGACGTCGCGCTGTAGCCCGTGGCGATGAGCAGGCCGTAGGGGCTGTCGTTGCGGATCGCGACGTCGATGTTGGGGTAGTTCAGCGTGGCCTCGCGCCCCTCGGGGTAGCGGCTGATGTAGTAGCTGTGCGGCTGGTGGTCGAGGATCTCGTAGCCGCCGAAGAACGCGGCGTTGAAGAACGTCGTCGCGAACTGGCTCACGCCGCCGCCGACGGCGGTCTGGAACTCCCCGCCGACGATGACCCCGCCGTCGGTGAAGCCGCCCTCGCGCGTGCGCGGGCCGACGTGCTCGTTGAGGGAGAGCTCCTCGCCGGGCTCGAGGACGACACCGTCGACGAGGTCGGCCATGCGCTGGATGTTCTGCACGCGCGACTGCCCCGCGGGGTGGTTCGTCGTGAACGACGCCACCTGCTCGGTGATGCCGAGCTCCTCGGCGTCGGCGGTCGTGCGGTCGGGCTCGGTGACCTCGCCGTCGAGCTCGGCCTCGCGGGGGGTCTCACCGTCGCTGGCCTCGGCGGTGGCGACGTCGACGAGCTGCCCGGCCGCCACCTCCGGGTCGAAGTCGAAGCCCTCGACGGACTCCTCGATGACGACCTCACCGGCGGAGAGGCGGATCTCCGCGTCGACGGGGTCGGTCTCGAGCGCCTCGCGCAGGTCGTCGTCGACCGCGTCGTCGAGGGCCCCGGCGTCGGCGGCGAGGGCGGCGTCCTCGCCATCCCAGTCGACCTCGAGCAGCGCGCCGACCTCCTCGGCACTGAGCTCGAGCGCGGCCTCCTCGCGCGTGAGCCTGACCGGTCCCGACACCGCGCGCTCGGCCTCGTCGGCCAGCGCCCGGAGCGCGGCGGGGTCGCCGTCGGGTGGCTCCTCGGCGGCGGGCACCTCGACCTGCGCGGCGCCGACCTCGTCGAGCGCGTCGAGGGTGCGCTCCTCGAGCTCCTCGCGCTCGATCGACAGGCCCGGTTCGGGCGGGGTGACGCTCACCGTCGTGCCGGTGATCGCGAGGTCGCCCTTCGTCGGCTCCTGCTCGAGCTCGTCGTGGGCCCCGGCGCTCCACGCCTCGAAGGCGTCCTCGTCGAGCTCGCGGACCGAGCGCGCCGTGACGCCGCCACCGAAGGCCCGCAGATGGTCGGCGAGGGCGGAGAGGGGGTTGAGCTGGCGCCCCCGACGCCAGACCCGCGTGACCGTGCGCTCGACGTCGATGGCCTCGCCCACCTCGCCGCGGGAGGCCCGCAGGACCGCCGTCGCGCCGTCGTCGCCGACCGCGGTGATCTCGACGCCCTCCTCGGCCTGCTCCTCGGCGAGGGCGTCGACGACCTCGCCCAGCCGCGCCTCGTCGAGCCCGCCGACGGCGTAGCCGTCGAGCGTGGTGCCCGGCAGCACACCTGGGCGCGCCAGGCGGAAGCCCACGACGAGGAGGGCGAGGGCGACGATGATCGCCGCGCCGATGAGGGCGTAGCGCTGCCAGTCGGGCGCGGCGGCTTCCCCCTCGGCGCCACGGCCAAGCAACAAGCGGAGGCGACGCATGAGCGCCGCCATCCTAGCGGACCGCCCGCCGGTCTCCCCCCGCGCCTCGCGACCACGCGCGAGGGGACCATCCCCATCGGACAACCCGCCTGTTCGCCCTGCGCGCGTTGGCGCGCTAGGGTCCGGCGTCAGCGGACTTCCCCAGACGTCCCGCGGAGCGGGCCCGCAGACGACACTGGAGTGAACAGCAGGATGCGCCTTCCTACGCGGCTGCGCCGCGCGCTCACCGTTTTGCCGGTGGCCCTCGTCGTGCTCCTGCTCGCCTCGACCGCGCTCGCGAGCCCCGAGGAGGCCCGCCTCCAGGACACCCGTGCGGAGCTCTCCGAGGTGCGCGACAAGCTCGACGAGGCCGAGGAGCGCCGCGACACCGAGACCGAGGAGCTCGCCGACCTCGAGGACGAGGTCGAGACCGTGCTGCGCGCGGTCAACGAGGCCGAGCTCGCCGTCGAGCGCCAGGAGATGGCCGTCGCCGACGCCGAGGACGAGCTCCGCGCGCTCATCGAGGAGGCCCAAGGTCAGCGCGAGGCCAGCGCGGAGCGCGTGCGGGGCATCTACATGCAGAGCGGCGACGACTCCCTGCAGGCGCTGCTGACGGGGGAGTCGATCAACGAGGTCATCGGCCGCAGCACGATCCTCGACGTCCTCGCGCGCGGCGACCGCGAGACCTTCGAGGCGCTCGGCGCGAGCGCCGTGGCGATCAGCGCCCAGGCAGAGCACCTCCAGGAGGAGCGGGCCGCGCTCGAGCGCGTGAAGGACGAGCAGCGCCAGCTGCTCGCCGAGGTCGAGGAGCTGCGCGACGACCAGGCGTTCGCCGCCGCCGAGGCCGAGGCCGAGGTCGACGAGCTCCACGAGCACGAGGCCTACCTCGCCAGCGAGGAGCGGGAGATCGCGCAGGCCGCCCGACGGGCCGCCGAGGAGGCCGAGCAGGCCGAGCAGGAGGAGCAGGCCGAGAGCCGCCGCGTCGCCGAGCGCCCCGACCGCTCCTCGAGCGAGGACAGCGGCGGCGGAGGCGACAGCGGTGGCTCGGCGTCGGACGGCGGGGATGACCCGCCGCCGGCCTCGAGCGGCGGTTGGGCCTGGCCGGCGGCCGGCACGGTCACGAGCGAGTACGGGCCGCGCTGGGGCCGCCTGCACGCCGGCATCGACATCGCCGCGGGCACCGGCACGCCGATCACCGCCGCCCGTGCGGGGACGGTCTCGAGCGCCGGCTGGCAGGGCGGCTACGGCAACGCCGTCATGGTGAGCCACGGCGGCGGCATCGTGACGCTCTACGCCCACCTGTCCTCGATCGACGTGAGCCCCGGGCAGTCGGTGGGCCAGGGCCAGCGCCTCGGCGGGATGGGCTGCACCGGCAGCTGCACCGGCACGCACCTGCACTTCGAGGTGCGCGTCAACGGCTCGGCGCAGAACCCCCGCGGCTACCTGCCCTGACCCTGGGCGAGCGTTGAGGGCGAGCCGGCGGGTCCCTCCCGCGGGAGGAGGCCGGCCCGACCGCGAGGCGTCACGACGGGCAGATCGCCGCCGGCTGGGTGCGGGTACGCTGCAGGCCTGAGGAGGAGGCGCGATGCCACGGGCCCATGAGCCCCGCTACGTCACGATCGAGCGCTCGCTGCGGGAGCGCATCGCCACGATGCGACCGGGGGACAAGCTGCCCTCCGACGCCGAGCTCTGCGAGGAGTTCGACGTCAGCCGGATGACCGCGCGTCAGGCGGTGCAGTCACTCGTCCACAGCGGCCTCGTCACCCGCATGCCGGGGCGGGGCACCTTCGTCGCCCACGACCCCGTGCGGCGCAAGATGAACAGCCTCCTGTCGTTCACCGAGGAGATGCGCCGGCGCGGCTTCGAGCCCTCCTCGCGCGTGCTCTCGCGGGGCCTCGAGGAGCCCTCGGAGGTCGAGATCGCCGAGCTCGGGCTGTCGGCGCGCCACAACGTCGTCGTCGTGCGGCGGGTGCGCCTGGCCAACGGCACGCCGATGTCGATCGAGCGCGCCGCGCTGCACGCGGATCTCGTCGGCGTCCTCGAGGCCGAGCTCGCGACGGGCTCGCTGCACGAGGCGCTGCGCACGCTCGGGCGGGTGCCGACGGTCGCCCGCGGCACCTTCAGCTGCCGGCTCGCCACGACCGACGAGGCGCGGCTCCTCGAGGTGGGTCGTCCCGCGCCCCTGCTCGTCGAGCGTCGGCTCATCACCGACCAGGACGGCGCCCCGATCGAGCTCACCGAGTCGGCCTACGCCGGCGAGCGCTACGTCTTCGACATCGAGCTGCTCGTCGAGCAGAGCCGCGCCCTCACCGGGGAGACCGCCTAGCGCCCCTCAGGCGCGCAGGCGCAGGGCCCTCGCGGGGTTGACGACGAGGGCCTGCTCGGCGAGGCGGTCGAGGCCCATCGCGTGCAGGCGCGGCACGAACGTCGTGAGCACGTAGTCGAGCCCGGGCCCGCCACCGTAGGCGGGCCAGTAGCTGCGACGCGCGAGGTCGCCGGCGAGCAGGATCCGGTCGCGGTGACCGGCGGCGTCGAGGGCCGCGAGCAGGTCGAGGGTCTGGCTGTCGGGCCCGTACTTCACGCGTCCGGGCATGTCGCAGCAGAGGTAGGCACCGCGCGAGGCGAGCTCGCCGAGCAGGCCGGGGTCGGGGTTGTGGTCGACGTGGCCGAGGATCACCGCGTCGGGGGCGACGCCCGCGGCCTCGAGCAGGTCGAGCTGCGCGTGGGCCATCGTGCCCTTCTCGGTGTGGGTCGAGACCGGTGCGCCGGTACGGGTGTGCGCGAGGCCGATCGCCGCAGCGAGTCGCTCGACGGCCGGGCCGGCACGGTGGTACTCCGTCGCGAGCTTCACCACGCCGGCGCGGGCGGGGGAGCGGTCGACGAGCGGCCCCTCGTAGCCACCACGGTCGAGGCCCTCGACGAGCTCGGCGACGAGCAGGTCGGCGATCTGCTCCTCGGTGTAGTGGTGCAGCCAGTGGGTGTCGGCGTAGTAGCCGAGCTTGTGGAAGCCCGTCGCGGCGACGACGGCCACGCCCGTGCGCCGGGAGACCTCCGCGAGGCCGTCGGGGTCGCGGCCGAAGCCCAGCGGGGTCATCTCCACGAGGGCGGCGCCGCCGGCGCCGGCGAAGCGGCCGACCTCGGCGACGGCGGCGTCGACGGAGTCGAGCCGGAAGTCGGGCTCGTGGCGCACCGGCCAGCCACCGGTCATGAGCAGGTGCTCGTGGGCCATCGTCACCCCGAGGTCGGACGGGTCGCGGTCGCCGGTCACGGTGCGGATCACAGCAGGGTCCCTCCCTCGCGCAGGCGGGCGCGGACGGTGGCGACGTCGACGTCGCCGACGGCGGCGCCGGTGTCGGCGGCCAGGGCCGCGGCGGTGCCGGCGGCCTGGCCCATCGCCATGCACTGGCCCATCGAGCGGACCGAGGCATGGGCGTCGTGGGTCGCCGACAGGCAGCGTCCCGCGACGACGAGGCCCTCGACCTCGCGCGGCAGCAGGCTCGCGAGGGGGATCCCGTAGGTGCGCCCCGTCGGCTCGGTCGTGCCGCTGCCAACGTAGGCCCAGTGCGTGCTCGCCCCCGCGGCGTGGTCCTCGACCGGCGCCCCGCAGCGGGCGATGGTGTCGGGGAAGTCGCGGGCGGCGAGCACGTCGTCACGGGTGAGGACGTAGCGCCCGGCGAGCCGCCGGGACTCGCGCACCCCCAGGCGCGTGGAGGTGGTGAGCAGATGGGCGTCGCCGTAGCCGGGCACCCGGTCGGTGAGGAAGCGCCGGTACTCGCCGACCTGTCGCCGGCCCTCGACCTCCGCCGCGGTGAGCTCCCAGGGGTCGGTGACGTCGTAGCCCGCCACGCGGGTCATGTTCGTGTGGACCACGCCCGGCAGGCACGTGCGGTGCGCCGAGCCCTCACGGCGGGGGAGGTCGTAGCCCTGCTCGGCGGCGGCGGCCATCGCCTCGTGGAGCTCGGCGGTGCTCGCCGCCGCGGTGAGGTCGACGCCTCCGAGGCGGAAGGTCGCCGTGCAGGGCTGGCGGCGCCGGGCGTCGAGCGAGCGGTCGAGCGCCGCGCCGGCGCGCCAGGCGACCTCGGCGTCGCCGGAGGCGTCGACGACGGTGTGCGCCCACGCCACCCGCGGTCCCGCCCTCGTCTCGACGACCGCGCCGAGGACCCGATCCCCGTCCTGGACGACCGCCGAGAGCAGGCCATGGAGCAGGAGCCGGGCATCCGCGGCGCCGACGAGCCCCTCCCAGACGACCTTGAGCGCCTCGGGCTCGTAGGTCACCCCGGTCCCGGCCCCGTAGGTGTTCGGGCGCTCGAAGGCCTCGCCGAGGGCGAAGAGCCGCTCGCAGACCTCCCAGCCGATCCCGCCGACGACGCGCTCGGCGCCGCCGGGGGCGTAGAAGCCGTAGAAGGTGTCGAGCACGCGCGCGCCGGTGCCGCCGAGGAAGCCGCCTGACTCGACGAGCAGCGTCGACGCGCCCGACCGGGCCGCGGCGACGGCCGCGGCGCTGCCCGCCGAGCCGCCGCCGACGACGAGGACGTCGCCGCGCCAGAGCTCGGGCACCTCGTCGAGTTCCCCGGGCTGGTAGCGCACCGCTGGGGGCATCACCGCCTCCTTCGGGGTCGTCGGCGGCTCACAGGAGCCAGCCCGCGTCGACGGGCAGCGTCGTCCCCGTCACGCGCGCGGCGTCGGGGGACAGCAGCCACGCCACGGCGGCGGCGACGTCGTCGGGGTCGAGCATCGAGGCGCCAAGTGGCTGGAGGTCGGCGAGCCGCGCCTGGATGTGGGGGTCCCTCGCCGCGCGTCCGGCCATCGGCGTGGCCACGAGGCCCGCGGCGACGACGTTGACGCGGATGCCGTCGGCAGCGCCCTCACGGGCCGCGGCGCGGCCGAGGGCGACGAGCCCTGCCTTGCTCGCCGCGTAGGCGGCGGTGAGGAAGTCCTCGTCGGTCGCCTCGGCGAGGACCGACCCGACGAGGGCGATCGCGCCGCCGCCGGCGCGGCGCAGCGCCGGCATGCCGGCGCGCAGCAGCCAGAGCGCCGAGGTGAGGTTGACGCGCAGGACCTCCGACCACGCCGCGTCGGTGCAGGCGCTCACGGGCCCGTCACCGAGGCGCCGCCCGGACATGCCCACCGCGTGGACGATGCCGTCGAGGCCACCGAGGTCGGACTCGGCGGCCTCGACGGCCGCCTCGGCGCCGCCCGCCACGGCGATGTCGTGGCCGTCGTCGCGGTCGACGGCGAGCACGGCGTGCCCCGACGCCCGCAGCCGCTCGACGCACGCGCCGCCGATGCCGCCGTGGGCCCCCGCGACGAGGACCCGCGGGCCGTCGCCGCTCATCGCCGCAGCACCGCCGCGAGCCGGCGGGCGTGCTCGGCGTAGGCCTCCTCGAAGAGGTCCCGACCCGTTGCGGCCAGGCCGTCGCTGCGCGAGATGACCGGCAGGCTCACGCCCTTCTCCGCGAGCCGCTCGGCGGTGCGGACCTTGAGGGTGTTCGCGATCGCCACCGCGCTCAGCGACGAGCCTGGTCCGACCGGCGCGGGGAACCCGTCGACCTCGACGAGGGCGTCGCCGGCGGGGGTGCCGAGGTCGAGGACGACGTCGGCGTGGTCGACGAGCCGCGTGCCCGAGGGGTGGGTCGTGGCGGTGGCCGCGTTGTGGGCCAGCGAGGTCACCGCGATGACCGCGAGGCCGGCCTCACGGCCGAGCATCGCCATCTCGACGGGCACGGCGTTGACCCCGGAGTGGCTGAAGACGATGAGCGCGTCGGTCTCGCGCAGGAGGAAGTTGCGGAGGATCTCCGCGGCGAGGCCCTCCATGCGCTCGATGAACATCGCCTGGCGCTGGCCGTTGGCGCCGACGACCTGGGTGTGGAAGGTCATCGACAGCTCGACGAGCGGATGGAAGCCGGGGTAGGAGCCGTAGCGGGGGAAGAGCTCCTCGACGGGGATGCGGGAGTGACCGGTGCCGAAGACGTGGACGAGGCCGTCGGCGGCGATGCTGCGCGCGCAGATCGCGCTGGCCTCCTCGAGCGCCTCGGTCTGGGCCTCGACGGCGGCGAGGAGGTCGCGCGCGTGGTCGATCCATGAGGGTTGGCTCATGCGGGGTGCTCCTCGGGCTCGAGCCCCCAGAGCGCCGCGCCGATGGCTCCGGCACGGGGCCCCAGCTCGGCGGCGACGACCGGGGGCGGGTCGGGCAGGCGCGCCCGCTCGCGGAGGGTGCGCTCGAGGGTGGGGCGCAGGACGTCGAGCGCGGAGCTCACCCCGCCGCCGATGACGACGCGCTCGGGGGCGAGGATCGTCGTGGCGTTGGCGAGGGCCGCGCCGAGGGCCCAGCCGGCACGGTCGATGATGTCGGCGGCGTGGCCGTCGCCGCGGCGTGCCTGCTCGGCGACGACCTCGACGGTCAGCGCCGCGGGGTCGTGGCCGCAGGCCTCGGCCAGGCTCGACCCCACGCCCTGCCAGACGACGCGCGCCGCTGCGGCGACGATCGCCGGGGCCGAGGCGACGGTCTCGGCGCAGCCGCGTGCGCCGCAGCCGCAGCGGACCCCTGCGGGGTCGACGACCTGGTGGCCGATCTCGCCGCCGCGCTCGTGCGCGCCGAGGTGCAGCCGGCCGGCCGAGGCCACCCCGCCCCCGACCCCGGTGCCGAGCGTGAGGGCGAGCAGGGTGCGGCAGCCGCGTCCGGCGCCGAGCCGCAGCTCGGCGAGGGTGAAGGCACGCGCGTCGTTGCAGAGCGCGACCGGGGTGCCGACGGACTCGCCGAGCCGCGGACCGAGCGGGAAGCCCTCCCAGGCGCCAGGGACGTTCGGCAGCAGTGTCGTCGTCCCGTCGGGCTCGTAGAGCCCGGGCACGCCGACGCCGACGGCGTCGACGGTGCCGACGGCCTCGGCGAGGCCGACCATCGCCGCGAGCACCGCCGCGGTGCCGTCGTGCGGCGTCGGCACCGTGCCCTCCTCGGCGGGGGAGCCGTCGGCGAGCAGGACCCACTTCAACGCGGTGCCACCGAGGTCGATGCCGAGCGATCGCGCCACGCCTGTCCACCTCCTCCCGCCGTCCCGACCCACCGTCCGCTGAAACTCTAGATGTCTAGATATGCTGAGTCTACGGGGCGTCGGTCCGGGTGCCAAGTGCCCTCGCCCGCCGGGCGGGAGCACGGTGTCGGGCGCGGCCTCGCCGGCGTGGGGCGACGGTCGGTCGTCCCCTTGACCGCCGTGTCGGCCGTGTCTAGCATTGCGCTCCTAGATGTCTAGATGGATAGACACTATGCAGCATCGAGCGGCTGTCGGGTCAACCGGGCCGCCGGGGAGGGCGAGAGGAGAGCCGATGCCCAGACAGAAGCCGAGCGTGTGGTGGCTGCTCGCGATGCTCGCGGCGATCGCGATGGTCGTGGCGGCCTGCGCCGAGGACGAGGAGGACGCCGTCGACGACGAGGTCGAGGACGAGCCCGTCGACGACGTCGATGAGGACGATCCCGACGAGGAGGAGCCCGACGAGGAGGCCGCCGAGGAGGCCGAGGGCGACTTCGTCATCGGCGTGAGCAACACCCTCGTCGGCAACCAGTGGCGTGAGCAGATGGTCTGCTCGATCCAGGCCGAGTCGCTGGCCAGCGGCATGGTCTCCGACGTCGTGCTCGCCAACCGGGACACCGACGCGAGCGGGCAGATCGCCGACATCGAGGGGCTCATCGGCCAGGGGGTCGACGCGATCATCGTCAACCCCCATGACCGCACCGCCCTCGACGACGTCATCGCCGCTGCCGATGAGCAGGGGATCATCGTCATCAGCGTCGACCAGGCGGTCACCGCCGAGCAGGCCTACAACGTGACGAACGACCAGGTGGCCTACGGCGAGCTCGGCGGCCGCTGGCTGTTCGAGCAGATCGACGGGGAGGGCAACGTCGCCTACATGCGCGGCGGTGACGGCGCTCCCGCCGACCAGGACCGCGACGAGGGCTTCCGTGCCGCCCTCGAGGAGTTCCCCGACGTCGAGATCGTCAGCGAGGTCTTCACCGGGTGGGACCCCTCGACGGGAGCCTCCCAGGCCCTTGACATCATCACCACCGAGGACGTCGACGGCATCTGGACCTCCGGCATCGACTACCCGGTCGTCGAGCAGTTCGAGGCGGCCGACGAGGACTTCGTCCCCGTCGTCGGCGCTGACAACAACGGGTTCATCGAGCAGCTCATCGAACTCGCCGATGACGGCCTGACCGGGGCCGTCGTCACGAACCCACCGCCGGTGGGCGGGGTCGCCACGGCGATCGCCATCGACCTGCTGGCCGGCCGGGAGGACCACCCCCAGGACACCGTCCTGACCCCGGAGGTCTACGACAACATCGACGACATGGCCGCGCTCGAGGACCTCTACCTGCCGGACCTCCCGCAGGGCTTCGTCGCGACGATGGAGTTCGAGGGCTACACGACCTACACCCAGGAGCAGGTGCTGGAGTGCGAGGGCCCCTGAGGCCCTGCGGCACGCATGACGGACGATGATGGTCCGGGGGTCCGGGCGGAGTGACTCGCCCGGACCCCCGTCTCTGGCAGGAGGCGTGATGAGGGAGGCGGCACCGCAGGCTGATCTCCTGCGAACCCACGAGGTGGCGAAGCGCTACGGCAGCGTCGTCGCCCTGCGCTCCGCGAGCCTCGCGGTCGCGCCCGGCGAGATCCACGCCCTGCTCGGGGCCAACGGGGCGGGCAAGTCCACCCTCGTGAAGATCCTCTCCGGCGTCGTCGGGGGCGACGCCGGCACGGTCAACGTCCACGGTGCGCCCGTCGAGCTGCGCCGCCCCCTCGATGCGCTCGAGGCCGGCCTCGGGACGGTCTTCCAGGACCCCGCGCTCGTGCCGGACCTCACCGTCGAGCAGAACCTGCGACTCACCGGCGTGTCGCCCGAGCGGGTCCGTGGTTGGCTCGCGCACATGGAGGTCGACGTCCCCGACCTCGACACCCTCGTCAAGCGCATCCCGCTGCCGATCCTGCGGCTGCTCGACCTCGCCCGTGCCCTCGCCCACGAGCCCGAGCTGCTCATGCTCGACGAGATCACCGCGGCGCTGCCGGGCGACTACGTCGACACGGTCTTCGGGGTCATGCGGGAGTGGCGGGCGCAAGGGCACTCCGTGCTGTTCATCACCCATCGGCTCGGTGAGGTCCTCGAGGTCTGCGACCGCGCGACGGTGCTGCGCGACGGCGCCGACGTGGCCACCGTCACCCCCTCGGAGGGTGACGAGCGCACGCTCGTCGAGGCGATGCTCGGCGAGGGCGCGCCCACGCGCACCGCGGGGCACCGCGAGCGGGACGGCGCGCCGGAGGGTCCGGTCGTCCTCGAGGCGCGTGGACTCACCGCACGCACCGCGCTCAAGGGCTGCTCGCTCGAGCTGCGCGCCGGCGAGATCCTCGGTGTCGTCGGACTCGAGGGCCAGGGCCAGGAGCGGCTCTTCGACGTGCTCTCCGGCGACCGGCCCTTCGAAGGCGGCGAGCTGCGCGTCGAGGGCCGGCCCGTCAAGCCGCGCTCGCCGTACGACATGATCCGCCGCGGGGTCGTCCTCGTGCCCGCCGACCGGCTCCACGCGCTGCTGCCGCAGCGCTCGTTGCGGGAGAATCTCGCCTCGGCGCTCTACAACACCGTCGGCAGCTGGCTCACCCCGGTGCGCGGTGAGCGCCCCGCCGTCGAGGGCACCATCGAGCGCCTCGAGATCGACACGCGCGCCCAGCGGCAGGTGCGGCGCCTCTCCGGCGGCAACCAGCAGAAGGTGGCCGTCGGGCGGTGGCTGGCCGCGGGGTTCCGCACGCTGCTGTGCTTCGACCCCACCCGCGGCATCGACATCGGCACGAAGGAGCAGATCTACCGCCTGCTGCGCGAGCTCGCCGACGACGGCGCGGCGATCCTCTACTACGCGAGCGAGTTCACCGAGGCGCCGGTGATCTGCGACCGCATCATCGTGGTCTACGACGGCGCGGTCGTCACCGAGCTCGACCCCGCCGAGGCCGACGAGGCGACCCTGCTCAACGCCGCCCACGGGCTCGAGGAGAACGTCACGTGACGACCGCGACCGACGAACGCGCTGGCTCCTCGGCGACGACGCCCGGCGTGCGACTGCAGCGCTGGCTGCGCCGTCACGGCTGGACGATCGGCGTCTGGCTCCTGCTGCTCGCCTTCATCCTCTGGTACGCCACGCTCATCCCCGCGTTCGGGGAGTTCCAGATCGCCTCGATCGCGCGCAACAGCCTGCCGACGGTCTACCTCGCGCTCGCGCAGTCCGTCGTCGTCATCGCCGGGGGCATCGACCTCGGCATCGGCGCGCTCATGGTCCTCGCGAACTCCGCCTCGGCGCGGCTCATGGAGGACCAGGGCTTCGCGATGACCCTCGCGATCGCCGTCGGTGTCGTCCTCGGCGCCGCGCTCCTCAACGCCCTCGTCGGTCTGCTCATCGCGGTCTCGGAGATCCCCGACGTCGTCGTGACCCTCGGTATGCTCTTCGTCTACTCGGGCCTCGCACTGCTCGTGCTGCCCTCACCCGGTGGCGGCACGAGCCCGGGGCTGCGGTTCCTCTTCACCGGCTCCGAGACCGGCGTCGGCACGAACTACTGGATGCCGATCCTCATGCTCGCGCTGCCCACGGCGCTGCTGGCCTGGTGGATGACCCGCAGCCGGCGAGGGCTCTCCCTCTACGCCATCGGCAGCGACCTCGGCGCGGCCTACCTCTCAGGGGTGAGCATCCGCCGGGCCAAGGTCGTCTCCTACGCGGTGGCGGGTGGCTTCGCCGGCCTCGCGGGCATCGCGCTCACGACCCTCGCCAACTCCGGTGACCCGCGCTTCATCAACGCCCTCAACGCCCTGCTCGCGAGCCTCGCGGCGGTCGTGCTCGGCGGGATCGTCCTCGGCGGCGGCGTCGGCTCGGTCGTCGGGGCGGTGGCCGCCGGCATCATCCTCTTCACCCTGAACCCCATCCTCACCGCGATGGGCATCGACCCCAACACCACCCAGGTCGTCCGCGGCGTGCTCATCGTCCTCGTGATGATGGTCGCCGGGCTCCTCGAGTGGCGCAGACGGAGGGCGGAATGAGCGTGGACAGCGACCAGGCCCCAGCGCGGCAGGACACCGTGGCGCAGGAGGACGTGCTCGGCCTCGGCGGACGGCTGCGCCTGCTCATCGCCGAGCGCCCCGTGATCGTCCTCCTCGTCGTGCTCGGCCTGCTCGTCGCCCTGACAGGGGTCATCGAGCCCCGGTACCTGAGTCTGAGCGGGCTGCGCAACACCCTCCTGCTCGCTGCGCCCATGGGGATCATGGCCGCGGGCCAGACGGTGCTCATGCTCACCCGGGGCATCGACCTCTCGGTCGCGATGGTCGCCACCGCGGCCGCCTACGTCGTCGGCTTCCAGGCGGATGCCGGCATCGGCGTCGCGCTCCTGCTCGGCCTGCTCACCGGCGCGGCGCTCGGCGCGGTCAACGGCATCGGCGTGGGCGTCTTCCGCGTCCACCCGCTCATCATGACCCTCGCGATGTCCTCCAT
>PWFH01000221.1 GCA_003553795.1 Egibacter sp. | reverse complement strand
TGGCCAAGACGGCGAACGTCACAGCCAACCGGCAGGCCAACGTCAACGATGACGGGGGGAGAGAGGCATGAGGACATGCAGAACGGCGAGGTCGTAGACCGTCGCGACGACGAGCTGCTCACCCCTTCGGAGGTGGCCAAGCTCTTCCGCGTCGACCCCAAGACGGTGACGCGGTGGGCGAAGGCCGGCAAGCTCTCCTCGATCAGGACCCTCGGCGGGCACCGGCGCTACCGGGCCGCGGAGGTCCACGCGCTGCTCGAGGGCACCGAGACCCTCACGAGCTGACCCAGGGGGGCTGCCGGCGCGCTGCGCACGGCGCGCCGGGCCCCGCCTGCGGGGCTGGCGTGCGCTCGCCGCCCCAGCCGCGGATCCCCCTCCCCGCGTGCGGGCGGCTCAGTCGAGCGGGTCGATGGCCTCGGTGGTGTAGCGCACCCCGGGTGACCAGAGGATCCACTCCTCGAGGCCGGTGTCGTAGGTCGCGTCGATCTGGGCGCGGACCTTCTCGGCGTCGTAGGTCACCCCGCCGATCGAGAAGTCCTGCAGCCACGGGATGATCCGCGCGCGCTGCCCCTCGGTGAGCGCGACGAAGTCGGCGAGCGAGGCCGCGACGATGTCGTAGGGCTCGTCGATCGGGCTCGCGACGTCGTACTCCCCCGGTCCCCAGTGCGAGGGGTAGACCATCGGGGCGATGTAGTCGGTGTGCTCGGCGAGGCCGGCGATGTCCTGGGCGATCTGCGTCGGCCGGTCGACGGCGATGCCGTAGACCGAGGCGCCGTGGCTCACGCCGTAGGGCGCGAGCGTCTCGTCGGCCTCGGCGACGAAGTCGACGACGGCCTGCTCGGGGCTGTCCTCGAGCCCGGCGAAGCGGAAGCCGTCGACGTCGCCGTCGGGGCGGCGGACGTAGTCCCAGAGGATGTCGTCGACGCCGGCGCGCGCGGCCTCGACGGCGAGGGCGACGTTGTAGTCGACGACGTCGTCGTCCGCGAAGTTCGTGAACCCGCCGTAGCCGCCGTAGGGCTCGCCGTCGTCGGTCTGGATGACCTGCTCGCGTTCGTCGTGCTCCCAGGCGTGCGCGGCGAGGACGGGGTCGCGGAAGGCGACGATGCGCCCGATGACCGCGAGGCCGAGGTCGTGGAGCTCGGCGACGGCCTCGTCGAGGTCGTAGATCGCCTCGACCGCGCCGATCTCGTGGGCGCGGTCGACCTCGCTGTCGTAGCCGACGACGCCGGACTCGTCCTTGAGGTCGAGCTGCACGGCGTTGATGAGCCCGTCCTCGGCCATCTCGAGCACCGGGTCGCGCAGGTCGCCGGTGACCCACCCCCAGAAGGAGACGTGGACCGAGCGCACCGGCGAGACGGTCACGCGCGAGGGCACCGAGGCGATGGGCTCGAGGACGGCCTCGCTGCGGTTGCCGGCGGCGTCGACGGCGGTGACGGTCACCGGCCCCTCGACGGGGGTGGGCACGGTGAGGGTGAACGTCTCGCCGTCCTGCTCGAGGGTGCCGGCGTCCGCGCTGACCTCGGCCTCGGCGTCGTCGACGCGCCCGGTGACCTCGAGGGGCTCGTCGCCGATGAGCGGCCCGTCGACGTCGTCGAGGTCGATCTCGGGCGGCACGGTGTCGATGGTGAAGGCCAGCCGCGTCGTGTCGGGGGAGAACGCGCACGACAGCCGGGCGACGAGCTCGTGCTCGCCGTCGGGCAGCGTCGACAGCGGCAGGATGCGGCCCTCCTCGTGGGGCTCGAGGTCGTCGGTGAGCTCGCCCTCGCCCACGGCGGTGACCGTCAGCCCCCGCGCGGCGTCCTCGTCGGCGCGGAAGACGATCGCGCCGTCGGCGACGTCGTCGGCGCCGAGCAGCGCGCCGTCGTCGGGACCGTCGACCTCGAGGCAGGGGTCGGCGGTCGAGGCGATGACGAGGCCGACGCCGCCGCCGATCGCGCCGATGAGCAGGAGTCCGAGACCGACGATCAGGAGGCGGGAGCGGGGGCGGGGGGCGTCGGGCATGCGACGGGGATCCTCTGCGACGGTGGGAGCGGTGGCGAGCCGAGCGTAGTGTCGCGCCTGACGTGCGCCTGCCGCCCGGCCTTCCGGCCAATCTCCGGCAGGCCGGGCGCCCCTACGCTGTGGGGTGCCGCGACCGGTGCGCGCCCCGGCCAGGCCCCCCAGCGTCCCTGCCACCTCCCAGGAGCCACGGTGCTGCGAGCCCTCGCCCCGCTGCTCGTCCTGCTCGTCGGGCTCGTCGGGCTCGTCGCGGCGTGCGCCGGGGAGGCCCCCGCGCCCGACGACGACGCCGGCGCCGCCGAGCCCGCTGCGACCGCCGACGCCGACGAGCCCGAGGCCTCAACCGAGGAGGAGCCCGACGAGCGGATCGCCGATCGCGACGAGCCCGGCGAGGACGAGGCCGACGAGCCCCCGTCCGACCCCGCTGAGGTCGGCGCCAACGAGCTCGGGATGGTGCCGGTGCTCATGTACCACCGGATCGTCGAGGACCCCGCGAGCGTCTACGACCGGACCCCGGAGGACTTCCGCGCCGAGCTCGAGCGCCTCTTCGCCGACGGCTACCGGCCGATCACCGTCGCCGAGCTCGCAGCCGGCGAGATCGACGTCCCCGCCGGGACGAGCCCGGTCGTGCTGACCTTCGACGACTCCACCCGCGAGCAGGCCGCCCTCGACGACGACGGCTCCTGGGCCGCCGACACCGCGGTCGGCATCCTCACCGAGGTCGCCGAGGCCCACGACGTCGAGCCGACCGCGTCGTTCTACGTCAACGCCGACCCCTTCGGCGGCGGCGCCGACGCCGAGACGATCCTCGCCCGGCTCCACGACGAGGGCTACGAGCTGGGCAACCACACCGCCAACCACCGCGACCTCTCGGGCCTGCCGAGCGAGGAGGTCGCCGCCGAGCTCGCCGCCGGGGTGAGCGTCATCACCGATGTCGTCGACGCCGAGGTCACGACGCTGTCCCTGCCCCTGGGTCGCTGGCCCGACCCGCGCGAGCCGGCCTACGCCGGTGAGGCCGACGGCGTGGCCTACGACCACGAGGCCGTCCTGCTCGTCGGCGCCGACCCCTCGCCCTCCCCGTTCTCCGCCGACTTCGACGCGCGGGCGATCCCGCGGATCCGCTCGCAGGCCCTCGACCCCGACGATCCCGAGTCGCAGTTCGCCTCGGAGTTCTGGCTCGACTGGCTCGAGGAGGACCCCGACCGGCGCTACGTCGCCGACGGCGACCCCGAGCGCGTGGCGTTCCCCGCCGACCTCGCCGAGCGGCTCGACCCCGCCCACGAGGCCCGCGCGCACCCCTACGAGCGCTGAGTGGCGCGGCTGCGGCGGCTCAGGCGCGCTGGCGCAGGGCCGCGAGGGCGTCGTCGGCGTGGGTGTCCATCGACAGCTCGCTCGTGATGACCTCGAGCAGCGTGCTGTCGGTGTCGACGACGAAGGTCGCCCGGCGGTTGGGCAGCGGCCCGG
This sequence comes from Egibacter sp., assembly GCA_003553795.1. Lineage (GTDB taxonomy): Bacteria > Actinomycetota > Nitriliruptoria > Euzebyales > Egibacteraceae > T1Sed10-49. The sequence goes on along the minus strand of PWFH01000221.1, from coordinate 18,009 downwards.
GACGGCGCACCCCGTAGGTCCTCGCGACGCTGCCGTCGGCGTCGGACAGCAGCGGGAAGTCGAAGCCGTGCTCGCCTGTGAAGGCCGCCTGCCGCTCGACGGCGTCGGCGCTGACGCCGACGCGCTGGGCGCCGACCTCGGCGAACTCCGCGGCGAGGTCGCGGAAGTGGCAGGCCTCCTTCGTGCAGCCCGGCGAGGAGGCCGCCGGGTAGAAGAAGAGGACGACGGGGCCCTCGGCGAGGAAGTCGCCGAGCGCGCGCGGCTCGCCGTGCTCGTCGGGCAGGGTGAAGTCGGGTGCGCGATCGCCGGGTCCCACCGGTGAGCCTCCGCTCGTCGCCAGGGCCGCCGGTCCGCGGCCGCAGGGGGTTCTTCCCCGCCGGCGGCGCGCTCACGCGCCCCGACGCTGCGCGCGGTGGCGAGCTCCGCCCTAGCCCTGCGGGTCCTCGTCGGCGAGCCCGTCGACGAAGCCGGCGAGGCGCTCGAGCGCGCCGGCGTCGAGGTCGGGGCGCTGGCGGCCGATCGCGGCGATGACCCGGCCGACGGTCTCGGCCTCGATGTCGCAGCGCTCGCAGTGGGCGAGGTGGGCGGCGACGGCCTCGGTGTCGGGGGCCTCGAGCTCGTCGTCGAGGTAGGCCTGCAGCACCGCGCCGACCTGGGCGCAGTCGGGCTCGGCGGGCAGCGGCTGGTGCGGTCCGCGGCGCAGCCTCATCGGGTGACCCCCTCGATGCCGTGGGCGGCCAGTCGCGCCCTGACCTTGCTGCGCGCCCGGTGCAGGCGGCTCATCACCGTGCCGGCGGGTACCTCGAGGAGGTCGGCGGCCTCCTGGTAGCTGAGCCCGTCGAGGTCGACGAGGGCGATGACCGCACGGTGCTTCGGCGACAGCGCGGCGAGCGCGGCGCGCACGACGGGGTCGAGCTCGCCGGCGAGCGCGGCCTCCTCGGTGCCCTCGCCGCGACCGTCGGCGCCGTGGGCGGGCAGGCGCTGGCTGACCTCCTCGTCGAGGAGGTCGGGGCGGGCCCTCTTCGCCTCGGTGTAGAAGCGGTTGCGCAGGATCGTCAGCAGCCACGCCCGCGGGTGGCGCCCGTCGAAGCGGTCGAAGGCGCGGTAGGCGCGCAGCAGCGTCTCCTGCACGAGGTCCTCGGCGTCGTTGGCGTCGCGGGTGAGCCGGCGCGCGACCCGGTAGAGCACCTCGAGCTCGGAGAGCACCTGCTCGCGGAAGCGCGTCTCGTCGGCCACGTGCTGCAGGCTAGTCGCAGACGGCGTCGGGGTCGTCATCATCGCGGAGGCAACCGCGATGAGCCTCGGGTCCTTCCATTGGAAGCGCGGCGGCGTCGCCGAAGTTGCCATCGCAGCGCGTGGCGCCCGTCGCAGCGTCGTGCGCCCCTCAGCCCCCGACCCCAGGGAAGGACCTGCGATGACCGACCTCTCCGAGCTCTCCGAGCGTGACCGCGAGCTCTGCGCCGCCGCGCCGGCGCGCTACGACGACCTCCACGCGCTCTTCGTCAACGGCACCCTCAAGCCCTCGCCCGAGCGCAGCCACACCGCGGCGCTCGCCGAGCGCTCGATGGCGATCATGCGGGCGGTCGGCGTCGACGTCGACAGCGTGCGCGCCGTCGACCTCCACCTCGCGCCGGGGGTGCAGCCGGACATGACCGCGCACGGCGCCGAGCGCGACGACTGGCCGGCGCTCTACAGGCGCGTGGCCGCCGCCGACATCCTCGTCCTGCTCACCCCGATCTGGCTCGGGGAGAAGTCGAGCGTCATCACCCGCGTCGTCGAGCGGCTCTACGGCAACTCCGGCGAGCTCAACGCCGCCGGGCAGTACGCCTACTACGGGCGCACCGCCGGCGTCGTGGTCACCGGCAACGAGGACGGCGCGAAGCACTGCGCGATGAACCTGCTCTACAGCCTCTCCCACCTCGGCTACGTCATCCCGCCGCAGGTCGACGCCGCGTGGGTCGGCGAGGCCGGCCCGGGGCCCTCCTACGCCGACGCCGAATCGGGCGGTCCCGCCAATGACTTCACGCATCGCAACACGACGTTCATGACCTGGAACCTCCTGCACACCGCGCGCTGGCTCAAGGACGCGGGGGGCTTCCCGGCGCACGGCAATCAGCGCTCGCGGTGGGAGGCGGGCTGCCGCTTCGACGCGGCCAACCCCGAGCACCGCTGAGGCGGCGGCGCCGCGACCAGCGCGCGGCGAGCAGGGCGGAGGCGGTGACGACGACGAAGAGGCCCGCCGCGCCGAGGAAGGCCGGCGACAGCGGATCCTCGATCGTGCCGCCGAGCGCGGCGAGCGCGAAGGTGCCCGGCAGGATGCCGAGGGCGGTGGCCGCGGCGTAGGGGCCGAGGCGTGCCCCGGTCACGCCGGCGCTGAGGTTGACGACGCTGAAGGGCAGCGGCACGAGCCGCACGACGAGCAGCGTCGTGAACCCGTGCTCGGCGAGGTGCTCGTCGATCGCGGCGATCCGCGGCCCGGCCAGGCGCGCGACGGCGTCGCGCCCGAGCGCCCGGCCGAGGAGGAAGGCCCCCACCGAGCCGAGGGTCGCGCCGGCCACCGCGGTGGTGGTGCCCAGGGCGGGGCCGAAGAGGATGCCACCGGCGACGGTGAAGCCCGAGGCGGGCAGCAGGGCGGTGACCGCCGCGGCGTAGGCGAGGGTGAACACGACCGGGCCGGCGGCGCCCATCGACGCTGCGGCCTGCCGGGCCGCCTCCACCCCGAGGCCCTCGGCGCGCACCGTGGCGACGAGGGCGGCGACGGCGAGGAGCCCGAGCAGGGAGAGGCGCACCGTCGGTCGGGTGAGCAACTGCAGCGTTCGCTCGCGCATGCGCGGCCCTCGCCGTGGCGGGCAGGTCGCGGCCGACTCGCGCCGGCCGCGCTGGCAACCCTACGGCGCGGCGCGTCGGGCCACACGCCGCCCCGCGCCGTTGCGGGGCGGCGTGTGCGGTGTCGCTGGGCGCTAGCGCTGCCCGCCGACCGGCGCGGGGATGTCCTTCCAGCCCGGCTGGCGCATGTACTCGCGGGTCTCGCGGGCGATGAGCCCGGACATGAGCAGGAGGCCGACGAGGTTCGGCAGCGCCATGAGCCCGTTCATCACGTCGGCGAAGGTCCACACGACGGTGAGCTCCTGGGTGGCGCCGACGAAGACGACGAGCACGAAGAGGATCCGGTAGGGCGTGACCGCGCCGCGCCCGAAGAGGAAGTCCATGCAGCGCTCACCGAAGTAGCTCCACCCGAGCAGCGTCGAGAAGGCGAAGAAGATCACCGCCGTGGCGACGATGAGCCCGCCCCACTCGCCGGGCAGGCCGGTGGAGAACGCCTCGATCGTCATCGTCGCGCCGCGCTCGCCGGAGGTCCACGCACCGGTCGTGATGATCGTGAGCGCGGTGAAGGAGACGACGACGAGGGTGTCGATGAACGTCTGGGTCATCGACACGAGCGCCTGGCGGACCGGGCTCGAGGTCTGCGCCGCGGCGGCGGCGATGCCGCCGGTGCCGAGGCCGGACTCGTTGGAGAAGATGCCGCGGGCGACACCGAACTGGATCGCCGCGGCGACGCCGGCGCCGAGGAAGCCGCCGGTCGCGGCGGTGCCGGTGAAGGCGTCGGTGAAGATGAGCGCGACCGCGCCGGGCAGCTGGTCGATGTTGACGATGAGCACCCAGAGCGCACCGAGGATGTAGGCGATCGCCATGAACGGCACGAACGCCGAGGTGAACCGCCCGATCGCCTTGATGCCGCCGAGGATGACCGCGCCGACGCCGACCATGAGCACGAGGCCGGTGACCGCGGCGGGCACGCCGAACTGGTCGGAGACGCTGTCGGCGACGGTGTTGGCCTGGACCATGTTGCCGATGCCGAAGGCGGCGATCGCCGCGAACACCGCGAAGGCCACGCCGAGGGTCTTGCCGAGCGGCCCGCCGATGCCCTTGGAGAGGTAGAACATCGGCCCGCCGGACTGCTCGCCCTTGCTGTCGACGCGGCGGTACTTCACTCCGAGGAAGGCCTCGCCGTACTTCGTCGCCATGCCGACGAGACCGGTGACCCACATCCACAGCACCGCGCCGGGGCCGCCGAAGAAGATCGCCGTGGCCACGCCGGCGATGTTGCCGACGCCGATCGTCGCCGCGAGCGCGGTCGTCAGCGCCTGGTAGTGGCTGATGTCGCCCTCGGCGCCCTCCTCCTTGCGCTTGATGAGCGCCAGCCACATCGCGTAGCCGAACTGCCGGAACTGCAGGCCCCGCAGCATGATCGTGAGCCACAGACCGGTGAGCAGCAGCAGCGGGATGAGGAGGAACGGCCCCCACACGACTCCGCTGGCTGTGTCGAGCCACGCTTCGACGTTCTCGATGACCGCGCCCATACCCGCCCTCCTCGTCATTCGAGCGATGTGGGCACGCGCCGGCAGGCCGTGTGCGCGAGCCCCCGATACGGCCCGGCGCGAGTCGCCGGACCGGCGTCAAGGTTCCACAACCCCCGCCTCGAGGCAAGTCCGGCCTTCGGCGGGGCGTTCGCTGTGCCCAGCGCCGTCCTCCGCGGGGCCGCTCCGCGGGCCCGGTGGCGTGGCCGGCGCCCGCGGGCCCCTGCCCGCGTCGGCTCGCTCCGCCCGCGGGCCCCTGCCCGCCGGTTGGGTGGTGCGTGTGGCCGCCGGGGCGGCTGAAGGCTCCATCTGGCGAGTGGGCTCTCGGCCGTCGGCTGGCCGGGCGCGGCGCTGCCCCCGTCGGTCGGTTGGGTGGTGCGTTTGGCCGCCGGGGCGGCTGAAGGCTCCATCTGACGAGTGGGCTCTCGGCCGTCGGCTGGCCCCGCGCGGCGCTGGCCGGGCGCGGCCCTGGCCTCGCGCGCGCCGCCGGCCCCACGCGCCCCGTGCGCGGCTGCGATGCTGGCCTCCGGTGCCCGAGGGGCAGGAGGCGAGGATGCGGACGCTGGGGATGCTCGGCGGGATGGCGTGGCCGTCGACGGCGGAGGCCTACCGCGCGATCAACGAGGGGGTGGCCGCCCGGCTCGGCGGGCACCACTCCGCCTCGCTGCTCATCGCCTCGCTCGACTTCGCCGAGGTCGCGGCGCTGCAGACCGCCGGGGACTGGAAGGCCGCCGGCGAGCTCCTCGCCGACACCGCGGTGCGCCTCGAGGCCGCCGGCGCCGATGGCCTCATGCTCTGCACGAACACGATGCACCGGGTCGCCGAGGCGATCGAGGACGCGGTCAACGTGCCGCTGCTGCACATCGCCGACGCGACCGCCGAGCGCATCCGCGCCGACGGGGTGACGAGCGTGGGGCTGCTCGGCACGCGCTTCACGATGGAGCAGGACTTCTACCGGCGTCGCCTCGAGGCCGCCGGGCTCGAGGTCCTCGTCCCGCCGACCGCCGAGCGCGAGCTCGTCCACCGCACGATCTACGACGAGCTCGTCGCCGGGCAGGTGCGCGAGGACAGCCGCGCGCGCTTCCTCGCGGTCATCGACGGGCTCGCCGGCCTCGGCGCGGAGGGCATCATCGCCGGCTGCACCGAGATCGAGCTGCTCGTCGGCCCCGGGCACGTCGCGCTGCCCTACTACGCGACGACGGCGCTGCACGCCGAGGCCGCGGTCGCCTGGATGCTCGAGGCCTGAGCGGCCTCAGGCCGTGGCGTCGTCCTCGGGCAGGGTCTGGCCGTAGGAGCCGAGCAGCACCGCGACGCGCTCGATCTCCTCGTGCGGCAGCGTGCGCACGGGCAGGCCCGTGGCCATCGCCCGCAGCTGCACCTCGCAGACGTACTCGAGGTAGGCGAGCCGGTCGTAGGCGCCCTTGAGGTCCGCGCCGATCGTGAGCGCGCCGTGGTTGCCCATGAGCGCGCCGAGCCGGCCGTCGAGCGCGGCGGCGACGTTCTCGGCGAGCGCGTCGGTGCCGAACGTCGCGTAGGGGGCCACGCGGACCGGCCCGCCGAACATCGCGGTGTAGTAGTGCGAGGTCGGCACCTCGTCGACGACGGTCGACAGCGCCGTCGACGCCGGGGCGTGGTTGTGGACGATCGCCTCGGCGTCGGTGCGCGCGTAGACGGCGAGGTGCAGCGGCATCTCGCTCGAGGGCTTCAGCGGCGCCTCGACGGGCGCGCCGTCGAGGTCGTGGACACCGACGTGCTCGCCGCGCAGCAGGTCGTAGTCGACCCCGCTCGGGGAGACGACGACGTGCTCGCCGATGCGCACCGAGACGTTGCCGGCGGTGCCGACGACGAGCCCGTCGCGTGCGAGGCGTTGGCAGGCGGCGGCGACGTCGCGGCGTGCCTCTTCGTGGAGCATGGCAGACCCTCTCTCGTGGGAGCCGGCGGCAGGCCGCCGCCAGCTCAGTGGTCCTCGGAGGCCGGCCGGTCGCCCGGGGCTTGGGCGACCTCGACGGGCACGCCGCTGGCCTCGAGGCGGCGGACCCGGTCGGGGGTGGTGTCGGCGTCGACGATGATGAGGTCGAAGTCCTCGAGCGGCGCGATCCGGTGGACCGCCCGCCGCTCGAGCTTCGTGTGGTCGAGCAGCAGGATGCGGCGGTGCGCCGAGGCCATGAGGGCGCGCTTCATGTCCGCGGCGTCGGTCGACTGGTGGTAGCACGCCGCGCGCGTCACCGCGGGCACCGACAGCAGGAGGACGTCGGCCATGACCGACCGCGCGGCCTGCACGGCGTAGGGCCCGAGGAAGGAGTCGAACGCCGGGTCGTAGACCCCGCCGAGGGCGATGAGGCCGACGTCGGGCTCGCCGGCGACGCTCTTGATCGTCGGCAGGAAGTTCGTCACGAGGGTCAGTGGGGTGCCCTGCAGCAGCGGGAGGACGTGCGCCGCGGTCGTGCTGTCGTCGAGGGCGAGCACCGAGCCCGCCTCGACGTGCGCCGCGGCTGCCGCGGCGATCGCCCGCTTGGTCTCCGGCATGTACTGCATCCGGAAGCGCACGTTGCGCTCGGTGGCCTCGGCGGGCTTGGCCTGCGCGCCGCCGCGCACCTTCGTGACGAGCCCCTGCTCGCTCAGGGCGTCGAGGTCGCGGTGGATCGTCATCGCGCTCACCGACAGGCGCTCGGCGAGCTCGTCGGTGCGCAGCGAGCCACGCGCCTGGACGAGGTCGAGGATCTGCTGCTGACGACGCCGCTGACTCGAGAGCCGGCCCTCCGGCGCCCCGACGGGGTCCATCACCGGCCACCACCCCCACTGTGGGCTTCTCTCAACATGCTCCGCACGATATCACATCGAGCATGATTTAAAAAGGGGTCTTGACACACGGGCTATGTGAGGTCCACGCTGAAGCGGCGAACGGACCACGCGACCCCACCGACCGTGGCGACCTGGCCGCGGCAGCGAGCGAAGGAGCCGGAGATGACCGTCGTCACCATCCTGGGAGCGGGGGCGATGGGCTCGGCGCTCACGACGCCCGCGCTGCGCGCGGGCCACGAGGTGCGGCTGTGGGGCACCTGGCTCGACGACGACATCCTCGCCGACCTCCGGGCGGGCCGGCCGCACCCGCGCATCAAGGTGCCGATCGACGACGCGGCGCAGCTCTTCGACGCCGGTGACCTCGGGGCCGCACTCGACGGCAGCGACGTCGCGATCCTCGCGATCTCCTCCGAGGGCGTCGTCGACGTCCTCGAGCGCGCCGTGCCGTTCCTGCGGGCCGGCATGCCGATCCTCATGACGACGAAGGGCTTCGGGCGTGACGCCGCGGGGCGGGTGAGCCTCCTGCCGCCCCTGCTCGAGGCGACGCTGCCCGCGGGGCTGGCGGGCCGCTGCCCGCTCGTGGCCATCGGCGGGCCCTGCAAGGCCAACGAGGTCGCCGTCGACCGCCCGACCGCGACGCTCTACGGCAGCGCCGACGAGGCCGTCGCTGCCGACGCCGGGGCGCTGCTGTCCACCCCGTCCTACCGCATCGCCACGACCGCCGACGTCGCCGGGCTCGAGGCCTCCGCGGCGATGAAGAACGTCTACGCCATCGCCCTCGGCGTCGCCGACGGGCTCGGCGAGCTCGGCGGCGAGCCGTGGCACAACCTCAAGGCCGCGGTCTTCGCCCAGGCGGTCGCGGAGATCACCCTCGTCAGCGAGGCGCTCGGCGGGCAGGGCGCGACCGCGGTCGGCCTCGCCGGCGTCGGCGACCTCGAGGTCACCGGGCTGTCGGGGCGCAACAAGGTCTATGGCACGCGCCTTGGCCGCGGGGAGGACGCCGCCACCGCGCTCGCGGCGATGGAGGCCGCCGGGCAGACCGTCGAGGGCGTCGCCGCGGCTCGCTTCGCCGCCGCCCTCGCCGAGGAGCGCGGCCTCACCGGGCTGCCGCTGCTCGAGGCGATCGCCGCCCTGCTCGACGGCGTCGACGAGCCGGCCGCGGTCGTCGAGGCCGCGGTGCTGCCACCGCAGGTGCCGACGCAACGACCCCAACGACCGAGCGGCGTCGGCTGACGCCGCCGAGGAGAGGAGCACGCCCATGCGCGCTGCGGTCTTCCACGAGCCCGGCCGGCTCGAGATCGAGGAGGTCCCCGACCCCGTCCCTGGCCCCGGCGAGGTCGTCGTCGACGTCCGGGCCGCCGCGACCTGCGGCACCGACCTCAAGTCCTACCGGCGCGGCCACCCCAAGCTCTTCCCCTCGCTGCCGGCGCCGTTCGGTCACGAGTTCGCCGGTGACGTCGCCGCCGTCGGCGAGGGCGTCGAGCACTTCACGCCGGGCATGCGCGTCGTCGCGGCGAACACCGCGCCGTGCACGACCTGCTGGGCGTGCGTCGAGGGACGGGAGAGCCTGTGCGAGAACCTCACGTTCCTCAACGGGGCCTTCGCCGAGCAGATCCTCCTGCCCGCGGCGATCGTCGAGCGCAACACCCACGAGCTCGCCGCGCACGTCCCCTACGAGGCCGCCGCGCCGCTCGAGCCGCTCGCCACGGTCGTCCACGGGATGGCCGAGACGGGGATCCGCCTCGGTGACACCGTCGCCGTGCACGGCACCGGCCCGATCGGCCTCATGTTCTGCCGGCTCGCGACGCTGCGCGGCGCGCGGGTCATCGCCGTGGACCAGTCGGCCTTCCGTCTCGCCGAGGCCGAGCGGCTCGGCGCGGCCGAGCGCGTCGACATCACCGGGCTCGACGAGCCCGAGGAGCGCGCCGCAGCGGTCCGCGAGCTCACGCCCGGCGGGCGCGGCGTCGACGTCGCGATCGAGGCCGCCGGCCACGCCGAGGTCTGGGAGCAGGCGGTGGCCACGCTGCGCCCCGGCGGGACCGCCGTGCTCTTCGGCGGGCCCAAGCCCGGCAGCGTCATGCGCGTCGACCCCGTGGCGATGCACTACGAGGAGTACGTCCTCAAGGGCGTGTTCCACCACACGCCGTACTACGTCGCGACCGCCCTGCGCCTGCTCGAGAGCGGCGCCCTCGACGGACGTGACCTCATCACCGAGCACCGGCCCCTCGAGGCGCTCGTCGACAGCCTCGAGGACATGGCCGCCGGCCGCGGCAACAAGTACATCCTCACCCCGCAGGGTGGGTCCACCTGAGCGGGAGCCAGCACCACCGCAGCGGCCTCCCCGGCCCGGGGAGGGTCCAGAGCCGAACCGGAAAGGGAACGCCATGAAGGACCTCGTACTCGGCATCGACTGCAGCACGACCGCGGCGAAGGTCGTCGCCTGGGACCGCGACGGCCGGCCCGTCGGGGAGGGCCGCGCCCCGCTCGAGGAGATCCGTCCACGGCCGCTGCACAGCGAGCAGCACGCCGAGGGCTGGTGGGTCGCGACCCGCACGGCGATGAACGACCTCCTCACCTCGATCGACGCCGACCGCATCGCCGGCATCTGCATCACCCACCAGCGCGAGTCCTACGCGCCGGTCGACGAGGACAACAAGCCCCTGCGCAACGCCATCCTCTGGGACGACGGCCGCTCGCAGCGTCAGCTCGAGTGGCTCGGCGAGCAGTTCGGCGACGAGGAGCTCCACCGGCGCACCGGTCGGGGACCCTCGACGACGCAGGCCTCCTCGAAGCTGCGCTGGCTCGTCGAGGCCGAGCCCGACACCGCCGCCGAGGCCCACAAGTTCATGGACGTCCACGGCTTCCTCGTGCAGCGCCTCACCGGCGAGTGGACGACGAGCCTGGCCTCGGCCGACTCCTTCGGCCTCACCGAGGCGACCGAGGGCGAGTGGGCCGTCGACATCATCGAGGGCATCGGCCTGCGCCCCGAGCAGTTCTGCGACACGGTGCCGCCGGGTACGAAGATCGGCGAGGTCACCGAGTGGGCGGCGCAGCTCACCGGCCTGCCGCCCGGCACGCCGGTGATCGCCGGGCTCGGTGACGGGCAGGCCGCCTGTCTCGGCGCGGGGGTGACCTCGCTGGACCGGGCCTACCTCAACCTCGGCACCGCGGTGACCGGCGGGCCGATCGACTCGAAGTACGTCACCGACCCGTCCTGCCGCACGCTCTACGGCGGCGCGCCCGGCACGTTCCTCCTCGAGAGCGTCCTGCGCGGCGGCCTCGCGACGATGACGTGGTTCATGCAGCACTTCGGCGACACGCTCGGTGAGGCCGCGGACTTCGACCGCTACGAGCAGGCCGCCCGTGAGGTCGGCCCCGGGGCCAGCGGCCTGCTGCTCGTGCCCTACTGGAACCAGGTGATGAACCCCTACTGGGACGCCTCAGCCTCCGGGATGGTCGTCGGCTGGCATCAGAAGCACGGCCGCGAGCACCTCTTCCGGGCCATCGAGGAGGGCATCGGCTTCGAGTTCCGCCTGTCGATGGAGGGCATCGAGGCGGCGACCGGCGGACGCATCGAGGAGTACGTCATCCTCGGCGGCGGGTCGAACAGCGACCTGTGGTGCCAGATCATGGCCGACATCCTCGACGCGAAGGTCACGAGGGCGCACACCGCCGAGGCGACGAACCTCGGCGCCGGCATCCTCGGCGCGTTCGGCGTCGGCTGGTACGACTCGGTGGAGGAGGCCGCCGCAGCGATGACCGACGTGGCCGAGGGCTTCGAGCCCGCCGAGCCCGCCCGCGGCATCTACGACGCCCTCTTCAACGACGTCTACCGCCACCTCTTCCCCGCCGCCCAGGAGCCGCTGCAGCGGCTCTCGCGCATCCGCGAGGAGCGCCTCGGCTGAGCCCTTCGGCCGCCCCCTCGCGGGCAGCCGGGCCATCGTCGACGACCGGTCTCGTGGGGACGCCCCCACGGGACCGGCGTCGGGCGGGGCACACGCGAGCCGCGCGGCGGGGGCGAGCGTCGACGCCAGCCGGCGCGGCGGGGGATCGGAGGGTGGTCAGGGGCGGGGTCGAACCGCCGACCTCACGATTTTCAGTCGCGCGCTCTACCAACTGAGCTACCTGACCGGGATGCCACGCGGCCGGCGAGCGCGTCGCCGGGCCGGTGCAGCGGACCTGACGGGATTTGAACCCGCGACCTCCTCCTTGACAGGGAGGTGAGCACTCCAGGCTGCTCCACAGGTCCCGATACGGTTCGCGCGCCGACAGGGGCTGTCGGCGCAGCGGACGGGAGTGTACCGACGCGCGGCGGGCCCCGCCACTCCCGCCGGACCGTCAGCCGAGGCGCGCCCGGCCGCGCGCAGGGTCTCGCGTCCGGGCAGGCGGGGGGTGGGCCGTGCAGGACTCGAACCCGCTCCGCCGGATTAAAAGTCCGGAGCTCTACCCGTTGAGCTAACGGCCCGCGGCCGAGCCTACCCGTCGCCCGCCGCCGGGCGCCCCGCGGCCTGGTCGCGCGGCAGGGGCCGGCCGCCCACCCACGCCAGGCGCTGACCCGGGCGGGCCGGCGACCCGCGCCTCAGCGGCAGCGCTCGCAGAGGCCGTGGACGACGAGGTCGACCTCCTCGGCGGCGAAGCCGTGCCCGCCGAGGAGGTGGGCGCGGACCTGCTCGACGAGATCGCCCTCGTGGTGGGTGACCTGCCCGCAGTCGCGGCAGACGAGGTGGAAGGTGTCGTCGGGGTGGGCGAGCTCCCAGCGGCCGCGGTCGTCGCCGAGGCGGACCTCCTTGACGAGGTCGAGGTCGTCGAGCAGCGCGAGGGTCCGGTAGATGCTCGCGAGGTTGACGTCGGCGACCCGCTCGGTCACCCGGTCGTGGATCTCCTCGGCGGTGAGGTGGCTGTCGGCCTGGCGCAGCACGTCCCAGACGAGCTGGCGCTGCGGCGTCATCCGGTAGCCCTCATCGCGCAGGCGCGTGGCGACGTCCATGCCCGCATCATGCCCGATCCCACCCGCGGCCCGAAACCGCCCGCCGCGCTATCGTCCCGCCCCATGCGCCTGCAGCTCACGACTCACCTCGACGACGACGTCCTCGCCGAGATCCTCGACCTCATCGAGGTGACGACGCGGATCGACGGCCACCGCCCCGTGGGCGAGCACAAGTACGCCCACCTCGCCGTCGGGGCCTCGGCGTGGACCGGTGTGCTCGCCCGCGACGAGGGCGGCGCGCTCATCGGCTACGCCCACACCCGCTGGGGCGCGCCCGGCGCGGTGCCACGGGTGGCCGTCGAGCTCGTCGTGCACCCCGAGCACCGCGGTGGCGGCGAGGTCGCCCGGGCGCTGCTCGCCGAGACCTGCGGCGTGGTGGGGCGCGCCGGCGGCGGGCGGCTGTGGCTGTGGGTCCACCGCGTCGAGGACCCCGCGGACACGCTCGCCGCCGAGCTCGGCTTCACCGTCCAGCGCGACCTCGCGTTCATGACCCGCCCGCTGCGCGAGGCGCCGCCGCCGGGTGAGCTGCCCGAGGGCGTCACCCTCGCGGCCTACGTGCCCGGGCGCGACGACGAGGAACTGCTGCGGGTCAACAACGCCGCCTTCGCGGGGCATCCCGAGAACGGCGACTGGGACGCCGACGAGCTCGCCCGCCGCCGCGCGCTGCCGTGGTTCGACCCCGACGACGTGCTCCTGGCCTGGCGCGGCGAGCGCCTCCTCGGCTTCCACTGGACGAAGTACCACGGCCACGACACCGAGGAGGTCCCCGCCCACGAGCCCGTCGGCGAGGTCTACATCCTCGGGGTCGATCCCGCCGCGCAGGGCCTCGGCCTCGGCAAGGCGCTGCTGCGCGAGGGGCTGCGCCACCTCCACGACCGCGGCTGCGAGCTCGCGGTGCTCTACGTCGACCGGGCGAGCACCGGCGCGGTGCGCCTCTACGAGCGCGAGGGCTTCACGATCGCCTACCACGAGGTGTGCTACGAGGACGAGGTCGCGCCCGCGCCCGACGCCGCGGCGGCGGACCTGCGCTATCCCGCGCCCTGAGCCGGCGCGTCGCGGTCTCCCGTCGCCGGGTCGGCGCGTCGCGGTCTGCCGCCGCCGAGCCAGCAGCGTGGCAGCGGACGCCCGCTACCCCGTGCGCGCGGCCCGCCGTTCGGCCCGCAAGGCGACGGCGCGGCCCGGGTGGTCGGTGAGCACGCTCGCGAGGTCGAGGTCGAGCGCGGCGGCGAGCTGCGCGTCGGTGTTGGCGAAGACGTTGAGCTCGACGCCGCCGGCGCGGAACCACGCGACCGTCGCCGCGTCGAGGTCGTGCTCGAAGCGCCCCGACATCCCGAGCAGGGCGAGGCCGAGGTGGGCCAGGCCGCGGGCGGCGACCGCCTCGCGCACCTCGGCGAGGGCCATGCCGGGGGCGGCGAGGCCGGGGGTGGCAGGCTCGGCGGCGGTGACGATCCCGTCGGCGGCGACGAGGCCGGCGAGGATGAGCGCGCGCTGGGGCCGCGGGGCGCCGATGGCCTCGCCGGCGCGGTCGAGGCTCGCGGCGTCGAAGGAGGCGAGCAGCACGCGCTCGGCGAGCCAGTCGTCGTCGCCGACGTCGTGCAGCGCCGCGGCCACGGCGGATTCGAGGGCGCCGTCGGCGGCGCTGGGCTTGAGCTCGACGAGCAGCCCGAGCCCGAGGGCGCGCGTGCGGTCGATGACCTCCTCGAGGGTGGGCACCCGCTGGGGCACCCCGTCGTGGACGCCGGCGCGCACCTCGGCGAGGTCGGCGGCGGTGAGGTCGGCCACCCGCCAGGGCGCCTTGGCCGGCAGCGCCTCGGCGCAGTCGGTCGTGCGCTCGAGGGTGTCGTCGTGGACGACGGCGAGCGCACCGTCGGCGGAGAGCCGCGCGTCGACCTCGACGACGTCGGCGCCCTGCGAGGCGGCGAGGTCGATCGCGGCGAGGGTGTTCTCCGGGGCGTCGGCCGACGCCCCCCGGTGGGCGACGACGATCGGGCGCGCCGGGGCGCTCACGGGGCGGGTGCGCCCCGCTCGTCGGGCCGGCCCGACGACGAGGCCCCGTGAGGGTCGAGCTTGTAGCCGACGCCGCGGACGGTGCCGATGAGCTGTTCGTACTCCGCGCCGAGCTTGGCGCGGAGCCGGCGGATGTGGACGTCGACGGTGCGGGTGCCGCCGAAGTAGTCGTAGCCCCAGACCTCCTGGAGGAGCTGGCCGCGGGTGAAGACCCGCCCGGGGTTGCCCGCGAGGTACTTCAGCAGCTCGAACTCGCGGAAGGTGAGGTCGAGCGGCCGGCCGCGCAGGCGGACGATGTAGGTGTCCTCGTCGATGGAGAGGTCCCCGACGCTGGCCTCCCGGCTGGGCTGGTCGGTCGCCGAGCGCTCGCGGGCCAGGCGCATCCGCGTCTCGATCTCCGCGGGCTGCGCGCTCGGCAGCAGCCAGTCGTCGAAGCCCCAGCTCGCCTTGAGCGCGGCGAGGGCGGCGTCGCCGACGACGACGAGCACGGGCAGGCCCTCGGCGCGCGCGGCCACGGCGCGGCAGGCGGTGGCGGCGGCGCCGAGGTTGGCGGTGGCGTCGATGAGGACGAGCTCGACGTCGCGGTGCGACGCCGGGTCGAACTCGCGGGTCAGGCGCGCGGAGGTGAGCTCATGGTCGAGGAAGGCCAGCGACGGCGCGACCTCGGCCGGCTCGCCATTGCGCTCGGTGAGGAGCAGGAGCTGCACGCGCGCATCCCCCTGCGAGGGCCGACGGGACGCTGGGAACGCTAGCATCCACCGACGTGACGCGAGGGCGGTGGTCACCGCCGCCGTGCCCACCGGGTGCGGGCGTCGACTGAGACAGGAGCAGGCGATGGGCGTGCGGGTGCGGTGCTTCGCGGCCTTGCGCGAGGCGGCGGGGACCTCGGAGACCACCGCCCAGCCGGGTCCGCTCGCCGACGTGCTCGCCGAGCTGCAGCAGCGCTACGGACCGGCGTTCGCCGAGCGCCTCGCGGCCTCCTCGGTGCTCGTCGACGGCGACGTCGTCGACCACGACGACCGTGCGTGGGTCGACGAGGGCGCCGAGGTCGCGCTGCTGCCGCCCTTCAGCGGCGGGGCCGCAGCCCTCCGGTGAGCGTGCCCCTGCCCCGCGCCGGCGCCGTGGCGGCCCTCGCCGCCGCGGGCGCGGTGGGGCTCGCCCTCGCGCCGCAGGTCGCCGCCGTGGCCGTGGCGGTCCTGCTCGTCCTCGACCTGCAGGGGCTGCTGCACCGCGCCCAGGCCACCCCGCTGCTGCCGGCCAGCCTCCTCCTCGCCGTCGGCACCCCGGCGCTCGCGCTCACCGGGCGCTGGTCGGCGCTGCCGATCCTCGTCGTCGGGGTCCTCGGCCTCGCCGTCGTCCTCGTGCTCCTCGCCGCACGCCGCCGGGGCGTCGCGCTCGCCCTCGGGGTCAGCCTGCTCGCCGGCCTCCTGCCCGGCCTCGGCGCGGCCGGCCTCGTCCTGCTCGAGGGCGAGGTCGCCCTCGGCGCGGTCGCCCTCGCGGGGCTCGTCGCCGCCGCCGAGGCCGGCCGCGCGGGCGCGATCCGCCTCGCCGGCGCTCCGCTCTCGCCCGGGCAGGTCCTCGGTGGTGCGGGCGCGGTCACGCTGCTCGCCGGGCTCGGGATGCACCTCGCGGGGCTGCTCGACCTCCGCGGGGAGGCCCTCACCGGGCTCGGTGCCCTCGCGGTTCTCGGGGTGGCCGCCGCGGGCACCCTGCGCGGCGCCCTCGCCCGGCCGGGTGACGTCGCCGCCGGGGTGGTCCTCCTCGCCCTTGGAGCCGTCGCCGTCGCCGCACCGCTCGCCCCGGTCCTCGTCGACGCACTGCGCTGACTTCGCACCGTTCTCACTGGCTGCACGACGGGACCCTTCTCTCGCGGCACGGTGCTGTGGCACGCTGTGCGCTCCGCGCCGCATGTCCTTGGGGGTGTGCGCCTGCTCGAGAAGTTGGGTGTCTCGATGTCCGCTCCTGCGCGCGATGACGCGCCGATCGCCACCGTGGCCGACGATGGCCACGGCCTTCAGCGCCGTGACAGCAGGGTCAGCGTCGAGCGGGCGCTGGGCAGTGTGACGCGGCAGGGGATCTACGAGCAGTTGCGCGCCGAGGGCTCCCCGACGACGGTCCGCGAGGTCGCCGCGCGCTTCGGGCTGCACCCCAACGTCGCGCGCACCCACCTCGAGACCCTCGCCGACGCCGGGCTGCTCGCCGTGGGGCTGCGCCGCCACCCCGGCGGAGGCCGGCCGGCGAAGCTCTACTGCGCCGTCGACGAGGACCCCGCCTCGCCGTCGGTCGCCGGCGGCGGCGCCTCGAGCCTGCAGGTGCGCCTGCTCGCCGCGCTCGCCGACCCCGACCCGCCGGTGGCGACCGACCGTCCTGCGGAGTCCCGGGCCCACGAGGTCGGTGCCGTCGAGGGCCGTCGGCTCGTCGCCCCGCTCGCCCCGGAGCAGCCGCGTCCGCTCGGGGCGACCGCGGAGGTCGTCATCCGGGCGCTGCGCCCCCACGCCCCGCAGGCGCGGGTGCGTCGCGCCTCCGCTGAGGGGGTCGAGGTCGCCGGGCTCGCCGCGGCCTTCGCCGACGTCGCCGAGGTGCGCCCGGCGCTCGCCGAGGCGCTGGCCCGCGGCCTGCTCGAGGGGGCCTTCGCCGGCGCCGGCGCGCCGGTGACGAGCGCGCCGGGCGAGGCGCCGGCCGACGGGGAGCCGACGGTGCGGGTGCGCCCGGTGGAGACCGCTGCGAGGGGCCGTCGCGCGCCCCAACCCGGGCACCGCGTCGACGCCCGTGGGCTGCCCCGCGAGGACGGTGTCGTGAGGGCGATGCGCGAGGTCACGCGGCTGCGCGAGGGCGAGGTGCTCGAGGTCCTCGCCGAGGGGCCGGGCTCACCCGCGGCCTTCGCCGGCTGGGTCGACCGGGCCGGCCATGAGCTGCTCGGCGTCGAGCGGGCCGTCGACCGCCACGGCCGCCCGGCGATCCGGCTGCTCATCCGCAAGGGCCGCCCCGGCCGCTGAGCCGTCGCCCTCCGCGGAGACGTGCTCTCGCCGTGCCTTCCCACATCGCGGCGCCCTCGCGGTCACCCCCCGCGCAAGAGGGCCCCTTGGCCGTGGCCCCCGCCCATGGCGACTTCCGGGATCCCCCCCCGGACATGACGACGCCCGGGCCGCAAGCGGCCCGGGCGCCGAGCATCCTGCACCCGTCATCTCGCTCTCGTCCCCGGTGGCTCCCCGAAGGAGGCGGTCCGGGTGGGCGGGTGTGACCACATCCCGCAGATCGACGAGCGGGTGATGAGGGTGTGTTCGCGAGGCACCGCAGTATCCGGTCGGATGCCTCAAAGGACCGGTGGTGCCTAGCGGCTCATCACCTCGACGGTCACGCGTTGATCAGAACTCATTGCGTTGGACCACCTCCTTTCTGTCGTGCGCCTAAGGATGGCAGCCCGGCGCCGTCTCGGCAACGTCTCGCCCGGATGCCAGACTGGGCGCCATGTCCGAGCCCACCGCCCTCGCCGTCGCGCGCCGCCCCGTCGGCCTCGTGCGTGTGACCGGCAGCGAGCGCCTCGCCTTCCTCCACACGCTGCTCAGCCAGCACGTCGCCGACCTCGCCGCGGGGCAGGTCCGCGACTTCCTCTTCCTCGACGCCAAGGGTGGCGCGCGGGCCGCGGGTCGCCTCGTCGCCCGCGACGACGACGTCCTGCTCGCCGTCGCCCCCGAGGCCGCCGAGGCGCTGGCCGAGACGCTCGCGAACTCGACGTTCCTCATGGACGCCGGCGCCGAGGCCCTCGGGGGCTGGACGCTCGCCTCCGCGCGCGGGCCGGCCGACGCTGCCGCGTCCGCCCCCGACGCCGCCGCCACCCCCGACGCCGCCACCACC
>PWFH01000187.1 GCA_003553795.1 Egibacter sp. | reverse complement strand
TGCTCGTCGCGCACCGTCGCGGCGGCGTCGGCCGCCTTGGTGAGCGCGTCACCCTCGCCCTGCCCGCCGAGGCGGGCGAAGAGCCCGCGCAGGTCGACGCCGGTGAGGTCCGAGCCGATCTGCAGGCCCTGCTCGAGGTTCGACGCGACGTTCTTCGCGAGGCTCGAGGCGCCGTCGGTCGAGATCACCGTCATCCTCTCGATCTCGCTCATCGGCTCGCTCGCCGCGCGCACGACGTCGGGCAGCACGCCGGTGAGCAGGTCGATGATCGCCGCCTCGCCGTAGAGGCGGAAGGCCTCGGCGTTCTTCTCCCGCGCCTCGGCCTCGGCCTCGCCCTTCGCGCGGATCGCCTCGGCCTCCGAGCGGCCTTCGAGCTCGACGGCCTCGGCCATCTTCGCGCGCCGATCGCGCTCGGCCTCGGCCTCGAAGATCGTCGCGTTGCGCTGGCCCTCGGCCTCCTGCTCGACGCGGAAGCGCTCGGCCTCGGCGGGCCGGCGGACCTCGGCGTCGAGCTGGCGGTCGCGCAGGCTCGCCTCGCGCTCGGCGACGCGCTCCTGCTCGGCGACGACCTCCTGGTTGCGCGCGGCCTCGCGCAGCGGCCCGGCGGCGTCGGCCTGCGCCTTGGCCTCGTCGGTCTCGGCCTTGATCTCGGCCTTGCGCAGCTCGAGCTGACGCTCGGCGTTGGCGATCTGCTCCTCGGCGCGGTAGCGCTCCTCCTCGGAGGCCTGCCGGGCGCGCGCCTCGGCGATCTCGGCCTCCTGCTCGACGCGGGCGGACTCGGGTCGCCCGAGGTCGGCGAGGTAGGTGCCCTCGGTCTGGATGTCCTGGAGTTGGAAGGTGTCGAGGGTCAGGCCCTGGTTGGTGAGGCTCGTCTCGGCCTCCTCGGCGACCTCGGAGGCGAACGCCGCGCGGTCGCGGATGATCTCCTCGACGGTGAGCCGGCCGACGATCGCGCGCAGCGAGCCCGAGAGGACCTCCTGGGTGAACGGGACGATGTCGTCCTGCTGGGTGAGGAAGCGCTGCGCGGCGGCGCGGATCGAGTCCTCGTTGCCCCCGACCTTGACGATCGCGACGCCCTCGAGGTCGGTCTTGACGCCCTGCTGGCTCACCGCGCCGCGCACGCCCACGGAGATGCGCCGGCTCGAGAGGTCGAGGACGTGGAGCTTCTGGATGAACGGGAGCACGAAGACGCTCGCGCCCATCACGACCTTCTGTCCCGAGAGGTCGGTCGAGACCTCGCCGGTCTCGGGGTTCTTCACCGCCCCCTCGCCCTTGCGGCCGGTGATGATGAACGCCTCGTTGGGCCCGGCCACGGCGATGCGCCGGACGATGAGGTACACGACGAGGACGAGCAGGACGACCCCGCCGACGATCCCGGCGACGAGGGGGGTGTCGAAGAAGAAGGAGATCATCAGCGGCTCCGGTGGGCGCGGCGGACGGGCATCAGCGCTCGAGGGGGGCGACCATGAGCGCGGAGGAGGACAGCACGGCGGTGACCTCGACGGGCGTGCCGACGTCGATGGGCTCGCTGGCGCGGGCGTTGTACTTCATCGTCTGCCCGAGGTGGCTGACGTTGACCTCGCCGAAGCCGCCCTCGGGGATCGGGGTGACGACGACGGCGGTGGCGCCGACGAGGTCGCCCGTGCGCACCGACTCGTCGGTCGGCATCCGCATGAGCGAGCGCGTGAGCCCCCCCGCGATCCCACCGACGACGACGCCGCTCGCGAGGCCCGCGAGCGCGCCCCCGGTCACCCCGACGTCGGTGGCGTTCATCGTGAGCGCCCCGCCGAAGCCGAAGGCCGCGAGGAACGACGCGATGACCGGCCCGGAGAGCAGGCCGCCGGCGGCGTCGACGTCGAAGATGTCGAGGATCTCGCCGAAGATGAGCGCGACGATGAGCAGGGCGAGGCCGATCGCGCCGATGATGAGGAAGCCGAGCACGACGCGCCACCTTTCCACCGTCGAGGCCGACGGGCGAGGTCGAGTCTAGGGTCCCGGAGCGCCGCGGGCAGGGGGAGCGCGGCGAGGGCGCGGCGGCCGCTACGCTGCCCGCCCATGGACGTGAGTCGACGGATCCCCGCGGTGGCCAGCGAGGTCGGGCGCCTGCGCGAGGTGGTCGTGCACCGCCCCGACCTCGAGCTGCGGCGTCTGACGCCGGCGAACAAGGACGAGCTGCTCTTCGACGAGCTCGTCTGGGTCGGCAAGGCCCAGGAGGAGCACGACGCCTTCGCCGAGACGCTCACCCGCGAGGGGGTGCGCGTGCGCCACCTCGCCGACCTCCTCGCCGAGACCGTCGCGCGGCCCGCCGCGCGCGCCGAGGCCATCGCCGGGGTCGCCACCGTCGACGCCTGCGGCACCGAGCTCGTCGAGGGGGTGCGCGCCCACCTCGACGCCCTCGACGACGACGAGCTCGCCCGCCACCTCCTCGGCGGGGTCACCGTCGGCGAGGTGCCCGGCGCCAGGGACGGCTTCGCCGGCGGGGTGCTCGGGCCGACGGCCTTCCTCGTGCCGCCGCTGCCCAACGCGGTGTTCACCCGTGACCCCTCGGCGTGGGTGGGCTCAGGGGTCGTCGAGAGCCCGATGCACCGCGTCGCCCGCCGTGGCGAGCGGCACCTCTGGCGCACGATCTATCGGCACCACCCCGACTTCGCGGGGCTCGCCGACACGGTGTGGTACGGCGGGCAGGAGCGCAGCTACGAGCCGGCGACGATCGAGGGCGGCGACGTCCTCGTCCTGAGCGAGCGCTGCATCGCCGTCGGGGTGAGCGAGCGCACCCACGCCGTGGCCGTGGAGAACCTCGCCGCGCGCCTGTTCGCCGCCGACGCCGTCGATGTCGTGCTCGCCGTCGACCTGCCGAAGACCCGGGGGACGATGCACCTCGATACCGTCCTCACCGTCGTCGACCGCGACGCCGTCGTGCTGTGGCCACGCATCGAGCAGGCCGCGACGGTGCACCGTCTCGAGCCGGGCGGGCGGCGCATGACCGTGCGCGCCGAGCCCGACCTCGTCGCCGCGCTCGCCGAGGGCCTCGGCGTCGACCGGCTGCGGGTCATCACCACCGGCGAGGACGAGGTCGCCGCCGACCGTGAGCAGTGGGACGACGGCAACAACACCCTCGCGCTGCGCCCCGGCGTCGTCGTGGCCTACGAGCGCAACGTCGACACGAACCGCCGCCTCGAGGAGGCCGGCATCGAGGTCCTCGCCGTGCCGGGCTCGGAGCTCCCGCGGGGTCGTGGTGGCCCGCGCTGCATGTCCTGCCCCGTCCTGCGCGACCCGGTGGCGACCTCGTGAGCGACGACGTCCGCCTCGAGCGCTACACCGGCTCGTGGGCGCCGGATGACCCCGACGCGAACTTCAAGGCCGACGTCGCCGAGCGCACCCGCGTCGATCCGCTGCCGACGCTGCGCGCCCTGTCGGCGGCCACGAACATCCCCGTCGGCGCGCTCGTGCGCTACGTGCTCGTGCGCTGGGCCTCGGAGGGCTCCGAGGCGCTGCTCGCCGTCGGCCCGCCGACCGTCGAGCGCATGTGGGAGCGCGTCGCCGCGGCGGAGGCCGACGGCACCGACGCCGCGCGTCTCGAGGCCTACGAGGCCCTGCGGCAGATGCTCTCCTGGCTGCGCTCGCCCCTCGACGACGAAGACGGCGCCTGACGCGTGGCGTCGGGCGCCGCCCTCGACGGCTCAGGTGCGGCGGGGCCTAGGCGCTGAGGAGCTTGCCGATCGCCTTGGCCGAGGGGACCTTGCCGCTGACGACGACCTCGCCGTCGACGACGAGCCCCGGGGTCGACATGATCCCGTAGCTCATGATCTCAGCCATGTCGGTGACCTTCTCGATCGTGGCCTCGGTGCCGAGGTCGTCGAGGGCCTTGCGGGTCTGCTCCTCGAGCTTGACGCAGTTCGCGCAGCCGGGGCCGAGCACCTTGATGTCCATCATGTCGCGGGTCTCCTTCTCAGAGGGGGCGGGTCGGGTCGTGCGGGCGGGTGGGGTCAGACGACGAGGTTGAAGAGGTAGCCGATGACGAGGATGCCGACGGTCACCACGGCGGTGAAGATCACGATGAGCGGGGTCTTGAGCACGCGCTTGAGCAGGATGAGCGAGGGCAGCGACAGCGCGACGACGCTCATCATGAAGGCCATGAGCGTGCCGAGGCCCATGCCCTTGGCCCACAGGGCCTCGACGAGGGGGACGACGCTCGCGACGTTGGCGTAGAGCGGGATCCCCGCGATCGCGGCGACCGGCACGGCGAAGGGGTTGTCGGGGCCGGCGTGGGCGGCGAAGAAGTCCTCGGGCAGCCAGCCGTGGATCATCGCGCCGAGGCCGATGCCGACGAGGACGTAGGGCCAGATCTTCCTCACGATGTCGACGGTCTCGGTCTTGGCCGCCTCCATGCGGTCGGCGAGGGAGGGCTTGTCGTCGGCGGCGCTGATCTGCCCGACGGGGGTGTCGAAGACGAAGGGCTCCACCCAGCGGTCGAGGTCGAGGCGGGACAGCAGCAGCCCGGCGGCCACGGCCATCGTCATGCCGGTGGCGACGTAGAGCACCGGCACCTCCCAGCCGAACATGCCGAGCAGCATCACGACGCCGACCTGGTTGATGAGCGGGCTCGTGATGAGGAAGGTGAGCGTCACCCCGATCGGCACGCCGGCGGCGACGAAGCCGATGAACAGCGGGACCGAGGAGCACGAGCAGAACGGCGTGATCGCGCCGAACGAGGCGGCGACGACGTAGCCGGTGATCGCCCGCCGCCCGGCGAGCGCCGCGCGGACGCGCTCGGGGGAGATGTGGCTGCGCAGCAGGCCGATGACGTAGATGAGCCCGCCGACGAGCAGCATGATCTTCACGACGTCGTAGAAGAAGAAGTGCACCGCGTGGCCGAGGCGGCTCTCGAGGTCGAGGCCGGCGAGACCACCGATGACGGCGTCCCACACCGGCTCGTTGACGACGTAGAGCAGCGTCCACAGCGCCGCGCCGCCGGCGAGCAGCGCGAGACTGCGCCGCCGCGACGCCGCCGCCTCGGCGGTGGCGTCGCGGGTGGCCGCCGTCGCGGTCGGCTCGCCCCCCGGAGCCTCGTCGGGGGCGGTGGTGTCGGTCGTCGCGTCGTGGCGGTCGCTCACGGGGACCTCGGTATGACGTGGTGTGCGTGCGGACGGTTGGGGGCGCCCTCAGGCCTCGACCAGCGCGACGGGCTCGCCGGGCAGGGCCTCGCGGGCGGCCTCGAGCGCGTCGGTCTCGATGGCGTAGGTGACCCACCGACCCTGCCGCTCGGCGCGGACGAGACCGGCCTCCCGCAGGACCTTGAGGTGATGCGAGAGGAGGTTGCCGGCGATGTCGAGCTCGTCGCGGAGGTCGCAGACGCAGCTGGGCCCAGCCGTGAGACGATCGAGGATCGCGAGGCGCAGCGGGTCGCTGAGCGCCTTGAAGAGCCCTGCGCGGCGGGCGAGCTCGTCCATGGGTGCGCCTCCTTCGGTGAGGCTGGGTTGGGCCCCGATGCTCCAGCGGACATTGATCCAACCATCGTTGAATCAACGCCCCTTGAACTGTAGGGGCTCCCGTCGCGACGTCAACCACCGCGCCCCGATGCGGTCCCAACGACGCCCGGGGCCGGGGCGAAGGTCCCGGGGGCGCGGGGGCCGTGTGGCAGGCTTGTCGGGGAGGCCCCGTACGATCCGTCGGCACGGGCACCGGCTTGCGGTCCCGCAGGCGCTGCCCGCCACCTGGAAGGAACCGCGATGCGCACCGACCGACTCGCCGGGCTCCACTCGGCCTTCGCGTTGGGCGCCCTCGCGCTCGCGGCGCTGCTCGTCGGCGTCCTCGCCCTGGCGGCGCCCGCATCGGCGCAGGAGGACGCCGACCTCCTCTACTTCTGGGGCGACGGCTGTCCGGTCTGCGAGGTCGCCGCCGACTGGCTCGACGATCTCGAGGAGACCAGCCCCGAGGTCGACGTCGCGAGGTACGAGGTGTGGTACGACGAGGAGAACCAGGAGCGCTTCGTCTCGACGCTCGCCGAGCGCGGCGAGGACGCCTCCGCGGTGCCGGCCTTCGTCGTGGGCGATGAGGTCTGGATCGGCTACACCGAGCAGATCGCCGACGACATCGAGGCCGAGCTCGCCGAGACCGTGGGCCCGCCCGTCGACAACGACGCTGAAGGGGACGAGGTCGCGGCGGCCGACGGCGGCGCCGACGACGAGGGCTTTCCCTGGTCGACGGTGATCCTCTCGACGATCGCCGCGCTCGGGGTCGTCCTCGCCATCGTCGCGGTCTCCCGCGCGGGGGGCGGCAAGCCCGTCAAGCGCTGAGCGCCCAAGCGGAGCGCCGGCGCAAGGAGCGGCCCGGGGGGAGTGCCTCCCCCCGGGCCGAATGCCGGTCGCAGCGCGTCGGGCGCTAGGCGGTGTCGACCCGCTCGACCTTGACGCGGGTGTCGAGGAAGACCGTCCCACCGCCGACGTTGTCGACGAGCGGGGTGTCGGCGAGCACGTCGTCGTTGCGGCGCATCGCGTCGTTGACCATGAACCCCGCCGAGGACCGCCGTGGATCGCCCTTGACGAGGTCGCCGTCGACGATCTGCGGATGGTCGCCGTGCAGGACGTCGCTGGCGACCCGTGCGCCGAGGATCGCGTCCTCGGCGCCGGCGATCCGCCAGTCGCTCACGCCCTGCTGGCGGTGC
Organism: Egibacter sp.; assembly: GCA_003553795.1. GTDB lineage: Bacteria > Actinomycetota > Nitriliruptoria > Euzebyales > Egibacteraceae > T1Sed10-49. The sequence continues at coordinate 14,957 of PWFH01000187.1, read as the reverse complement.
CCGTAGTGGTGCGTGCCGGCGATCGAGCCGCGCCGCACCCGTGAGGTCAGCCGGGCGGCGCCGTCGACGCTGCCCGAGCGCGAGGAGATCCGCACGACGTCGCCGTCGGCGATGCCGAGGTCGGCAGCGTCGTCGGGGTTGATCTGCACGTGGTTGCGTGGGTGGGTCTCGTGCGCCCAGTAGTCGTAGGCGGTGCGGGCCTTCGTCCGCGTCGACTCGCGGAACGTCGTCACGGTGAAGGGGAACTCCTCGGCGTCGGCCTCGGCGAGGCTGCGGCCCATGCCGTCGTCGGGCTCCCGGTAGGTCGCGGTGCCGTAGCGCAGCCTGCCGGTCGTCGACTCCGCCGTCGAGCCGAAGACCTCGTGCCACATCTGCAGGCCGTAGAGCGGGTCGACCTCGACGCCGATGGTGTGGCGCTCCTCGTCGTCCCAGGCGGCCTCGGGCGCCTCGAAGTAGCCGCCGCGCACGAGGACGTAGGCAGCCTGGCGCCACTCCTCGTCGGTGAGGACCTCCCGGTGGGAGGCCACGGGGAAGCGCTCGGCGTAGGTGATCTCCTCGTCGGGCGCCTCGGGGGTCGCGGCGTTGTGCGCGAAGTTGCCGATCGCGCGGACGTAGTAGTCCTCGGCCTTCTCCAGCGGGAAGGCCTGCCCGGCGTGGGGGCCCTCGGGGTCACCAGGGATCGCGTCGGGTCCGAAGCCGGGAAGCCCGAGCTCCTTGGCGCAGTCGATGAGGAAGGTCTCGAGCATCATCGCCCGGCCGTCATCGGTCCGTCCGGTCAGCGGCTCGACGACGGGCTGGCGGATCGCCGAGCCCGGCGCGGTGCAGGCCGCGGTCTGCTGCCCCATGAAGCCGTACTGCCCGTCGAGGAACATCACATCGGGGACGATGTAGTCGGCGTAGACGCTCGACTCGTTGATCGTCGTGTCCACCGAGATGAACAGCGGGATCTTGTCGGGGTCGGCGAAGGTCTCCTCGAAGCGCTTGCCGCCGGGCACGGAGTTGCGCTGGTTGACGTAGTAGTTGATCCAGACCTTCACGGGGTAGGGGTAGGCCTGGTCGGCGCCGGCGAGCGCCTCGGTGGTGATGCCGGCGTGGGTGAAGGGATACCAGGGCCGCTCGGAGGGGTAGGGGTCCCCGCCGTTGGCCTCGGCCTTGGCGTCGGCCTCGGCGGTCTGCTCGTAGAAGACGTCCGAGCGCCCGGAGATCCGCGAGATGTGCGCACCCGAGGGCCCCGGGGCGTCCTCGACGGTCGCGAGGTCGTAGAGCCCGCTGTCCCAGCCGGGACCGCCCTGGTTGCGCACGACCCCGCCCTTGCGGTTGAGGTTGCCGATGAGCGCGTTGAGCATGTTGACCGCGAGCCCGGCGTAGACGCCCTGGGCGTGCATCGTCGCCCCGCGGTAGCACGAGGCCGTGGCCTTGCGGCCGTGGCTCACGAACTCCTCGGCGAGGCCGGTGATCTGCTCGGCGGGCACCTCGCAGATCTCCGCCCACTCCTCGATGCTGCGGCTCTCGGCCTCCTCGCGCAGCAGCTGCAGGCTCGACTTCACCGCGACGCTGCTGCCGTCGTCGAGGTCGACGGTCGTGTCGACGTAGAGCTCGCCGGCGTCGACGTCGACGTTCGGCGTGACCTCGCCGGTGTCGGGGTCGACGACGAGGTAGGCGTCGACCATGACCTCGTCGTCGCCCTCGCCGTAGGGCACCATCCGGTCGATGCCGACGTCGCCGGCGCGCAGGAAGCGGTGCTGGTGCTCATGGCCCTCCTCGACGACGACGAGGAAGGCGCTGTTGGTCCAGGACGGCTCCCCGTCGGCCTCGGCGGCCTCGGCGGAGCAGTTCTCGAGGTAGGCGGCGTCCTCGCGCTCGTTGGCGAGGATCCACTGCATCATCGCGAGGAGCATCGCCGCGTCGGTGGCCGGCTTGATCGGCACCCACTCGTCGACGTAGTGCCGCGCGTGCTGGGCGTAGGGGTCGATGAGCACGACCTTGCCGTCGCCGTCGGCGTGGCGGTTGGCGAGGATCGGCGCCGAGGTGTTGACGCCGGGCTTCCAGCCCGCGCCGAGGCTCACGCCGAACATGAGCATGAGCTCGCCGTTGACGATGTCGCCGAAGAGCTGGTTGACCGAGCCTGGCTCGGGGTCGTAGTTGTAGCGCCCGGTGAAGAGGTAGTTCGCGGTGTACCAGTTCATCTGGCAGAGGTCGGTGTGGCTGACGTAGTTCGTCGAGCCGATCGAGCCGAGGAAGCGCTGGATGAACGACGTGCGCGGCGTCTGCCCGCGCCCGGTGTTCCACACGAGGCCGTTGGCCGACGGCCCGAGCTCGGGCGCGTCGGGGTCGATCGGGTCGGTCGCCGACAGCGCGCGCAGGCCCTCGACCTCGCGGTCGTCGCCGGCGTCGGCGAAGAGTCGTCCGCCTTCGACGACCTCGTCGATGAGCTGCTGCCAGCTGATCGTCTCGAACTCACCGGAGCCGCGCTCACCACTGCGCTTGAGCGGTAGGCGCACCCGGTAGGGGTCGTAGAGGTACTGCAGGCCCGACACGCCCTTCATGCAGAGCGACCCGCTCGCGCGCAGCGACTCCTCCAGCGTGCTCTCGTAGGGCAGCGGCTGGTTCATCGTGTTCGCGGGGTGGAAGGGGTTGCCGAAGAGCGTCCTCGCCTGTCCATCGCGCACGACCGCGCGGGTGCCGCAGCGCGCGTCGCAGGACAGGCAGATCGAGTTGATGACGACGGCCTCGTCCTCGCTCGGCCCCGGTCCGGGCTCCCTCGGCTCGTAGCGGGGCGCGACGAGGTTGCGCACCGTCGCGTAGCCGCCGGCGGCGCCGACGCCGAGGCCGCCGAGGACGGTGAGGAAGCGGCGCCGGTCGTCGCGCTTGGCCTTGGCGAGCTCCTCTGGCGGCTTGGACTCGTCGACCGCGCTCGTGTTGTGCTTCGCCCCCCGGTAGGGCAGGAACCACAGCATTGCCCCGGCCGCGGTGAGGGTGAAGACGAGGAGGGCGATCGCCGCGAGCCAGCCCTGCTCGCCCCAGAAGCCGATGTCGGCGGGCACGACGCCCTCGAGGGTCCGCGACATCTGCTGCCCGCCGATGACGAGGTGCCAGCGCGCGACGAGCATCCCGAGCATGCCGAGCACGCTCGCGACGACGGCGAACTGGAAGGCCTTGCCCTCGTCGGGGGTCCACGCCGCCACCGCCAGCAGGGCGACGACGACGAGGCCGCCGAGCAGGACCTCGATGCCGAAGAAGCTCCAGCCGTAGACCCCGAAGGTGATCTCGGCCACCGCGGGCCAGACGTTGTCGTCGATGTAGGCCGAGAACCCGAGCTCCCACAGCCGGAGCATGAGGTAGCCCGCGAAGAACGTCGCGCCGCTGCCGGCGAGCAGGCGCATCATCCGCGGGTGCTCGCGCAGGAAGCCCGTGGTGATCCCGACGAAGAGCAGCCAGGCGTAGCCCGAGGCCATCGCCATGAAGAAGAACAGCGGGCCGAGCAGCGGCGTGCTCCAGATGCCGTAGGGCACGAGCACGAGCGTCGACAGCAGGAACCCGGAGTACGCCACGAAGCTGATCTCGGCGACGATGCGGGCGGTGTGCAGCGCCCGCTCGGTGCGCTCGCTGAGCTCCTTCGGTGGATCGTCGAGGTCGTAGCCGAAGGCGAGGAACCCGTAGACCTTGCCGAGCAGGTCGGAGCGCACCGACGCGGCCCAGGCCATCTCGGGGCGGTGCATGTGCCAGAGATGGAACACCGTGAGCAGGATGAGCGCGGCGAGCGCGTAGGCGCCCCAGGGCATCACCGACTGGACGTTGGGGAAGACGACGACGCGCCACATCCGCGCCGGCTGGAACTCGTTGGCGAGCACGCCGAGGGGGATCACGAGGAAGCAGGCCAGGGCGGTGATGAGCGCGATGCGCCGCAGCCGCGCGAGCGAGGGCGCGTCCATCGCCCACGGCAGGCGCGGGAGGATGGAGATGATGAGGCTGCCGCTGCCGAAGCCGGTGAGGGCGAGGTAGGCCCACACCGCGCCCTGCCAGTGCACAGCCTCGTTCGGGTAGACGTACTCCTGCCCGCCGGTGAACGGGCTGCTCGCGAGCAGGTGGATGAGCTCGGTCATCGGGGTCCCCTTAGCGGTCGAGCTCGCCGGGCAGGCCGACGTAGCGCACGTTCGGTCCGAGCCCGAGCTGCTGGCGCAGGCCTGTGGTCTCACGGCCCGCGAGCACCTTCGAGGCCGGGCTGTCGGGGTCGTTGAGGTCCCCGAAGATGCGGCACTGGCTGGGGCAGATGTCGACGCACGCCGGTCTCAGGCCGGCGTCGATGCGGTGCGAGCAGAAGTTGCACTTGTCGGCGGTGTTGCGTGCCGGGTTGTAGAAGGTCTGCGCGTAGGGGCAGGCGTGCATGCACGCCTGGCACGCGAGGCAGATGGAGGAGTCGAGGTCGATGATGCCGTCGGCCCGGCGGTAGATCGCCCCGGTCGGGCAGGCCCGCAGGCACCAGGGGTCGTCACACTGGTTGCAGAGCTTCGGCAGGAAGTAGGGCCGCGCCTCGTGGGTGCCGCTGCCGAGCTCGTGCTCCTCGACCCAGTCGCGGTAGGCCCCCAGCGGCACCTGGTTCTCGGCCTTGCAGATGTTCGTGCAGGCGTGGCAACCGATGCAGCGCTCGAGGTCGATGACCATGCCCCAGCGCTTCGCCGGATCGGGGGTCGCGTCCTCGGGCGCGCTCGCGGCGGCGGGGCGGCCGCTGAGCAGCGGCAGGAGCGCCGCGCCCGCGGTCGTGGCCCCGAGGGCCTTGAGGAAGCCCCGGCGCCCGACGCCCGCCGGCTCGGCCGGCCCCTCGTTGACGGCCGTGCGGGCCGCGCCTCCCGGGTCGATCTCCTTGCACGAGGGGCAGAGCTCGAGCTGGCGGCTCGTGGCGGGCAGCGCGCCGGTCGCCTCGGTGACGAGGCGCTGGGCATGGGCGAGCAGGCGGGCCGGCAGGTAGGGGTCGCCGCAGCCGGCGCAGCGCACGACGGCGTCGCCGACGAGGGTTCGGCGCTCACCGAGGTCCTCGGCGTGCTCGGCGCCGACGGTCAGCGACAGGGCTCCATCCTCGGGGCAGGCCTGGGCGCAGAGCCCGCAGGCCACGCAATCGACGCCGCGGAAGGTGAGACGGCCCTCGGCCGCGTCGAGCCCGAGGGCGTTGGTCGGGCAGGTCCGCGCGCACGCGCCGCACATGCTGCAGGCCTCGGCGTCGACGGTGACCTCTCCGAAGGTGACGAGCTCGGGCGGCAGCGTCGCGGTCTGGGGGGCGAGATCGTCGTCGAGCAGGGCGGCGAGCGCCTCGCGGCGCGTCGCGCGCTCGCGCAGCACCGGCCTCGTGACGGGCTCGAGGTGGCGGTGACCACCGCGCGCCTCGGCGAGGGCCGTGAGCGCCTCGTCGACCGCGGTGCTGGCGTCGTCGGCGATGACCGCGACCGCGGCCTCGTCAGCGAGGAGGCTGCGGGCGAGCTCGACGGGACGGGACAGCAGCGCCGCGGCCCCGTGGTCGCAGCTCGCGCAGGGCATGACGGCGACGCCGGAGGCGCCGGCGCGCAGCGCGTGGACGAGCAGGGTCTCGTCGACGGTGAGGATCGAGCGGAGCGCGACCGCAGCGAGCCCATCGCGACCCGCGAGGCGGGCGGCGGTCGCGGCGCAGCCGAGCGCGACGAGCGCGCCCTCGCCGGCGTCGGCGACAGCGGCCTCGACCGCGGCGCGGAGCTCGGGCTCGGGGTCGAAGGCCCGCTCGAGTGCGGAGGCGGGGCACGCCGCGGTGCACGCCCCACAACGGCGGCACGCCCAGGCGTCGATGGTGATCGTCGTCCCGCCGGGGTACTGGCGGGCGCGGATCGCCTCGAACGGGCAGGTCTCGACGCAGGCCCGGCAGCCCACGAGACCGTCGCTGCCGCCGGCGCACCGGGTGGCGTCGAACGCCGGTGGGGGGCTGAGGCTGTTGAGGACGTCGTCGGGCATGAGGGCTCCTGGATCGCCGGCCCCGCCGATGAGCGCGGTGAGCGGGTCGATGGCGGAGCATGGCGCGCGGGCGTGTCCTGCGACGAGGGTCGGCTGGCCTTGGCCCACAGGGCCGGTCGATGCTGCGGCCGGGGACTGGGCAGGGGGTACTCGGGCTGAACGTCCCGCAGCCTGGCGCGGCGACACGACGAAGGGGGCGGGCCGAGGCCCGCCCCCTTGGTGAGGTCGCGTCGCGGAAGGGTGGCTACTCGACGACGGCCTCGCCGGCCTCGACCCACGCGGCGAAGCTGCCGGGGAAGCCCTCGGCGTTGTCGTAGCCCATGACGCGGAGCATCGTCAACCCCATCGCCGCCCGGCCACCGACCTGGCACATGACGATGACGTTGGTGTCCTCGGGCACCTCCTCGACGCTCGCGCCGACCTCGCGCAGCGGGATCGACACCGCGCCCTCGATGCGCCCCTCCTCGTACTCGTCGGGCTGGCGCACGTCGATGAGCGTTGCGCCGGCGTCCATCGCGTCCTTGACCTCGTCGAGGTCGTTGGTGAGGTAGCCGTCGGGGATCGTCGTGAGGAAGCCGTTGACGGCGTCGACCATCTCGGGCTGCGCGTCGGGCTCGCCGACGTCCTCGAGCTCGACCTGCTCGTCGGGGAACTCCTCGCCCTCGGCCTCCCAGCCGGCCGAGCCGGGCAGGAACGCCGTGACGTTGTCGTAGCCGATGAGCCCGAGGGAGGAGTGCGCCAGCCCCGCGCGCCAGCCGCTGAGGCAGTAGACCCAGACCGGCTGGTCGGTCGGGATGACGTTGAGGTTCTCCCCGAGCTCACGCAGCGGGATGTGCGTCGCACCGGGGATCACGCCGGACTCGGCGACCTCGTCGTCGCTGCGCACGTCGATGATGACCGTGCCCTCCACCTCGGCGGCGTCCTTGAAGGCCTCGACGTCGGTCTCGAAGCCCCATCCGTCGGGCAGCGTGCTCGCGTAGGCGTCGACGGCCTCGACGATGTCGAAGTCCTCGTCTTCCTCGACGACCTCGTCGTCCTCCTCGGGCTCTTCCTCCTCCACGGCGTCGTCGTCCTCGTCGTCGTCGAGGTCGAGCGCGAGGTCCTCGTCGCCGTCCTCCTCCTCGGCGACCTCGTCGGCGTCGTCCTCGGCGCAGGCCGCGAGGACCATGAGCAGGACGACGAGGGCCGCGAGCAGCGACCGCAGGCTGAGTCTGTGCATGGTGCATCTCCCTTGTGCTCGTGCCGCCGGTGCGGCGGCGGATCTCGGCTCTGGTGGTGCGGGTCAGTCCTCGCGCGCCTCGGCGCTCGAGTCGGTGGTGTGCGTCGTGTCGGTCGCCGAGGACGAGCCCTTCTGCTCCTCGAGCTCGGCGAGCCACTTCTGGTGCTCGATCCTCGCCTTGTAGCGAGGCATGTAGCCGGTGTGCATGTTGTTGATCGCCTTGTAGACGACCGTGAAGTAGACGTGGCCGACGAGCAGGAGCACGAGCGCGCCCATCGTCACGTTGTGGATGACCACGGTCCAGGCCTGCAGCGGCGCGTCGATCTCGAACGGGCCGATCCACAGCAGGAGCCCGGAGAAGACGACGCCGGCGGAGAGGACCATCACGAGGGCGTGGTGGAGCTTCTGCCCGGCGTTGAGCCGCCCCTGCGGTGGCATGTCCTTGGCGTTGCCGAGCGCGTACTGCCCCATCTGCATCAGCCAGCGGAAGTCGTCACGCTCGAAGACGAACGACTCGCGGATGAGCTCCTTGGCGCCCTCGCGGTCGACGATGAAGTAGAGGATCGGCACGGCCATGAACGCCACCGCGGCGACGCGGTGCACGATCCGCGAGTACCCCCCGGCGGCGAGGAAGGACAGCGGCTCGAAGATGAGCGGCAGGCCGCTCAGGAACAGCACGGTGAACGACACCGCGACGAGGAGGTGGATGTAGCGCTGCCCGGGGCGGTAGCGCAGGATCTGCTCGTCGCTGGCGGGGGGCTCGGGCTGCTCGGCGACCGGGGTCGCGGTGGTCTCGCTCACTGCTGCACCTCACCGTCGTCGTGGCCGTCGTGGGAAGGCGCCGCACCCTGCTCCGCGAGCTCGCGCAGCTCCTTCATGTGGTTGCGTCGCGCGATGATGCCGGCGAAGCCTGCGGCGACGATCGAGAAGCCGGTGATCGCGAAGCCCCCGGGCTTGACGATGTCCTGCCAGACCGTCGAGATGAACGGGACCTGGGGGTCGGCGGGCAGGCCGAGCTCGTCGGGGTCTTCGGGGGCGACGACGAGCAGGCCGAGCCCGCCGGTCTGGCTCTCGCCGTAGACCTGTGCGCTGGGGTACTTCTCGCGCATGACCGAGGCCCGCTGGTGCGCCTCGGCGGTGATCTCGTCGCGCGGGCCGAACCTCAGCGCGTCGCTCGGGCAGGTCTGCACGCACCACGGCGTGCCCCCGGCCTTCGTGACGTCGCGGCAGCCGTCGCACTTCGTCGCGACACCGTCGACCATGACCGGGACGTCGTAGGGGCAGGCCCGCACGCAGTACTGGCAGCCGCTGCAGAGGCTGCTGTCGACCCGGGTGAGCTCGTCCTCCTGGAACAGCGCCCCGGTGGGGCAGACGTTGACGCAGGCGGCGTCGGTGCAGTGGTAGCAGCGGTGGTTGGCGAAGCCGCCCGAGAGGTTCGGGAACGTGCCGTGGACCTGCTCGCTGATCTCGATGTAGGTGACGTCCTCGGGCAGCTCGTTGCCGACCTTGCAGGCGATGACGCAGCCCTCACAGCCGATGCACTGGGTGAGGTCGAGGAGGAAGATCGATCGCATCTCAGGCCTCCGAGCTCTCGAGGCGGACGAAGTTCACGCGCATCCCCGCGGCGCCGCAGATGGGGTCGAGGTTGTAGCGGGTCATGAGCTTCGTGTCGCTCGCCCCCTTGCCGTTGGCGTTGGTGAGCCCTGGTGAGGTGTGGCCGTGGCCGTGGGCCATGAAGACGGCGTCGCGGCGGATGCGCTGGGTCGCCTTCACCTTGATCGGGCCGTCGCTCGCGCCGTCCTGGTTCGTGAGCGTGACGTAGTCGCCGTCGTCGATGCCGAGGTCGGCGGCGGCGTCGGCGTTGAGCCACAGCTCGTTCTCGGGGAAGAGCTCGTAGAGCTCGGGGGTGTTCTGCGTCTTGGCGAAGGTGTGGACGGGGTGGCGCCCGTAGAGGAGCCGGAAGTAGCCCTCCGGCGGGTCCTCGACCGGCTCGTACTCCGGCAGCGGATCGAGGCCCTGGGCCTCGAGGAACGTCGAGTAGAGCTCGATCTTGCCCGAGGAGGTCGGGAAGGGGCTCGCGCCCTCGTAGTCCTCGAGGAAGGGCTTTCCCTCCTGGATGATCACGCCGTTCTGCGCGCGCAGGTCGTTGATGTTCGAGCCGACCGAGCGCAAGCGGTCGTCGAGGTACTCCTCGATGTCCTCCCACCCGAAGAAGGCCTCGAGGCCGATGCGCTCGCCGAGCTCCTTGGCGATCCACCAGCCGGGCTTCGTGTCGTGGGCCGGCTCGACGGCCGGCTCGCGCAGGGCGATGTAGGGCGTGCGGTGCGACATCGTGTAGAGGTCGTCGTAGCGCTCGAGGTACGTCGCCTCGGGCAGGATGATGTCGGCCCAGGCGAGGTGCTCCTGGGGGAGGACGTCGACGGCGACGAAGAGCTCGAGCTCGGCGAGGGCCTCCTTCGTGCGCTCGGGCAGCGGCACCGAGTGCAGGAGGTTGACCCCGTAGCAGATGAGCGCCTCGATCCTGTAGGGATCGCCGGTGATCATCGGCTCGATGAGCTCCTGCATCGCCGTGGGGCCCTGGAGGAAGGTGTCCTGGGCGCCGTCGGCGCGGGCCTTGCCCGTCGGCCCGACGGCGAGCTCGCCGAGCTCGTCGTCATCGTCGTCGCCGTCGTCGGGATCGGCGGCGCAGCCGCCGGCGCTGCCGGCGATCGCGTACGGCGGGTAGGGGAAGTCGCTGATGAAGGGGGTGTCGTTGAAGTACATGCCGCCCTCCCGGCCGTAGGCGCCGAGGATGGCGTTGACGAGCATCACCGCGCGCATGCGCTGGGTGTCGTTGCCGTACCAGGTCACGTGGCGACCGGGCATGATCACCGACTTCGGCGCGTGCTCACCCATGGCACGGGCGGTCTTGCGGATCTGCTCGGGGGAGAGGTCGGTGATCTCGGAGGCCCACTCGGGGGTCTTGTCCTCGACGTGAGCGGCGAGCTGGCTGAAGCCGGCCGCCCACTCCTCGACGTACTCGACGTCGTAGAGCTCCTCGGTGATGAGCACGTGGAGCCAGGCCAGCAGTAGCGCGGTATCGGTGCTGGGCTTGATCGGCAGCCAGTGGTCGGCCTTCGTGGCCGCGCTCGAGAAGCGCGGGTCGACGGAGATGATCGTGCCGCCCCGGCCATGCAGACTCGCGAAGTCCTGCATGACGGTGTTGCGGGCGTCCTCGCCGATGTGGCTGCCGATGAGGGCGACGCACTCGAGCTGCTCCCAGTCGAGCGGCTCGTGCCCCCCGACCGGGAAGCCGAAGGTCATGAGGGAGGCCTCGTCGCGCGGGGAGATGCACAGCGAGGTCGACGGCTTCGCGGCGTTGGGCGTGCCCCACGCCTGGGGGAGGTGCTCGGCGAACCACGAGTCGCCGGCGGTGTGGCCGAAGAACGCCACGGCCTCGGGGCCCGAGCGCTCCTTGATCGTGTTGAGCCGGTCGGCGATGAGGTCGAGGGCGAACTCCCAGTCGACCTCCTGGAACTTGCCCTCGCCCCGCTCGCCGGTGCGCACCATCGGCGCCTGGAGGCGGTCGGGGTCGTACATGAAGGAGACCCCGCCCTGCCCGCGGGGGCAGAGCTTGCCGCGGCTCTTGGGGTCGTGGGGGTTGCCGTCGATCTTGCGCACGACGCCGTTGACGGTGCGGACGACGACGCCGCAGTGCCACGGGCACATGTCGCAGGCGTTGTACGTCGTCTCGACGTCGCCATCGTCGAACCAGCGGTCGTCGCGGATGTCGGCGTGCGCGGGTGAGCGCGTCGCCCCGGCCGTCGTGGCCATGGCTCCGGCCACGCCGGCGGCCAGGCCGGACTTGAGGAGGGTTCGTCGAGTGATCTCGAGCGGAACTCTCGCCATGGTCATTCCTCGATTCGTGGGGTGCACTCGCCCCTGCGGCGCCGGGGCTCGTCGGACGGTCGGTCGGGGGTCACGCGGTGACGGGCTCCGGGGCGTGCCCCGCGAGGTGGGACAGCGCGGCGGCGATGTCGGGCAGCCGCTCGAGGACGTGGGCCCGTCCCGCGTCGTCGAGCTGATGGAGGCCCGGGGGGTCGGCGGCGTTCCCGGGAGCCAGGCCCCCGGCGACGACCATGCCGACGAGGGCGCTGCCGGAGCGGATGAACGCGCGGGCGCACTCGTAGCCGAAGCGGTTGACGCTGAAGTGCGGGGCGAAGTCGAGGTCCTCGGCGAGCTCGCGCCGGTGCGCGGTGCAGGCCTCGAGCACCGTGGGGTCGTCGCGGTGGGCGAGGAACCACGGGCAGGGGTTCACCGTGTCCGTCAGCGCGTCGCCGCGCATGTCGGTCACGACCATCATCACCCCGAGGCACTCGGCGACGACGGACAGCAGCGGCTCGACGACGCCCCGGTCGAGCCCGAGCGCCTCGCCGGTCGGCTCGGGGCGGGCCCCGAGGTGGAGGCGCTGCTCGACGGCCTCGAGGGGGAAGCGCCACTGCCGGCCGACCTTGACCGCGGGCAGCCGGCCGTCGCCGGCCATGCGGTAGACCGTCGAGCGGTCGACACCCAGGAGGTCCTGGATGCGCTCAGCGCCCACGAGCTGGTCGGTCATCGGTCCGCTCCTGCGTCCTCGTGCATGTGCAGGCCATGCACAAAGCACCAGGATGCGCAGGGCAGGAGCAGCGCTCCGGGTCGCCTGACCCGCTCGTCCTGCCGAACGGCCCCACGTGCGTCGGGGCCATCGGGCTCGACCTTCGGGGACCCTTCATCGACGCCGGCGCGCTGTCGCCGCGGCGGGGGCTGTGCGAGGCTGGACGGCCGACCGCCCAGCGGGGTCCCCACCCCGGCCGAGGCGCCCTGCCCGACAGGAGGACCGACGATGGACGAGTACCTGCCCGAGGCCTACACGAGCTTCCGCGACGACTTCCCCGAGGTGACCGCGGCCCTCGACGCGCTCGGCGCCGCCGGCGACGGGGCCGGCCCCCTCGACGAGCGCACCCAGCGCCTCGTCAAGCTCGGCCTCGCCATCGGCACCGAGTCGGAGGGCGCCGTCCGCTCGAACGCCCGCAAGGCCCTCGCCGCCGGTGCGAGCGCCTCGGAGCTGCGCCACGCCGCCGTCCTCGCGATCACGACGTGCGGCTTCCCCACGGCGATCGCCGGGCTCGGCTGGATCGACGAGGTGCTGCGCGCGGAGTCCTGACCGCCGGTCAGCCCTCGAGGGGGCGGATCGCCTCGACGGTGACCTCGAAGGTCCCGCCCGGGGCCTCGTAGGCCACGGTGTCGCCCGCACGGGCGCCGAGCAGCGCCTTGCCCAGCGGCGAAGAGCTCGAGACGAGGCCGAGCCCGTCGACTTTGTCCTCGATCGAGCCGATGAGCACCTCGTCGGTGTCGCCGTCGTCGTCGGTGATCCTCACGACGGTGCCGGCGGCGACGACCTCGCCGTCGGAGGAGGCCTCGCCGACCTGGACGTGGCGCAGCATGTCCTCGAGCTGGCGGATGCGCGCCTCCATCTTGCCCTGCTCGTCTTTGGCGACGTCGTACTCGGCGTTCTCGCGCAGGTCGCCGTGGGCGCGGGCGCGCTCGATGGCGGCCGACGCTTCCCGGCGCCCGTCGGTCCGGAGCTCCTCGAGCTCGGCGACGAGTCGGTCGTAGGCGGCCTGGGACAGCCAGACGGGTTCAGTCACGGAGGCTCCTCCGCAGCGCATCGCGGTCACGACGAAGCGGCAAGTGTAGTGGCGCGCGGCGATCGTCGCGCTGCGTGCCGCGGCCGCCCCTCCGCGGCGCACTACACTGCCCGGCTGCCGTGCGGCCGCGAGAGCCCGTCCGGCGGTCGCACGTCGCGCACCACCCGCTGACGGAGGTCCCGTGGCCGAGGAGACGGCGCCGACGACGGCGCGGATGCTGCTGCGCAACCGCGCCTTCGCCGTGGCGATGGCGATCGCCGTCGTCGTCGCGCTCGGCTTCGGCCTCGTCGTGCCGGTGCTGCCGCTCTTCGCGCGCTCGTTCGGGGTGAGCCTCTTCGCGGCGACGGCGCTCGTGAGCGTCTTCGCGGCCGTGCGGTTCCTCTCGAACTTCGCCACCGGGGCGCTGTCGGACCGCATCGGCACGCGACGGGCGATCGCCTGGGGGGCGATCGTCGTCGCCGCCTCGAGCGTGGCCTCGGGGCTCGCGCCGACCTACGGCGCTCTCGTCGTCTTCCGCGGCATCGGCGGCTTCGGCAGCGCGCTGTTCTTCAACGCACTGCTCAGCCACGTCATCCTCATGGTCCCCGCTGACTACCGCGGCCGGGCCGTCGGTCTGCTGCAGGGGGCCTTCCTCTTCGGGATTCTCTTCGGGCCGACGGTGGGCGGCGCGCTCGCTGAGCCGCTCGGCCTGCGCTGGCCGCTCATCATCTACGGCGGGTTCTGCCTCGCCGCCGCCGGGGTGGCCCTCGTCGGGCTGCCCCGCGTCGAGTCCGCCGAGGCCAGCGAGGGCGGCGACCGCGGGCCGCGGGCGCTGCTTGCGGTCGCCGCCCGCTTCCTGCGTGACCCGGCCTTCGTCGCCGCGCTCGTGATGATGGCCGCGTCGCGCTGGTCGGCCACCGGGGTGCGCTTCAGCCTCGTGCCGCTCTTCGGTGAGGAGGTCGTCGGCGCCGGCGCGCTGCTCGTCGGGGTGGCGCTCACGCTCTCGTCGGTCTCGCACGCCGCGACGCTGTGGCCCGCCGGGCGCATCATCGACCTCTACGGCCGGCGCCGGCTCGCCGCGCCGGCGTACCTCGCCTTCGGCATGGCCTCGGTGGCCCTGGCCTGGGCGACCTCGGTGCCGGCGTTCCTCCTCGTCATGGCCCTCTATGGCATCGGCACAGGCCTGACCTCGGTGACCCCGCCGGCGATCGTCGGCGACGTCGCCGGCCCTGCCGACACCGGCAAGGCCGTCGGTGTGCTCAACACCGCCGGTGACCTCGGCAGCGTCGGCGGGCCGGTCGTCTCGGGCTGGCTCGCCGACGAGGTTGGGTACGGCGCGGCGTTCGGGCTGAGCGGGGCGCTGCTCATGCTCGCCGCGCTTGTCGCCCTCGGGATGCGTGAGACGCTGCCCTCCCGGCGCAGCGGGACCGTGTAGCGGCCTTGCGCCGGTGATGGCGCCGTGAGGGCTCTGCAGCGCGCAGGCATCCCGCGCGGTTGACGGTGTCGTCGGTGCGGCAGCGCGCAAGGGGCCATCGAAGAAATTCACACGATCCACGAAAAACCCTTGACAACCCCCCCACACCCACCGCATACTTCGAACATGTATTCGACAACGCAGCGGCGACAGCACCACCCCCACCCCACCAGCCGCCGACGCCCCCACACGCCCGCCGCCGCCGCTGTGATGCTCGCCGCGGAGGAGCCCGCCGGCTACACCACCACCGAGGACGCCGCCGGGTGCGCCTGCGGGGCCGGTCCGGGTCCGGGTGCGGGTGAGCGTGCGGGTGGTGAGGTGTCGGTCCAGGGGCTGCTGGAGGACATCGGCGAGGCGTTGGGCCAGCTCGCCGGGCTGCCGCTGGGCGGGGCGCTTGATGACACCCAGCTGGTTGAGGCCCACACGACGTTGACCGGGCTGCTCGCACGGGTGCACCGCGAGCGGCTGCGGGCGCTGGCTGAGATCGACGACCGCGCCGCCTACCTGCTAGCAGGGGTGCGCTCAGCCGGCTCGCTGCTCGAGCAACGCCACCAGCACACCCCCTATGAGGCGCTGGGGTATGTGCGCACCGCCAACGAGCTGGCCGCCCTGCCCGACACCGACGCCGCGCTGGCGCGCGGCGAGC
>PWFH01000084.1 GCA_003553795.1 Egibacter sp. | reverse complement strand
GCCAGGTGGTCAAGATCCCCGCCGACCGGGTCATCGACGCCCTCGGCGTCCGGCCGCACGACACCCTCGCGCGCACGCTCGACGACCGTCACCGTGTCGTGACCGTCGGCGACTGCGTCGAGCCCAGGAAGGTCGGCGAGGCGGTCCACGCGGGCTTCGACGCTGCCGCGACACTCTGAGGGTCGCCTTCCCGCTTGACGGTCAGCGATCCGTCACGTAGACACCGGCGCACCACGCCTCGGGCATGGCCCCGCGGCGTGGACGCCCGGGGGTCCGACGGTCGGATGCCGCGGCGGCAAGGGGGAGGCAGCCACGATGCTCGGATGGAAGCCAGCGGTGCGCGCTCTCGAGGGGGTCACCCTCGAGGACGCGACCGAGTCGATGCTGCGCCAGGGGTTCGTCGAGTACGACCGCGGCGAGGACTGCGTCGTCGTCAAGCGGTCCGGCACCCAGCTCACCGCGAGGGGCGAGCGCTTCGCCCTCGAGGCTGCGCTCGCCCGCAACGACGGGGATGTCGAGATGCAGGTGCGCTACGACACCTTCGTGCTCTTCGACACCGGCGATCTCGAGGACGAGGCCGACCGCATCGCCCGGGTGGTCCGCGGATCGCTGGGGGGCCTATCGCCCGCATGAGGCGGCGAGGTTGCGGGGGCAGGTAGGAGTCCGCAGGGCCCCGGGGTTGAGGCGCAGGCCCACGAGCCGCCGTGGGAGCGCGCACCGAGAGCACGAAGCCGGGGGCTAGCCGTGGGCCCGGGTGACGCACGTTCGCTGCTCGGCTCGTCGGTCACGGTCCCGCTCGTCGGCCAGGACGGGCTCCGACCCGGTTGGCCCTCAAGGCTGGGTGTGTTCGGCAGCGGGTGTGAACGGCTCCACGCGACGCGCCCGAGGCTCGCAATGCCGCAGAGAGCCATCGACAACGGGCGACGGCCCGCTCGACTACAGCCCCCCTCGAAGGTCGTGACCGCCCTGCAGCACTCATCGAACGACGGTTGGCGCGCTGCGGTCGGCCACAGAAGACCGTTGAGCACTGTGGCGTCGTAGGCATCACGAGTCGGCCTGAGCGATGGGTTGTCAGCAGCGAAGGCTTCGCTGGCGGCAAACCCGTTCAGAGGTCGTTCACGGACCGAGCCCTTGCGGTCCGGGTGCGTGGTCTGCGAGCACGCTGTTGACGCCTGCCTGCGTGTGCGGCTGGGAGCCGCCCCAGCGACCCAGTTCCACGAGCACGCCCTCGGCCCGCAGCGGGGCCAGAGCCGAAGCCGGGACCTCCTTCGCGCGTAGCTCAGCAACACCCGCTGCCGCACTCATGGCTGGGTGAAGGACACGATCTCGCCCTTGGGCCTCCGGGGTCCCTTGCCACGGAGGGAACCTGTAGGCCAAGCGCTAGCGCAGGTCGACGCGGGGCAGGTCCTCGGGGTGGGGCAGGTCGAGGACCTGGAGGTAGAAGGACCACTCGGCCTCGAGTGCGGCGACGAGGCTCTCGGCCTTGCGGAAGCCGTGTGGCTCGTCGGGGAAGGCGACGTAGGCGTGCGGGACCCCGCGTTCGGCGAGCGCGGCGAGCATCGCCTCGGCCTGCGACGGCGGCACGACGCGGTCGGCGAGGCCCTGCAGGAGGATGACCGGGCAGGTGATCTTCCCGGCGTGGGTCAGTGGCGACCGGGCGTGGTAGACATCGCGGCGCTCGGGCCACGGCGCGACGAGCCCGTCGAGGTAGCGCGACTCGAACTTGTGGGTCTCCTCGGCGAGCAGCGCGAGGTCGGCGACGCCGTAGTAGCTCGCGCCGGCGGCGAAGACGTCGGTGAAGGCCAGCGCCGCGAGCGTCGTGTAGCCGCCGGCGCTGCCCCCGCGGATCGCGAGCCGTGCGGGGTCGGCCTCGCCCCGGGCGGCGGCGGCCTGCGCCGCGGCGGCGGCGTCGGCGACGTCGACCTCGCCCCAGCGGCCCTTGAGCGCGTCGCGGTAGGCGCGGCCGAACCCGCTGCTGCCGCGGTAGTTGACGTCGAGGACGGCGAAGCCGCGGCTCGTCCAGAACACCGTCGCGAGCGAGAGCACTGGCGGGCTGTGTCCCGTCGGACCCCCGTGGGTGGTGACGATGAGCGGCGGGGCCTGCCCCTCGGGAGCCTCGTGGGTCGGGCTCGTCGGTGGGTAGAGGAAGGCGTGGGTGACCTCCCCCTCGCCGACGTCGACGCGCAGCGCCCGCGGCTCGGGCAGCCACGCCTCGTCGAGGCCGACCTCGCCGCTGCGGTGGACGATCGCGACGTCGGCATCGGCGGCCGCGCCGGTGACCTCGGCGCAGGCGAGGTG
The DNA here is from genome assembly GCA_003553795.1 of Egibacter sp. GTDB lineage: Bacteria > Actinomycetota > Nitriliruptoria > Euzebyales > Egibacteraceae > T1Sed10-49. The sequence goes on along the minus strand of PWFH01000084.1, from coordinate 3,173 downwards.
GCTGAACTCCGTCGTCGAGGCGCCGGTGGCCCACAGCCGTGCGCCGTCGGCCGCGAGGCCGTTGCAGGCGGTCTGGCTGCCCGGCAGAGGGGTGACCGTGGCCGTGGCGGGGTCGAGGACGGCCGGGCGCGAGCGGGCCTGCTCGACGAGCGCGACGGCGATCCGCCCGTCGGGCAGGAAGGCGCAGAGCGGCTGGCCGAGCTGCCACGGCGGCAGGGTGAGGTCGGCGTCGGTCGGCGCGAGGTTGCGCAGCGTTGGCGCCCCTGGGCCCTCCTCGAGGCGGTAGAGGTTCCACCAGCCGCTGCGGTCGCGCACGAGGTGCAGCGCCCCGGTCCTCGGGTCCCAGCAGGGCGCGATCGCGCTCTCGGCCGCACCGGGCCCGCCGGCGACGAGCGTCGGCTCTCCGGCGCCGCCGGGGTCGAGGTCGACGAGGTAGACCCCGGTCTCGTCCCACGGCATGTGCGGGTGATCCCAGGCGACGAAGGCGAGGCGGGCGCCGTCGGGGCTCGGCCGCGGTGCGGCGTAGAAGTCGTGCCCCGAGGCGAGGACCTGCGGCGCGCCGGAGCCGTCGGCGGGGATCGCGACGAGGTCGTTGACGACGTCGGTGGCCGCGGGGCCGTGGTGGGTCTCGCGGACCGCGTAGAGCACCGTGCCGCCGGGGTCGGGGGTGAGGTCGGCGAAGCGCACCGCGGCGGGCTCGGAGGGCTCCGGGGTGATCGCCTCGGGCACGCCGCCGGGGTCGGTGCGGTAGACGCGCTGGTCGGCGAGCTCGACGTGGAAGCAGGTGGCGCCGTCGACGGCGTAGGCGCCGCCGCCGTACTCGTGGACGCGGGTGCGGACGTTGGCCCGGGCGGGCAGGACATCGGCGACGGTCCCGTCGGGGCCGCGGCGCACGATCGCGGTGCGCCCGCCCTCGTCGGGGCGCTGCTCGAGCCACCACACCGCGCCGTCGGCCACGCGTGGCTCGGAGAGCCGGCGGGCGGCGCTGGCGACTGCCTCGGCGGTCACCGGGGAGGGCCAGGCCCCGTGCGGGGTGGTCGTGGGCATGGCAGCAGATCCTCTCGGGTGAGCGGCCCGTGAGTCTAGGGCGACAGTGGCCGCCGACGGTCCGGCTCGCGCCCTGCCCGGCCGCGCAGTGCGTCTTCGCGCGATCTGAGGTCGATGATGGGCTCGCGCGGCGCGCGATGGTACCGGGGGGTGGGGCTGTGGTCGTTGCCGCCATGGCCCTTGACGCGGTACATCGCGTCGTCCGCGGAGGTCAGCAGCTCGTCGACGCTCGCGGTGTGGTGGCCGATGGAGGTGCCGACGCTGGCCGAGAGACGAAGGCCGGCCACTTCGGCCGGCAGGTACCGTGCCGCCCGCTGTACGGCGGTGAGCGCGCGTCCGGCGAGGTCGTCGAGACCTTGGGCGGTGACCTCGGGGGCGATGATGACGAACTCGTCACCGGAGATCCGGCCGACGGTGTCGCCGCCGCGCACGCACGCGAGCAGCGCGTCGGCGACGACGGTGAGCACGGCGTCGCCCACGGCGTGACCGTAGGTGTCGTTGATCTGCTTGAAGCCGTCGAGATCGATGAACACCACCCCGGTGAGGTGCTCCTCGCGTGCGGCGGCCGTGAGCGCGTGGTGCAGTCGGTCACGGAGCAGCGCCCGGGTCGGCAGCCCGGTGAGGTCATCGTGGAGCGACCGGTGACGCAGGTTGGCCTCGGTGCCGAGGCGCCGCAGACCCGCCGCGGCGATGGAGGTGACCGCCGCGACGAACGCCTCGGCGCCCGGCCCGGCCTTGCGGTGGGGGTCGGCGTCGCAGACGAGGACGCGGGCGTCGTCGATGGTCCAGGCCGAGTGGTGCTCGCCGGTCACCGTACCGTTGGCGCCGCGGGCCCGGGCGATCGTCCGGCTCGGCACCCCCAGGGTGTCGGTGGTGACGCGCGCGGTCCTCGCCAGGAGGTCCTCGACGGACTCGGCCTCGAGACACGCCTGGCTGAGGGTGGTCAGCGCGGCCTGTTGCGCGACCTCCTGCTGCCGTTGTCGGAGCAGCCGGACGATGCGCCACAGCACGGCGAGGACGAGCGCGGCGCTCACGAGGCTCGGCAGGGCGCTGCCGTGCCTGGCGATGCTGTGACCGGCCTGCAGCAGCGCGACGCTGCCCAGCGCACCGGCGATGAAGCCCAACTGCGCCCACGGGGGCGAGCCGGTCGTCGATCGGTCCTCCGCTCGCGGCGTGGCGAGCTCGCCGATGGAGGGGTGGGCGAGGGCCGCCGCGACGAGGAGGTAGGCCACGGTCCACCCGCGGTTGCCCATCGCGCTCACAGTCTCGCCGTCGAGGCTGTAGAGGGTGTCGGCGACGAGGCTCACGAGGCTGGCCGCGAGGAGGAGCCAGGCGCTCGGCAGGCGCTCGGCACCGGTGAGGACGAGGCGGACCGCGATGCCGACGACGAGCGCCAACGCGATGGGCAGTGCCACCCCGCTGAGCGGATCGATGGTGTTCCCGACCTGGCCGAGCCGAGGTGCGAAGAGCAGCTCGGCGACGATCGCGGCGAGCGCCACGGCAACGAGGGTGCTCTCGAGCAACCCGTCGAGCAGGTGCCCACGGGCGCGCACCTGCACCCAGCGCACGAGCGCCCCGGCGCCGGCAAGGATGCCGAGGAACACCAGGGGGGAGAAGAGCGCATGAGGCGGCTCACCGGGGGCCGACCATGCGCCGGTGAGCGCGATGGCGGTCCAAGCCACCGCGACCAGCGAGAAGCCCGCGCGTGGGAGCAGACGACTGGGGCGGTCGCGGACCCCCCACCGGCGCGGCCCCCACCAGGCGGCGAAGGCCGCGGCCCACGCCGCGGCGGTGACCGCCAACGACCCCAGCACGCAGGCCGCGACGACGAGCGCGACCGTCACGGCCGCGACCGCCCCCGTTACCGCCCACCGATCCGCCACGCGAGGCCTCCCGCCCGGTGCGGCCGATGTGGCCAGCAACCGGCTCCCTTCGCAGCAAACAATAGGTTACGTTGTGTAACCTCGCAAATCGTGTACACCGTCGTGCATCGGGGTGCCGATGCCTTCGCCGCAACACGGGGCATTGCCGCCGCTACGCTCCGCCGGGCGTGCGCGATCCCGGGAGAGGAGGGGGCGATGGCCGGCAGCGCGAGCGTCGGCGTCTCCGCGCTCGGCGTGGAACGG
>PWFH01000015.1 GCA_003553795.1 Egibacter sp. | reverse complement strand
GAGCTGACCCGCCCAGCCGACCCTCGGGAGGCGACCCGCCCGGCCGGCCACCCGACCAGCCGCCGCCGCCGGAACCACCCGACGACGAACCCCCACCACCCATGCAGCCCACCCTCGACCTCTAGAACCCCCCATCCCCCCTCGCTGCGCCCCGGCGACCCCCCGGGGCGCACACCCACGCCATCCGATAGCACGAAGACGGCGAGGCCAAGGCGCGCGAGCGAGACCGGAGTGAGGGGCCGTCACCGGGGCACAGACCCCCGGTTGGGAAGAAAGATCAGGCCCACGGTCCTAGGGATCCTCAGGGTCGCCACCGAGGTCGCCGAGGAGGCCCTCGAGCAGGCCGCGCAGCTCCTCGGAGGAGACCTCACCGCTCGCGAGGAGGTCGAGCAGGAGCGCGATCCCCTCCCGCTGCGCGGGCGTCTCGGCGGCCTCGGCCTCGGCGAGTGCGGCCTCGAGCTCGGCGACCTCCTCCCGCAGCGTCTCGACCTCCCCGGCTAGGCGCTCCGCGCGGGCCTCGGCGACCCGCGCCTCGGCCAGGGCCTCGTCCCGCTCAGCGGCGAGGGCGACTGCGAAGCTGGCGGCGCCAACGAGCGCGGCGAGCAGCAGGGCGAGCGCGAGGACCTGCGCGCGGACGGACACGGCCCCTCCTCTCAGGTGTTGCGCTCCCAGACCATCCGCAGGCCCTTGAGGGTGAGCCAGGGGTCGTGGTGGGTGATGCTGCGGCACGCGGCGATGATGTCGGGGGCCAGCCCACCGGTGGCCACGACGACCGGCGCTGCGGCGAGCTCGGCGCTCGTGGCCTCGACGATGCGGTCGACCGCTCCGCTGAAGCCGTGGACGATGCCCGAGCGCATCGCCTCGACGGTGCTACGACCGATCGCGTGCTCCGGCGCAGTGAGCTCGATGAGCGGCAGCTGCGCCCCGCGGCTGGCGAGCGCGGCGACGCTCGTGGCCACCCCGGGGGCGATCGCGCCGCCGAGGAAGTCCCCCGCCTCGCCGTAGACGTCGAAGCTCGTCGCGGTGCCGAAGTCGACGACGATGCCGGGGCCGCCGAGCTCGGCGTGCGCCGCAAGGGTGTTGACGATGCGGTCGGCGCCGACCTCGCGGGGATTGTCGACGGCGATCGGCACGCCGGTGCGCACCCCGGGCCCGACGACGAGCGGCACGGCGTCGATGTACTTGTGCGCCATGACCCGCAGCATCTCGGTGACCGCCGGCACGACCGAGCTGACGACGAGCCCGTCGACGTCGTCGGGAAAGGTGAGGCCGGCGTAGCGCATGAGCCCGCCGATGAGCAGCGCGAGCTCGTCGGGGGTGCGCTCGGACTCGGTGGAGATCCGCCAGTGGCGCGGAAGGTCGTCACCGTCGAAGACCCCGACGACGGTCTGGGAGTTGCCGACGTCGACGGCGAGCAGCACGGCGGCCTCCTCGGGCAGCGGGCGGGCGCGGGAGTCTACTGCCGCGGGGGCACCGCCTCGGGCACGGGCAGCGCGGCGTTGTCGATGAGCCGGGTGCCGGCCAGGCGCACCGCGACGAGCGCGCGTGCCGGCTCGGGCGCGCGACCCTCGCGGCGTTCGAGGGTGACGGGGTCGACGACCTCGGCGTAGTCGACGGCAACGCCGTCGACGTCGAGGACGGCGCGCATGCGCGCCCGTGCGGCCTCGGCGTCGCCGTCCCAGCCCTCGGCGGCGGCGGCGAGGGCCGCCGGCACGACCCTGGCGCGCGCCCGGTCCTCGGCGTCGAGGTAGGCGTTGCGGCTCGAGAGCGCCAGGCCGTCGGGCTCACGCACCGTCGGGCAGGCCACGACCTCGACGGGCAGGTGGAGGTCGGCGACGAGGGCCCGGATGACGAGCAGCTGCTGGTAGTCCTTCTCCCCGAAGTAGGCGCGGTCGGGGCCCACCGCGCCGAGGAGCTTGGCCACGACGGTGGCCACCCCGTCGAAGTGCCCCGGGCGCACGGCGCCCTCGAGGGTCTCGGTGATCCCGCGCACCCGCACCTCGGTGCGGCGCTCCGGTGGCGTGAGGTCCGCGGCGGCCGGCGCGAGGACGACGTCGACGCCGTCGCGCTCGAGGGCGGCGAGGTCACCCTCGAGGTCGCGGGGGTAGGCGTCGAAGTCCTCGCCGGGACCGAACTGCAGGGGGTTGACGAAGACGCTCGCCACCGTCGTGGCCGACGCGGCGACCGCGGCGCGCACGAGCGCGCGGTGCCCCTCGTGCAGCGCCCCCATCGTCGGGACGAAGCCGACGGGGCGCGCGGCACCAGCGAGCACGCGGCGCAGCTGCGCGACGGTCGTGCAGACGTCCATGTCAGCCTCCGTGGGCGGCAGGCCGCGCGTCGTCGAGGACGCGCGCGACGGCCTCGGCGGCCTCCGCGTCGAGGCCGGCCCGGCGGGCATAGCCGAGCGCGAGGGCCGACAGCTCGGCGTAGACCGCGCTGGCCTCGGGCAGGGCGACGGCGAGCTCGCGCAGGTGCGCGGCGACGGTGCCGGCGTCGCCGCGGCGCACCGGACCGGTCAGCGCCGCCGCTCCGCGCTGGGCCGCGCCCTGCACCGAGGTCGAGGCGATCGGCGCGAGCAGCGCCGCGGGGTCTGCGACCCCGGCGCCGAGGAGGAGGTCGCGCGCGAGCGCGGTCACCGCGACGGTCGCGTTCGAGGCCAGGGCCATCGCGAGGTGGTAGCGCGTGCGCGCCTCCTCGGCGACGAGGAAGGCCACGCCGCCGAGGTCGGCGACGAGCTCGATGGCCCAGCCGGCCTCGCCGGGCGGGGCGGTCACCCCCCAGCCCGCGCCGGGCAGGCGGCTCGCACCGGTCTCCGGGTCGGGGAAGGACACCGCCGGGTGGCAGGCGGCGACCTGCGCGCCGGCGAGGCGCAGCGGGCGCAACGCCCCGGCCCCGCGGCTGCCGGCGGTGTGGACCCAGCGGCTGCCGGGGGCCACGGCGTCGGCGAGGGCGAGGTCGGCGACGACCCCGTCGAGGGCGTCGTCGCCGACGGTGAGCAGCACGAGCTCGGCAGCCGACGCCGCCTCGGCGGGGCTGCGCACCGGCACCGGGCCAAGGTGCTCGGCGAAGCGCGCGAGCGCCTCGCCCCCGCGCCCGGCGACGGCGACGAGGCGGTACCCGCCCGGCAGGGCGCGGGCGAGGCTCGTGCCGACCCGCCCGGGGCCGATGATCGCGACGCGCGTCGCCTCCGCGCTCACGTCGAGGGCTCCCGGCTGGGGCCGGCCTCGCCAGGCGGGCGCACCTGGGCGCCGACCATCGTCACGCCGTCGATCGGCGCGAGCGCGGCGAGCAGCGAGGCGATCGTCCGCCCGTCGGGCAGCGCCTCGGCGTGACCGACCTCGAGGAGGGGCACGAGGGCGAAGGGGCGCTCGGGGAGGCGGGGATGGGGGACCTCGAGCTGGCGGGTGAGGACCCGGCGGCGTTCGTAGAGGAGGATGTCGACGTCGATCGTGCGCGGCCCCCAGCGCTCGACGCGCACCCGCCCGAGTGCCTGCTCGACGGCCTGGCAGGCCGCGAGCAGACGCTGGGGGCTGCGGCGGGTCGCGACCCGCACGACGAGGTTGAGGAAGGGTCCCTGCTCGGGTCCCCCGACCGGCGCGGTCTCGTAGACGCTCGAGACCGCGTCGACGCGGATGCCGGGGCGGTTCTCGAGGAGGTCGACCGCCGACTGCAGGGTCTCGAGCCGGTCACCGACGTTGCTGCCGAGCCCGAGGAAGGCGAAGGCCTCACGGCCCCGCGGGGGCAGCACCGCTGCGCCGACCTCCCTGGCGCTGCCCCGACGGCCCTCAGCCGGCGGAGGGGTGGGCCCCTGGGCGGTCATCGCCGCGCGGACCGCTCGAGCTCGACGGCGACCTCGTCGAGGGCGACGCGCACCGGGGCGTCGGGCTTGGCCACGCGCACCCGCACGCGCTCGACGCGGGCCTCGGCGAGGCAGCGCTCGGCGAGGTGGCCGGCGAGCGCCTCGATGAGGTCGAAGCGGGTCGCGGCGACGGCCTCGGCGAGGTCGGTGGCGAGGGTGCCGTAGTCGACGGTGTCGTTGAGGTCGTCACTGGCCGCAGCTGCGGTGAGGTCGACATCGAGCCAGACGTCGACGACGAACTCCTGGCCGCGTGCCTGCTCGGAGGCGAGGACGCCGTGGTGACCGAACGCGCGCAGTCCGCGGATCTCGATGCGGCTGGCGCCGCGCTCGCCTGTTGCCACCGGGGCCACCACCTCTCGGAATGCTCCGCCTGACGGGCGGGGCGCCTCCAAGCCTACCGGTGACGCTCAGCGGCGAGGCCCGAGCGCGGCGCCGACGCGCGCGGTGCGCACCGTCGCGGCGACGTCGTGCACGCGCAGGATGCCCGCGCCGTCGGCCGCGGCGACCGCGGCGACCGCGAGGCTGCCCTCGAGGCGGTCGGCGACCGGCGCGCCGTCGAGCAGCGACGCGAGGAAGCTCTTGCGGGAGGCGCCGATGAGCACGGGCCGTCCGAGGCCCCGCAGCCCGGGCACCGCGCGCAGCAGCGCGACGCTCTGCGCGGCGGTCTTCGCGAAGCCGATCCCGGGGTCGACGGCGACGCGCTCGAGGTCGATGCCCGCCGTGGCACAGCGGTCGAGCCCCTCGGCGAGGAAGGCGGTGACCTCCGCGACGACGTCGTCGTAGCCGGTGAGGTCGCGCATCGTCGCCGGGGTGCCGCGGGAGTGCATGAGCACGTAGGCGCAGCCGCTCTCGGCGACGACCTCGAGCAGGCCCGGCTCGCCGCCGCCGACGTCGTTGACGATCTGCGCGCCCGCGGCGATCGCGGCGCGCGCGACCTCCGGCTTCGTCGTGTCGACGCTCACGACCGCGCCGTCGGCGGCGAGCCCTTCGACGACGGGGACGACGCGCCGGGCCTCCTCCTCGGCGGCCACCGGGGCGGCGCCGGGGCGGGTCGACTCGCCACCGACGTCGATGACCGCCGCCCCCTCGGCGAGCAGGCCGCGGGCGTGGGCCAGGCCCACCTCTGGGTGACCGTCGGGGTAGAGCGCGCCGCCGTCGGCGAAGGAGTCGGGGGTGACGTTGGCGATGCCCATGACCGCGGGGACGGGGGCGCAGGCGAGCTCGCCGCGCGGCAGCCGCAGCGGCGGCGTCGGCGCGAGGGCGTGGCCCACCGCGGCCGCCCTCGCCACCTCGTCGCTCACCGCGCCCCTCCCCGGCCCGCCACCGCGGGCCGTGCGGCGGTCAGTGCAGCCCCGAGCGGTTGGCGCCCATCGCGAGCGACATCGCCTCGGCGCGGGTGGCGGGATCGTCGCGCATGATGCCACGGACCGCGCTCGTCACCGTTACCGAGCCGGGCTTTCTGACCCCGCGCATCGACATGCAGAGGTGCTCGGCCTCGATGATGACGATGACCCCGCGGGGATCGAGCACCCGCTCGAGGGTGTCGGCGACCTGGCTGGTGATGCGCTCCTGGAGGTTGGGCCGCTTCGCGACGAGGTCGACGAGGCGCGCGAGCTTCGACAGTCCGGTGACCTGCCCCTGGGCGTTGGGGATGTAGCCGACGTGCGCGCGGCCGATGAACGGCACGAAGTGGTGCTCGCACATGCTCGCGAAGGGGATGTCCTTGATGAGGACGAGTTCGTCGTGGCCCTCCTCGAAGACGACGTCGAGGACCTCGGCGGGGTCGACGAGCAGCCCGGCGAAGACCTCGTCGTACATCTGGGCGACACGCTTGGGGGTGTCGGCGATCGCGGGGTCGCTCACGTCGAGGCCGAGGCCCTCGAAGACGAGGCGCATGCCCTCGCGCAGCTTGTCGTGGTCGAAGGCCGCGGCCGGCTCGACGCCGGTGAAGGTCCGGATGCGGTCCTCGCTGGCGCCGTAGCGGCCGATCGAGCCGTTGGACTCGTGGCCGTCGATGCGCTGCGCGAGATCGGTCATGGACGCACTCCTCGCGTTCGGCTGCCTCTCTTGAGGCAGAACTGGCCCCGCCGCCGGCGCCAGGGTGCCCACCCCGGTCCTGGGCCACACCCCCGTGGCGTACCGCGGGGACGCTCAGCCCTCGCTCGGCGCGCCCCCGCCGGGCTCGGCCCGGGCCTCGACGACGCGCCGCAGGCTGCGCGCCGCCCCGTTGCCCCCGGCACCGTGACCGTCCGCGACCGGCGGCAGCTTGCGGCTCGGTCGTGGCTCGACGCGGTCGAGGAGGCGGGTGAGCTCTGCGCCCTCGACGGTCTCGGAGGCCATGAGCGCGTCGGCGAGGTCCTCGAGCACGCCGCGGTTGGCGTCGAGGATCGCGAGGGCCTCGTCGTGGGCCTCGTCGAGCAGCGCGCGGATCTCGCGGTCGATCTCGCCGGCGAGGCTCTCGGAGTAGTCGGGGCGGTGGCCCATCTCCTTGCCGAGGAAGGGCTGGCCTTCGGCGTCACCGAGCTTGACCGGCCCGAGCCGGCCGCTCATGCCGTACTGGGTCACCATGTCGCGCGCCGTGGCGGTGGCCTTCGCGATGTCGTTCGACGCCCCGGTGGTGACGTCGCCGATGGTGAGCTCCTCGGCGACGCGCCCGCCGAGCATCATCGCGAGCTGGTCGATGAGCTCGCCGCGGCTCACGAGGTACTTGTCCTCGGTCGGCAGCGACAGCGTCCAGCCGAGCGCCTGGCCGCGCGGGATGATCGAGACCTTGTGCACGGGGTCGGCGTGGGGCAGGGCGTGGCCGACGACCGTGTGCCCGCCCTCGTGGTAGGCGATCGTGCGCTGCTCGACGGTGCTCATCACCCGGGTCTTGCGCTCCGGGCCGCCGATGACGCGGTCGATGGCGTCCTCGAGCGCGGCGGTGGAGATCTCGGTCTGCCCGCGGCGGGCCGACAGCAGCGCCGCCTCGTTGACGAGGTTGGCGAGGTCGGCGCCGGTGAAGCCGGGCGTGCGGCGCGCGATGACCGCGAGGTCGGCGTCCTCGGCGAGCGGCTTGCCCCGGGCGTGCACCGCGAGGATGCGCTCGCGGCCGGCGAGGTCGGGCCGGTCGACGACGATCTGCCGGTCGAAGCGCCCGGGCCGCAGCAGGGCGGGGTCGAGGATGTCGGGGCGGTTCGTCGCGGCGATGAGCACGACCCCGGTCGTGGCGTCGAAGCCGTCCATCTCGACGAGCAGCTGGTTGAGCGTCTGCTCGCGCTCGTCGTGCCCGCCGCCCATGCCGGCGCCGCGGTGGCGGCCGACCGCGTCGATCTCGTCCATGAAGACGATCGCCGGGGCGCTCTCCTTGGCCTGGCTGAAGAGGTCGCGGACCCGGCTCGCGCCGACACCGACGAACATCTCGACGAAGTCCGAGCCCGAGATCGAGAAGAACGGCACCCCGGCCTCGCCGGCCACCGCCCGGGCGAGCAGCGTCTTGCCGGTGCCGGGCGGGCCCACGAGCAGGGCGCCCTTGGGGATGCTCGCACCCATCGCCTGGAACTTCGCGGGGTCGGCGAGGAAGTCGCGGATCTCGCCGAGCTCCTCGACGGCCTCGGCGGCGCCGGCGACGTCGCTGAAGGTGACCTGCGGCTCGTCCTTGTCGACGAGCTTGGGCTTGGACTTGCTGAAGCTCGCCATGCGCCCGCCGCCGGCGCCCCCCATCGACAGCATGATGAAGATGAAGAGCCCGAAGATGAGCAGGAACGGCAGGACGTTGAAGAGCACCTGCAGCGCGGTGCCGGTCGAGGGGTCGACCTCGGCGCGCTCGACACGCCCGTCGGCGCGGGCCTCGGCGAGCAGGCCACCGAGCTCCTCGCCGTTGAGGTCGGGGTTGTAGTACGTCTCGTACTCGGCGCCGTCGGCGAGCTCGCCGACGAGCTGCTGCTCGGAGGAGCGGTCCTCGTAGGTCGTGACCTCGCCGGCCTCGAGCCGCTCGAGGAACTCGCCGTAGGCGAGCTCCTCGGGGTCCTCGCCGCCGAGGGCGAAGGGCAGGGCCGCGGCGAGGGCCAGGACGAGGACCCCGGCCCACAGCCACGGCTTGCGCAGGAGACGCTTGACGCGCATGGCCACCTCAGAATGATCGACGACGCGCGGGGGCGTCGACCCCCGAGGCTACCACCGCCCACCCGAGGGCCGGCCGGTCCCGCGCTGGGGCGGGGACCGGCTGGGGGTCACGCGAGGGGCGTGGGCTCAGGGCAGCGCACCGGCGCGCTGGAGCAGCTCGACGGTGCCCTGCAGGTCCTCGAGGTCGGAGAGGTCGACGTCGGGCGTCTCGATCTCCTCGATGTCGGGCAGGCGCGGCTCACCGGGCACGCCGGGCACGAGCGGGAACTCGAAGACCTCGTCGGCGAAGTACGCCTGGGCGTCCTCGGTGAGGAGGTAGTCGACGAGGTCGAAGACCGCCTCGGGGTCCTCGGCGGTGTCGAGGACGCCGACGCCGGCGATGTTGACGAGGTTACCGATGTCCTCACCGGTGAAGAAGGCGTTCTCGACGGGGAAGCCGGGGTCCTCCTCGAGGAAGCGGTAGAGGTAGTAGTGGTTCGTGACGCCGACGTCGACCTCGCCGCGACCGAGGGCCTCGACGATCGCGGTGTTGTTCTCGTAGGCCACCCCGACCTCGTCGAGACCGGCGACCCACTCCTCGACGACGTCGTCGCCGAGCTCAACGCGCATGCCGGTGACGTGGGCCTGGAAGGAGCCGTTCGTCGGCGCCCAGCCGACCCGGCCCTCCCACTCGGGGTCGGTGACGTCGAGGATCGTCTCGGGCAGGTCCCCCTCGTCGACGGCGTCGGTGTTGTAGGCGATGACGCGGGCCCGTCCGCTCGTGCCGACCCACTGGCCGTCCGGGTCGGCGAAGCGCTCGTCGACGCTGTCGAGGGTGGCCTCGGGCAGGTCCTGCAGGCGTCCCTCGCCCTTGAGCGCGCCGAGCGCACCGGCGTCCTGGCCGAAGAAGAGGTCGGCTGGGCTGTTCTGACCCTCCTCGAGGATCGTCGCGGCCATCTCGGTGCTGTCGCCGTAGCGCACCTCGACGTCGACGCCGGTCTCGGCGGCGTAGCCCTCGAGGATCGGGCCGACGAGCTCCTCGCTGCGCCCGGAGTAGACGGTGATCGTCGGGGACTCCGCGGTCGCCTCGGCGTCGTCGGGGCCCTCGGCCTCGTCGGGGTCGTCGGCCTCGTCGGGGTCCGCCTCGGCCTCCTCGGGACCGGCCTCGTCGGGCCCGGCCTCGTCGGGCTCGTCGGCCTCACAGGAGGAGAGGACGAGGCCGAGCGCGAGGAGCGCGGCGAGCAACGCGGGCAGCGCGAGGCGCGCGGTCGAGCGGGATCGTGGTCGCATCGGTTCTCCCAGGGTGTCCGTGCGCCGGCGGCGTTGCGGTGAGGGAGAGCTCACCCAAGCCGCACGGCCGTCGACGGCGGTCGGGGCACGAGATGACGGTCGGTCAGGTCTGCAAGGCAGGGCCGTCGGTCCCGCGGGGCGGGGGATCGAGCACCCCCGGTGGGAAGGCCTGCACCGGCCGGGCGACGTCGACGCGGCAGCGGTCGCCGATGCGCAGGTGCGCGACGGAGCCGAGCCGGGCGCGCACGACGCGCCCGGAGTCGAGCTCGACGGCGAGGACCTGGTCGTGGCCGTAGAACTCCCGGTCGACGACCCGGCCCTCTCCCTCGGGGTCGGCGTGCAGGACGAGGTCCTCAGGGCGGACGAGGACGTCGACCTCACGGCCGAACGCCGCGAGCGGGTTGACGAGCTCGAGCTCGCCGAGGTCGGTGCGCACCCGGTGGCCGCTCTGCACGCCCGGCACGAAGTCGGCGTCACCGACGAAGGCGGCGACGGTGCGGTCGGCGGGGCGGTGGTAGAGGGCCTCGGGGCGGTCGAGCTGGTGGACCTTGCCGGCGTGCATGACCGCGACCTCGTCGGAGAGCGAGAGGGCCTCCTCCTGGTCGTGGGTCACGAAGACCGCGGTCGTGCCGGCCTCCTTGAGGATGCGCCGCACCTCGGCGCGCACCTGCCCGCGCAGCGCGGCGTCGAGGTTGCTGAACGGCTCGTCGAGCAGGACGACCGAGGGCCGCGGCGCGAGGGCGCGGGCGAGCGCCACGCGCTGCTGCTCGCCGCCCGAGAGCTCATGCGGTGCGCGCTCGCCCTTGCCGGCGAGGCCGACGAGGTCGAGGACCTCGGCGACGCGCCGGCCGTCGGCCCGCTCGGCGCGGGAGAGCCCGAAGGCGACGTTGCGCGCGACGCTCATGTGCGGGAAGAGGGCGTAGTCCTGGAAGACGACGCCGACGCGCCGGCGCTCGGGGGGCACCGAGCGGCTCTCGTCGGCGACGAGCCGGCCGTCGATCTCGATCTTGCCGGCGTCGGGGTCCTCGAAGCCGGCGACGAGGCGCAGGAACGTCGTCTTGCCGCAGCCCGACGGCCCGAGCAGCCCGAGGATGCGGCCGCGGGTCACCTCGAGGTCGACGCCGTCGACCGCCCGCACGCCGCCCGGCCCGCCGAACTCGCGCACGACGCCGTGCGCGGCGATGACGACCTCGTCCACGTCGACGGCTCCTTGCTCCTCGCTCATGCGCCGAGCCCGTGTCGCCGCCTGAGGAGGATCGCCATGGGGATCCCCGAGATGAGGACGAGCACGAGCGCCGGCGCAGCGGCTCTGGCGAAGAACGCCTCGGAGGTGGCGTTCCAGATCGCCGTGGCCAGCGTACGGTCGCCGGTCGGCCCGAGCAGGAGCGTGGCGGGCAGCTCCTTCATCGCGGTGAGGAAGACGAGGGCGCCGCCAGCGAGGAGGCCGGGGCGCACGAGCGGGGTCGTCACCCGGAAGAGCACCCGCCAGCCCGGCTCGCCGAGACCCTGCGCGGCCTCCTCGACCGAGGGTGGCACCTGCAGCACCGACGCGCGCACCGCGCCGACGGCCTGGGGCAGGAAGAGGACGACGTAGGCGGCGACGAGCATCGCGAGGCTCTGGTAGAGCGGCCCGGCGAAGCGCGCACCGACGAAGACGAGCGCGAGGGCGATGACGATGCCCGGCAGGGCGTAGCCGAGGTAGGTCGCGCGCTCGAGCGCGACGGTCGCCCGGCTGCGGTAGCGCACCGAGAGCACGCCGACGGGCAGTGCGAGGGCGGCGGCCACCGCCGCGGCGAGGGCCGAGGCGCGCACGGAGTTCCAGGCCGCCACCCACGTCTCGGCCGCGAGGCGCAGCGGCTCGCCGGCCGCGACCCCCCGCAGGAGCCAGAAGACGAGGACGCCGACGGGCAGCAGCAACGAGACGGCGACGACGAGGACGACGAAGGCCAGCGCCGGCCAGCGCCAGCGCCCGAGCGCGATCGGCCGTCGGCTGCGGCGCACCCCGGTGCCGACGCGGTGCGCGGCGACCTTGCCGCGCACCCGCGCTTCGATGACGAGCAACGCGACGGTGAAGGCGACGAGCAGGAGGGCGAGCACGACCGCGCCGGTGCGGTCGAACCCCGCGCGGTAGCTCGTGTAGATCGTCCGCGTGAACGAGTCGAAGCGCAGCAGGCTCACCGCGCCGAAGTCGCTGAGGACGTAGAGGGCGATGAGCAGGGAGCCGGCGCCCACCGCCGGGCGCAGCAGGGGCAGGGTCACCCGCCGCAGCGTCTGCGCGGCGCTGTGGCCGAGGCTGCGTGAGGCCTCCTCGAGTCCGGGGTCCAGGCCGACGAGCGCGCCCCTCACGGTGAGCAGGACGTAGGGGTAGCTCACGAGGACGAGCACGAGGGTGGCGCCGCCGAGCCCGTAGATGCTCGGCAGGGTGATCCCCAGGGTCGACTCGACCGCCCCGCCTGGGCCGAGCGCGCCGATGTAGGCATAGGCGGCGACGTAGCTCGGGATGACGAGCGGCAGGGCGCCGAGCAGCGCCCAGGTGCGCCGCCCGGGCAGGTCGGTGCTCGTCGTGAGCCACGCCATGGGCACACCGACGAGCAGCGAGCCGGCGACGACGAGCGCGACGAGCACACCGGTGTTCGCCAGGACCTCGGCGGTCGAGGACGACCACAGGAGGTCGAGGGCGCGCTCGGGGGCCTCGGCGGCGCGTACGACGAGGTAGCCCAGCGGCAGGGCCGCCGCCCCCGCGGCGATGAGCGCGGGCAGGACGAGGTGGAACGGCGGGCGTCCCGAGCGCCGGCGACGGGCCGCGGGCATCGGGGGCACCGGGGTCGCCGACGCCGGCGGGGTCTCCGTGCCGGCGCGCATGCGAGCCTCCGAGCGAGGTAAGGGAAGCCTAAGCCATCCCCATGCTGCCCGCGGCGACGGTCGCCCGCAAGGCTCCGGGCCGCGCCGCCGCGCGCCCGAGGCCCTCGGCGCTCAGGCGTAGATCTCGGGCTTGAGCACGCCGATGTAGGGCAGGCCCCGGTAGGCCTGGTCGTAGTCGAGGCCGTAGCCGACGACGAAGCGGTCGGGCACGGCGAACCCCTCGTAGAGCGGCACGTCGGGGCGCAGCGGGTCGGGCTTGGTGAGCAGCGTGATGACCGCGAGCGAGGCGGGCTTGCGCGCCCCGAGGTTGCGCACGAGGTACTGCAGGGTCAGCCCGGAGTCGAGGATGTCCTCGACGAGGAGCACGTGGCGCCCGCTGATGTCGCGGTCGAGGTCCTTGAGGATCCGCACGACCCCGGAGGACTGCGTCGAGGAGCCGTAGCTCGACACCGCCATGAAGTCGACGTCGGTGGGGGTCGACAGCTCGCGGGCGAGGTCGGCCATGAGCATGAAGGCGCCCTTGAGCACGCCGACGAGGAGGATCTCCTTGCCGGCGTAGTCGCGGTCGATCTCCGCGGCGAGCTCGCGGACGCGCCGGGCGATCGTCTCGGCGTCGTGGGTGATCTCCTCGAGGTCGGGGTGCACGGCCGGGCTCCTCGATCGGTGGTCGGCGACGGTCGCGGTCACGGCCCGCTCGCCCGCTCAGGGTGCCGCAGCGTAGCCGCCCGCCGCGGCGGCCGGAAACGCCGACGCGGCGAGCCACAGCCGGCAGCCGGCGAGCGCGTCGGCGTCGTGGCGGCGCACCGCGACGCCGGCGACCCACAGCGGGGCGTCGTCGGCGTCGACGACGACGGGCACGAGGTCGCGCAGGGCGCGGGGCACCCGCGCGTCGACGAGGACGTCCTGGAGCTTGCGCGCGCCGCCGGGCAGCGCGAGGCGGTCGCCGTCGCGGCGCGCCCGCACCGCCGCGGGGGTCAGCCCGGCGGGCAGGACCGTCCACGCCGCGCCGGGGGCGCCTGCGCGCGGAGGGACCGGGCCGAGCGGACCGGGCGGGGGCTCGACCTCGCCGACGCGCGGGGCGGCCGACCCCCCGAGGTCGAGGGCGGTCTGCCCGGGCGCCTCGCGCCCCTCTCCCCAGGGCCAGTCGGCGTGCAGGCGCAGGTCGAGCTCGGGCAGGTCGACCGCGCCGGGCAGCGCGAGGGGGCGCACCGGAAGCCCGGGCTGGCCGACCGGGGCGACGGCGAGCCAGCCACCGCCCCGGGTGACCCACGCGCCGCCGCCGACGTGGCAGGCCTGCCCGGCGTCGAGACCGAGCACGGCGGCGACGGCGTCGGCCCCGAGCCCCTGGGCGCCCCCGCGCACCCCCGCGAGGGCGAGGCGCACGACCCGGGAGGTCAGGGCCGAGGGCAGCGCGTCGAGGTCGGCAGTGCGCACCGCCCGGCCCGGCCCCCAGCGGGCGACGAGGTCGCGCGCGGCCGAGGCGGCGAGCTCGTCGAGGGCCTCGGCGTCGTCGGTCGCGAGGTCAGCGAGGCGGTTGAGCACCCCGACGGGGTCGCCCGGCCCGCCGGAGAGCCGGGCGAGCGCCGGCAACACCTCCTCGCGGGCGCGGCGTCGCCGCTGGTCGTCGTCGCGGTTGGTGGGGTCGGCGACGGCGTCGAGGCCCTCGCCGTCGACGAAGCCGCGCACGTCGTCCCGCCGCAGGCGCAGCAGCGGGCGGACGACGCGGAGGTCGCCGGACTCCCGGCGCTCCGGCGCGATGCCGCCGAGGCCACGGATGCCGGTGCCCCGGGCGAGGTTGAGCACGACGGTCTCGGCCCGGTCGTCGGCGGTGTGACCCACGAGGATGACCCCGGCGCCGGCGTTGCGGGCGAGCCGGGCGAGGGCGGCGTAGCGCGCCTCGCGGGCGGCGGCCTCGAGCCCCTCGCCGCGGTTGGCCACCGCGACCTCGCGCTCGTCGTAGGGCAGGCCGAGGGCCGCGGCGTGGGCGGCGGCGACCTCGGCGTCGGCGGCGTCGTCACGCAGGCCGTGACGGACGTGGGCCACGCGCAGCCGCAGGTCGGGACGCGCCTCGGCGCAGAGATGGGCCAGCGCGGTCGAGTCGGGCCCGCCCGAGCAGGCCACGACCGCCCCGGCGCCGTGGCCGAGGCCGGCGAGGCCCTCGGTCACCGCGGCGAGCAGCGCGTCGCGGTCGAGCCCCGCCGGTGCCGCACCCCAGCGCACCGGAGGCTCAGCCCCTGCCGGCGGCCACGCGCGCGACCCAGGCGTCGGGGTCGTCGAGCTCGGCGCGGCTCGGCACGTTGGCGGGGTCCTGCCAGACGCGGTCGAAGGCCTCGCGGCCGTGGCGCTCGGCGACGCCGAAGATGAAGCGCTCCCCGAGGCGGTACTGCTGCGCCTTGAGGCCAAGGCCGAGGAGCTTGCGCAGCGCCTGGTCGGTGGCCTGCTGCCGGCGGCGGTTGAGCACGCCGCGGACCCTGCCGGGGTCGACCTCGAGGCCGTCGCGCGCGGCGATGACCTCCGCGCCCCAGTCCATGACGACGTTGCCGTGGCCCTCGAGCAGCGACATGAGCGACTGCGCCTCGTCGAAGAGGCGGCGCTGGGTCGGGGTGAGCACGACCGCGAGCAGCGACTCGCGGTCGGTGAGCCGGGAGGGGTCGGCGAGCAGCCGGCGGGCTGCCCCCGCCGCCTCGCGGACCTGCTCGGGCTCGAGGCGGGCCTCGCCGAGGTAGCCATCGACGATCGCGCGCAGGCGCGGCCGCAGCCACGGCACGCCCTCGAACTGCAGCCGGTGGGCGACCTCGTGCAGGCACAGCCCCATGCGCAGCTCGGCGGGGCTCACGCCCGACCCGGGCAGCACCGTGCGCTCGAGCTCGACGAGGTTGGGCCCCACGAGGGTGAGCCGGCCGGGACCGGGCCGGCCTCCGGCCTCGGCCTCGGGGTGGAAGACCTCGTACTGGCCGAGGACCTTCGTCGAGAGGTAGCCGAAGACGACCCCGAGCTGCACGGCGATGCCGCGGCGCGCGACCGACCGGGCGAGCCCGCTCGTGCGCACGAGGCGATCGGCGACGGGGTCGGTGAGGTGGGCCATCGCCGCGAGGTTGTCGCGGATCCACGCCCGCCGGCCGATGACCCTCGCGCCGGCGGGGTCGAGGCCCGCGCCGAGACCGGTGACCTCGCGGGCGACGGCGTCGGCGCGCGCGACGGTCACGCCGAGGTCGGCCCGCAGGACCGCGACCTCCGAGGGCGCGACGTCGGGCAGCCCCGAGGAGCCGACGGCCCAGCCGAGGCGCTCGGCGAGCCTCCAGTCGGCGAGCGGCTGCTGGCTCACCCTCCTCAGTCCTGCGGCTCGCGCTCGCGGGCGAAGCGCGGCTGCCAGACGAGGTAGAGCAGGACGAGCAGCGTCACGACGAGGAGCCCGACGCCGAGCAGGGGGTAGAGGATGAACTGGAAGAACGCCGGCTGCTCGTAGAACTCCGGGCAGAACTCCTCGGCGATCGTGCCCTCGCGGCAGAGCTCCTCGATGTCGGGGGGCGGCTCCTCGTCGGCCTGCTCCTCGAGCACCTCGGGGTCGAGCTCGTCCTCCTGGGCGGCTGCCGGCGGCGCGAGCGCGGCGGCGAGCAGCGCGAGGGCGGCGAGCAGCGCGACGAGCAGCGCCGGCGCGGCGGCGAGCAGCGGACGCGGGGACATCGGTTCCTCCAGGCGGGTCCTCGAGGGGCGGCCGGGCATGCGCGCGGAGTGTAGCCAGCCCCGGGCCCGACCGGCGAGCGCCACGGGCCCCGCCGTAGCCGGTCCCGCGGCCGCCGTCGAGCCCGGGGCCTGCGCTCAGCCCTCGGTGTCGGCGACGAACTCCTCGAGCAGCGCGGGGAACTGCTCCTCGCCGATGCCGCCGGGGATGCGGGCGATGACCGTGCCGTCACCGTCGACGAGCACCCAGTAGGGCGTGGCGGTCATGCCGTAGGCGTCGGCGGCGGAGAAGTCCTCGTCGTCGGCGAGGTTGGTCACCGTCCACCCCTCGGACTCGAGCCAGGCCTGCGGGGGGAACTCCGCGCGGCTGTCGTCGGTCCAGGTCGTGATCGAGACGAGCTCGATCTCGTCGGGGATCTCACCGGCGTCGACGGCGTCCTGGATCCACGGGACCTCGGCCTGGCAGGCGGGGCACCAGTGGGCGAGGAAGAGCAGGAGCTTGGGGGTGCCGTCCCAGGTGACGTCCACGGGCTCGCCGTCGTGGTCGGCGCCGGAGAACTCGGGCGCGGTCTCGCCGATGACGGGGTCGTCGAGCGGTTCGCCGTCGTGCGGCGGCAGGGCCTCGCCCTCGATCGTCGGCTCGCCGAAGGCCGCCTCCGCCTCGGCGCCACTCGGCCGCGTGCTGAGCACGAAGGCGGCGATGAGCGCGATGACGACGACGACGAAGACGATCGGCACGACGGGCACCGACGAGCGTCGGCGGGTCTTGGTGGCCATCTAGCGTTCCTCTCGGGAGGGCGTGAGCAGGAGCGTGCTGACGAGGGCGAAGCCCGACAGCGCCATGAACGGGATCGACACGAAGCCGAGCTCGCGGAAGCTCGGCACGCCGCAGGGGGCCTCGGCGGCGCACAGGGCGCTCTGCTGGACCGGCGCCCACTCGAGGGCGTAGTGCCCGAGGGCGGTCGCGGCGCCGATGACCGCCAGTGGCAGCGCGTAGCGCCGGACCCCGGGGTCGCCGCGCAGCGCGGCGATGCCGAGCACGACGACGAGCGGGTACATCGCGATGCGCTGGTACCAGCAGAGCACGCAGGGCACGAGGCCGACGACCTCGGAGTAGTAGAGGCTGCCGAGCGTCGAGGCGAGCGCGACGAGCCAGGCCAGCAGCAGCGCCGAGGGCCCCACGGCATCGGCGACGGCCTGCCAGGCACGCGGCGCGCCCAGCGCCGCGGCCAGCCGCAGCCCGCCGAGCGCGAGCGCCGACGCCCCCGCGATGAGGGTCAGCAGCGTGAAGAAGGTCGTCGCGGTCTGGAAGTCGGGCATGGCTCCGGTCCGGCGCGGGGGACCGCTCCACGGTAGCCGCCGCCCCACGCGGGCGTCGGGGCGCCGGCAGGGACAACCATGCCTCGCCCCTCGTCCGCGGCGCCGCGAGGCCTCGGGATCGGCGGGCGCCGGCATGCGCGAAGTACGCTCCTTTCGTCACACACCGCCGACTGCCGTCCCCGTCGGCCGGGCAACGTCGCTACGAGGGTGAGGCCAGGGTGCTCAACGTCCGCGACTACCTGCCGTCGGACCTCACCTCGGCGGTGCGGCTGCTCGAGGCGGTCCAGGATCGAGAGGACACCCCCCGACTGGATCCGTCCCGCTTCATCGCCGAGATGACCAACGGCGGGTTCGCCGTCGTCGCGGTGGTGCAGGAGGAGGGTGTCGGGGAGGAGGTCGTCGGGCTCGTCACCGCACACGCGGCCGGCGCCGAGGCGTGGATCTACGGCATCGCCATCGCCACGCCCTGGCGGCATCAGGGGATCGGCTCGGCGCTGCTCGACCGGCTCGAGCAGCGGCTCCTGCATGGAGGCGTGCGCCGGATCTCGGCCCTGCTGGCCCCCGGACAGGTCGGCGAGACCGCCCTGACCAACCGCGGGTTCGTCGCGACCGACGGGCTCGTGTTGCATGAGAAGACCGAGCCGCTCGCACCCCGATCCCTCGAGGTCGTCGAGCAATGGGGTGGGATGCTCCTCCCCGAGGGGCTGTGGGAGCAGGCCGCCGGCATGGAGCGCGAGAAGCAGGTCATCGAGTCGCGGGTCGTCGACCCGCTCGCCTCGCCCGAGCTCGCCGAGCGCATCGGGCTGCGGCCCCCCTCGGCGGTGCTGCTGTTCGGACCGCCGGGCACCGGCAAGACGACGTTCGCGCAGGCGGTCGCGAGCACGCTGCGCTGGCCGTTCGTGGAGCTGCTGCCCTCCAAGCTCGCCGCGGCCGAGGGCACGCTCGCAAGCGAACTGCGCCGGGCGTTCGTCGAGCTCGCCGAGCTCGAGCACGTCGTGCTCTTCATCGACGAGTTCGATGAGCTCGTGCCTGCCCGCGAGGGCCGGCCCGCCTCGGCCGGGGTCGTCAACGAGCTGCTCAAGTCGATCCCGGAGTTCCGCAGCCGTCCCGGCCGGCTGCTCGTCTGCGCGACGAACTTCGTCGACACGATCGACCCGGCGGTGCTGCGCCCGGGCCGCTTCGACCTGCTCATCGGCATCGGCCCGCCCGACAAGGCCGCCCGGGCCGCGTTGTGGGGCCGCCACCTCGAGCAGATGGACGTCGCCGAGGACGCCGACCCGTCGACGCTCGCCGACGTCTCAGCAGGGTTCACCGCCGGCGACATCGACCTCGCCGCACAGCGCGCGGCGGTCGCGGCGTTCCAACGCGCCCGAGGCGGGCAGGACAGCACCCGCATCGAAGTGCCCGACCTCACCAGCTCGGTCGCCGCGACGAAGCCGTCCATCTCGGCGTGGATGCGCGAGCGCTTCGCCACCCAACTCGAGGAGTACAGCCGGGTGTAGGCAGCCGTGCGTCGGGCCGGCCTCGCCGCTCACCCCTGCCCGCTGCCCACCGGGTGCGTCGAGCAGGCCAGCGCGGTGCCCGCCGACCCGGCGGCGCACGCCGTGCTCAGCGGCGGCGGGGAGGGTGGCCGGCGAGGGCGGCGCGTGCGGCGCGGCGGGCCACGGCCGGCTCCCAGGACCCGGCGGTGGCCTCGACGACGAGCTCGACGGCCCGTTCGGCCTCGGTGGCGGGCACCGGCAGGACGGTGGGGGCGCCGAGGCGCACGGCGAGCCCGGCGACGGCCTGGCCGACGTCGTCGACGCCGAGGTCGGTGGCGAGGCGTCGGGCGGTCGGCTCGGGCAAGGCGGCGAGGGCGTGGGGCAGCAGCGCAGCGTGGGTGGCGGCGTGCGGCGCCCCGAGGGCGCCCCCGAGGGCGTGGCAGGCCCGGTGGTGCGCCGCCGCGCCGGCGAGGGCGAAGCCGCGGGCGGTGAGCTGGGTGGCCCACAGGGCGTGCGCCCTGGCGTCGGCGTCGCCGGCGACCGCGTCGGGCAGGACCTCGAGCAGCAACGCCGCGCCGTGGCCGCCCGGCAGACGCGAGGCCGGGCTGGCCTCCGGGCCGTCGTAGGCGGCGAGGGCGTGGGCGAGGGCGTTGAGCCCGCTCGCCGCGAGCGCGTCGGCGGGCAGGCCGGCGCCGGCCTCGGGGTCGGCGAGGACGACGCGCGGCAGCGCGAGGGCGTCGCGGGCGGTGCGCTTGACCCCCTCACGGGTCACCGCCCACACCGGCGTGGCCTCCGAGCCGGCGAGGGTCGTCGGCACCGCGACGATCGGCAGGCCGGTGCGCACGGCCGTGGCCTTGGCCAGGCCCGTGGCCGCTCCGCCGCCGACGGCGAGCAGGGCGTCGGCACCGTCCTGGGCCGCGCGGGCGGCGGCGTCGTCGACCGCGGCGAGGGGCACGTGGGCCCGCGCCTCGGCGAGCACCCCGGCCGGCGGGGCCTCGAGTCCCGCGGCGAGCTGCCAGGCCAGCGTCGCCGCGGAGGGCGAGGCGAGGACGAGCGGGCGGCACGCGCCGAGGCGGGCGAGCTCGGCGGCGAGCCGGCGGCGCGCGCCGCGGCCGACCACGAGGCGCTGGATGCCGTCGTCGGCGGTGAAGGCGAGGGTCATGGCGACACCACGAGGTGGACGAGCCCGCCGACGGCGAGCGCAGGGACGAGGGTCACCGCGCTGGCGAGCACGGCGGCGCGCCGGTCGGCGACGAGCAGGGGCAGGAGGGCGTCGCCGTCCTGGCTCACGGCGTTGGCGACGAGCCCGGAGACCGGCAGGAGGCCCTGTGCCCAGAGCCCGGTGAGCGCGAGATGCGCACCGCAGCCGGGCAGCAGCCCGACGAGCGCGCCGACGCCGACGGCGAGCAGGCCCGCGCCCGACAGCGCCGCGAGGCCGAGCCACCCCGCGGCGAGGAGCACCTCGACGGCGACGAGGATGACCGCGACCCAGGCCACGACCCCGGCGGTGTCCCGGGCGATCGCGTCGAGGTCGAGCGCGCCGGGCCGAGCCCGCTCGCAGGCCACCCCGCGACGGCGGCTCCGGCGCTGCGCGAGCGCGGCGGCGAGGCTCAGGCCGACCCCGGCGAGGCCCACGGCGAGCGGCAGCTCGACGCCGGCGACGACGACCGGCTCGGCGAGCTGCAGCGTGACCGGCACGGCGGTGACGAGGCCGAGGAGGACGAGCAGGGCGAAGGCGACGGTGCTCGGCGCGGGCCCGGCGCGCCGGCGCTCGCCGAGCAGGCCGCGCTTGGCCGCCGCGGCGCCGACCGTCGAGCCGGCGAAGGCCGCCGTGGTCGGCGCGGAGGCGAGCGTCGCGCGAGGACCGCCGCCGGCGGGCGCGAGGGCGGCAGGTGCGAGGGGGGCAGGCGCGACGGGGGCAGGCGCGAGGGCGGCAGGCGCGAGGGCGGGACGGGTGGCCGGCGCGAGGCCGAGCGCGTCGACGGCGAGCCCGGTGGCGATCCCGACGGCGAGGAGGCCGGCATGCACGGCGAGGCCGAGCAGCGGCGCGGTCGCGAGCAGGACGAAGGAGCTGTCGCCCATCGTCGCGACGAGCGCGGCGGTGAGCGCACCGAAGGACACGCTGCCCCCGAGGTAGAGCGGGACGACGAGCAGCGCGCCACCGCAGCCCGGCACGGCGCCGAGCGCCGCGCTCGCGAGCACCGCGCGGGCCCGCGACCGGGTGGCCGCGGCGAGCAGCCGTCCGCCGGTGAGCCGCTGCACGACGCCGACGGCGACGAGCAGCGTCGCCACCCAGACCCCCACCTCGGTGAAGGCCTCCGCGGCCGGGACGAGGACGACCTCGGTCACGGCAGGTCGGCCCCACCCGTCGCGGCGTGGAGCTTCGCCAGCCACGCGGCCGCGGCGCGCACCGCCTCGAGGCGCACCTCGTGGCCGCCCTCACCGATCGCGACCTCGACCGCGGCGCCGCGCTCGTCGAGGGTGCCAGCGAGGCGCTCGACGAGCGCGGGCGTGGCGATGGGGTCGGCGCGGCCGGTGCCGAGCCACGCCGCGCTCGCCGAGAGGTCGGCCGCGGGCGGGGCGTCGAGCACCGGCATCGGCGCGAAGGCGACGACGCCGCGCACCGCGCCAGGCACGAGCAGGAGCAGCGCCGTGGCGATGTTCGCGCCGTTGGAGAAGCCCACGGCGTAGCGCGGGCGCCCCTCGAGGCCGTGGACGGCGACGGCCTCGTCGAGGAAAGCCGCGAGCTCGGCTGCGCGCTCGGCGATCTCGGCGTCGTCGAAGGTGAAGGGGTAGGCGCCGGGGCCGCCGGTGGGGATGCGACGGAAGAAGCGGGGGATGCCGTCGCCCTCGACCACGGGGCCCCGCGGGGCGATGAGCGCCGCGCCGGGCAGCAGCGCCCGGCCGACCGGCAGGAGGTCGCGCTCGCTGCCACCGGTGCCGTGCAGGGCGAGCAGCACCGGGGCGTCGGCCGAGGACGGCGGCTCGACGAGGTGGACGAGCTCGCTCACGCCACGCCCCCACCGCGCGGGCCGTCCTCGCGGCGCGCGTAGGGGTCGTCGGGCTCATCGGGCAGCTTGAGCTCGGGCAGCGCCGCGGCGATCTGCTCGCGCCGCGGCTCGAGCCACGGCGGCAGGCGCAGGCTGCGACCGAGCTCGAGCAGTGGCTCGTCGACGGTGAAGCCCGGAGGGTCGGTCGCGATCTCGAGCAGCACGCCGCCGGGCTCGCGGAAGTAGATCGAGTGGAAGTAGTTGCGGTCGATGATCGGCGTGACGTCGACGCCACGCCCGGCGATCTGCTCCCGCCAGGCCGCCTCGGTGTCGTCGTCGGGGGCGCGGAAGGCGACGTGGTGGATCGTGCCGGCCGCGACGAGGCCCTGCGGGGCGTCGGGCTCGGCGAGCACGTCGACGCGGCGGCCGGGACCGCCCTCGCCGACGTCGAAGCGGTAGCGCCCCTCCGCCTCGTCGACGAGGCCGAAGCCCATCATGTCGGTGAAGAGCTCCGCGGTGGGGTCGAGACTGCGCTCGCTCATCGTCACCGAGTGGAAGCCGCGCACCTGGTGCTCGGGCGGCACGGGGCTGTGCTCCCACGGCGCGATCTGCGGGGCGTCGGCGTGGGCGACGAGCTCGATGACGAGCCCGTCGGGGTCGTGGAACGACAGGGCCTCCTCGTCCATCCGGCTCACCGGGTCGCTGACGTCGACGCCGAGGCGGGAGAGGCGCTCGCGCCACCACCCGAGCGACCCCTGCGGGATCGACACCGACATCACCGTGGCCTGGCCGGTCCCGCGCCGCCCGCGCGGCACCCCCGGCCAGGGGAAGAACGTGAGGACGCTGCCGGGCGTGCCCTGCGCGTCGCCGTAGTAGAGGTGGTAGGTATCCGGCGCGTCGAAGTTCACCGTCTGCTTGACGAGGCGCATCCCGAGCGTCGTGGCGTAGAAGTCGACGTTGCGCTGGGGGTCGGACGCCACGGCGGTGACGTGGTGGATGCCGAGCGGCTGGACGGGCATGGCGGCTCCTGGGGGTGCGGTGGGCGTCGCCGCGGCGCGGCGGGGGATGCCGGGCAGCGTTCCTCGTCGCAGTCATTCGTAACCTAATGATCTTGGCGGCCCCGCCGCCCACCTGTGGCTCGCTGCCGGCAACGCGGGTGCTAGCATCCGGTCCGTCCGCGGGCCACATGGTGGCGCCGCGGCCCGCCGGGATAGCTCAGTCGGCAGAGCGAGTCACTCGTAATGACTAGGTCCGGGGTTCGATTCCCCGTCCCGGCTCCATGACGCCGGCGTGCCGCGCGCCCCACGGCGGTCGGCACGCCCCGACCGGGAGGGCCGTGATGGGGACTCCGACGTTCGCTGGCGCACTGCAGGCGGTCCGCGAGGATCCCGACGCCCGCTTCGCCGCGCTGCTCGCCGGGGTGTTCGCCTTCGCCCTGGCCTTCGCGCTGGGGTTCGCCATCGGCACCACGGTGGCCGAGGAGGAGCAGGAGGCCTAGCCCCCGCCCGGTCGCCCGCAGCGCTACGGCGCCCACTTCGGCACGACGACCACCGGGCACGTCGCGTGGTTGACGACCTGCTGGCTCACCGAGCCCAGCAGCAGCCCGGCGAAGCCACCGTGACCGCGCGAGCCCACGACGATGACGTCGGCGTCATCGGCCCGGGCGAGGAGGGCCTCCGAGGCGCGCCCACGCGTGACGACGGGCTCGATCGGCACGTCGTCGCTGGGGACGTCGGCGAGCAGGCGCTTGACGAAGTCCTCGGCGGCCTGGCGCGCCTCGTCCTCGATGCCCGCGCGCAGGTGCTGGCCGTCGACGGCGGAGTAGGGGTAGTAGCCCGACAGTGGCTGGTAGGCGTGGACGAGCACGACGCGCCCGTCACGTGCCTCGGCCTCGCCGACCGCCCACTCGAAGGCCTTGCGGGCCCCGTCGGACTCGTCGACACCGACTACGACGGTGTACATCGCCGGCCTCCCTTCGCCTCGAGGGTCGCGACGCCGACGACGGCGGCGCCGACCTCATGGCAGGAGCCTCCCGACATCTCCGGCGCCTGCCACCGGCCTGTCGTCCCGGCGAGGAGGGGTCGCTCGACCCCGGCGGGGCCTAGGCGAGCTCGACGAAGCTGCGGCGGAAGCGCTCGAGGTTCTCGGTCGCGCCGGGGGCGTCCTCGCCGTCGATGACGCAGTGCTGCAGCCCGCTGACGGCGAGGTTCACGCCGACCTTCTTCAGCGCCTTCTGCGCCGCGGCGACCTGGCGCAGGACGTCCTCGCAGTCGCGGCCCTCCTCGATCATCCGCTGCACCGCGCGCACCTGGCCCTCGACCTTGCGCAGGCGGCGCAGGGAGGCGGCCACCGACTCCTCGCCGAGTTCGTTGACGTCCATCTCATCCCTCCACATCAGGCGGGCGGTGCCCGTGGCCGAGCCGACCGCTTACCCCACAGGGTACTGTAGTGACGCCGCGTTCACGCTCACACGAGCCCGGCTGGCGCGCGCTCCCCCTGCGCCGGGGCGAGCAGGGGGCTCGGGGGGTCGACGACGGCGAGGACGGCGTCCTCGACCGTGGCGTGCCAGCGGTGGTGGTCGGCCAGGCTGGCCTCGTCGGCCCGGTCGAGGACGTCGCGCACGGGGCCGCGCACCGTGGCGAGGTGGACCTCGACGCCGGCGTCGTCGAGCTCGGCGAGGGCGCTGGCGACGTCGTGCGCGGCGCTCGCATCGATCCCGGAGACCGCGCTCGCGTCGAGCACCACCGCGGTGAGCTCGGGGCGCGCAGCCGGCAGCGCCCGCAGCGCGTCGGCCACCCTGGCGGCGTCGGCGAAGTGCAGCGGCCCGTCGACGCGCAGGACGGCGACGCGCGGGTCGCGGTGGGTGGGCCAGCGCGCGGTGCTGCGCAGCAGGGTCGTGCCCTCGACCCGGCCGAGCTCGGCGATGTGCGGCCGTGAGACGCGCCAGAGCAGGACGCCGAGGCTCGCGGCCACCCCGAGCAGGAGGCCGAGCTCGACGCCGAGGAGGACCGTCGCGAGGAACGTCACCGCGAGGGCGCCCCCCTCGGCGCGGTCGGTGCGCAGGACGTGACGCGCCTCACCGACATCGATGAGCCCCACGACGGCGACGAGGACGATCGCCGCGAGCGCCGCGTAGGGCAGGGTCGACAGCAGCGGGGTGAGCAGCGCGGCGACGAGGGCGACGGCGAGCGCGGCGATGGCGCCCGCGGCGGGCGTGCGCGCCCCCGCGTCGGCGGCCACGGCGCTGCGGCTGAAGCCACCGGCCACGGGGAAGGCCGCGAAGAGCCCGGCGGCGACGTTCGCGCCCCCGACCGCGCGCAGCTCGGCGTTGTCGCCGATGCGCTGGCGCGCGCGGGCCGCGAGCGCCTTGGCGACGCTGATGCCCTCGGCGTAGGAGATCACCGCGATCGCGGCGGCGGCGGGCAGGAGCGTGACGACGTCCTCGAGCGGCGCCGCGGGCCAGGTCGGCAACGGCAGGCCGGCCGGCACGTCGCCGAGCACGCGGACCCCGGTGTCGACGGTGGCGGCGAGGGCGGTGCCCGCCGCGACGACGAGCAGCGGCCCCGGCAGACGTGGCGCGAGGCGCTTGAGCGCGAGCAGCGCCGCGACCGCGCCGACGGCGAGCACGAGCGTCGGCAGATGGGTCTCGTCGAGGGCGCCGGCGAGGGCCGCCACCGTCCCCGGCAGGGCATCGGCGCGGGCGGCCTCGACGCCGAGCGCGTCGCGCAGCTGGCTCGCGCCGATGAGCACCGCGGCGCCCCCGGTGAAGCCGACGATGACCGCGTGGGAGAGGAAGCTCACGAGCACCCCGGCGCGCAGCAGGCCGAGCAGGAGCTGGATCGCGCCGACGAGCAGGGCGAGCAACGCGGCGAGCGCCGCGTAGCGGCTCGGGTCCCCCTCGGCGAGCGGCGCGACCGCCGAGGCGGTGAGCAACGCGGTGATCGCCACCGGTCCGACGGCGAGCTGGCCCGAGGTGCCGAGCAGGGCGTAGACGAGCAGCGGGACGATCGAGGCGTAGAGGCCGGTGACCGGCGGCACCCCCGCGAGCGCGGCGTAGGCCATGCTCTGCGGCACGAGCATGACCGCGACGGTGAGCCCCGCAGTCGCGTCGGCGCGCAGCGTCGCGCGGTCGTAGCCGTGCCGCCACGACAGGGGTCGCGGCGGCGGGGGTTGCCGGCCGACGGTCATCGGGCCCTCCTCGTCATGCTCGTCCTCGTCATGGCGTCGCGCACGGTCTCCGCACCCTACCCCCCGGGGTAGATGACCGCACGCCAGGCCTCGCGGCGCCACGCAAGGACCTTCGGCCCGAATTGTTGCGACGGAATACCCTGGGGGGTAGGGTCGTTGACAAGCGACAGACCCGGGCCAGACCCGCGACATCCTCGAGCGAAACGGAGCACCTGCCATGGAGATCACCAACCTCCGCACCCCCGGGCTGGGGGACGCGACCTACGTGGTCACCCACGAGGGCGTCGGCGTCGTCGTCGACCCGCAGCGCGACATCGCGCGGTTCGAGGACGTCCTCACCGATCAGGACGCCGAGCTGCGCTACGTCCTCGAGACCCACATGCACAACGACTACGTCTCCGGCGGCCCCACCCTCGCCGAGCGCCGCGGCGGCCAGATCGTCCTGCCCGCCGGGAGCGGCGCGGCGATCGACCACGTCCCCGCATTCCACAACGAGGAGCTCGAGCCCGCCGGCGGCCTGCAGATCCGCCCGATCCACACCCCCGGCCACACGCCGGAGCACGTGAGCTACCTCGTCCTCATCGACGGCGAGCCGGTCGCGGTGTTCTCCGGAGGCAGCCTCCTCGTCGGCTCCTCGGGCCGCCCCGACCTCCTCGGCCCCGAGCGCGCCCGCTCGCTCGCGATGCTGCAGTACATCAGCGTCAACCGCCTCGCCGAGCTGCCCGACGACACCGGGCTCTACCCGACCCACGGCGAGGGCTCGTTCTGCACGTCCTCGGGCGCGGGGCGCACCACGTCGACGATCGGCCTCGAGAAGGCCGAGAACCCGGTGCTCGCCCAGCCCGACCAGGAGTCGTTCGTGAAGTTCACGCTCTCGGACCTCCAGCCGTGGCCGACGTACTACCAGCACATGGGCCCGGCGAACCTCTTCGGCCCGAAGCCGCTGCCGAGCCTCGAGGTGCCCGAGCTCTCCGTCGCCGACGTCGCCCGCCGCGACGACGACGTCGTCGTGCTCGACGGCCGGCCGCGGACCGCCTACGCCGAGGGCCACGTGCCCGGCGCGATCGGCATCGAGCTCGGTGAGCAGTTCGGCGTCTGGGCCGGCTGGGTGCTCGACTTCGACGTCCCCGTCCAGCTCGTCCTCGACGCCGACCAGGACGCCGAGGAGGCCGCGGTGCAGCTCGCGCGCATCGGCTTCGACAACGTCACCGGCGTCATGCGCGGCATGGGCGCCTGGGCGGAGGCCGGCCACGATGTCGCCCGCTTCGAGGCCGTGACCGTCCCCGACCTCGTCGCCGCCGTCGAGGCTGGCAAGGACGTGCAGATCCTCGACGTCCGCGCGCCCAACGAGGTCGAGGCGACCCCGATCGAGGGCTCGATCGCCCGCTACGTGCCCGAGCTCGTCGACGGCCCCGGCGAGGACCTCGACCCCGCCCGCCCGGTGTGGGTGATCTGCGGGTCGGGCTACCGCTCGGCGATCGCCGCGAGCCTCCTCGAGCAGCACGGCTTCACCCCCGTCCTCGTCGACGAGGGCGGCGCCGACGACTACCTCGCGGCCCGCGCCGCATAAGCACCGTTCACCCTCGCGGGGCGCTGCACCCGAGCCGCGCCCCGCGGCAGCCTGGAATCACCGCGCAGAAAGGCCCCACGATGACCGACACCGCCACCCTGCCCAACCGCGTCGACCCGACCGCCCTTGCCGAGCTCCGGGCCGACGACGGCTCGCCGCGCGTCCTCGACGTCCGCACCCCGGCGGAGTTCGAGGCCAGCCACATCGACGGCGCGATCAACGTCCCGCTCGACACCGTCGGCGAGGACCCCGAGGCCATCGCCGAGGCGCTCGCCGCCCCGACGGTGCTCGTCTGCCGCTCCGGCGCACGGGCCTCGCAGGCCCACGAGAAGCTCTCGGCGACCGGCGCCGCCGACGAGCTGCGCGTCCTCGAGGGCGGCATGGTCGCCTGGGAGCAGTCCGGGTTCGACGTCAACAAGGGTCGGGAGCGCTGGGACCTCGAGCGGCAGGTGCGCTTCGCCGCCGGCTCGCTCGTGCTCGCCGGGATCGTCGCGAGCGTCTTCTTCCCGCCGGCGCGCTACTTCTCGGGCGCGATCGGCGCGGGACTCGTCTTCGCCGCGGTCACGAACACCTGCGCGATGGGGCTGCTCCTCTCGAAGATGCCGTGGAACGGCACCGCCGAGAAGTGCGACCTCGACATCGCCCTCGGGAGGCTGCGCTGACGCCCGAGGACTGGGACACGCGCTACGCCGGCGCTGAGCTCGTCTGGTCGGCGAGCGCCAACACCTTCGTCGCCGCCGAGGTCGAGCGCCTCGCCCCCGCCCCGGGGCGGGCGCTCGACCTCGCTGCGGGTGAGGGTCGCAACGCCGTGTGGCTCGCCGAGCGCGGGTGGGCGGTCACCGCGACGGACTTCTCCCCCGTCGGCCTCGCCAAGGCCAGGGCCCTCGCCGAGGCCCGCGGCGTCGCGCTCACGCTCGTCGAGGCCGACGCCACCCAACCGGTGCCCGACGCCACACCGTTCGACCTCGTCGTCGTGGCCTACCTCCAGCTGCCGGCCGAGCCGCTCGGGCGCGCGCTCGGCCACGCCGCCGACGCCGTCGCACCGGGCGGCACGCTCATCGCCGTCGGCCACGACGTCGACAACCTCGCCCACGGCCACGGCGGCCCGCCCGACCCGACGTTGCTGTGGAGCGCCGAGCGCGTCGCCGCGGCCCTCGACGGCCTCGCCCTCGAGCGGGCCGAGCGGGTCACCCGCGAGGTCGCCACCGACGACGGGCCACGGCAGGCCATCGACACCCTCGTCACCGCGCACCGGCGCTGAGCCCGCCCGCGGTCGTCGGGGCCCTCTGGGTGCCGAACCACGGGAGGTCCTGCGATAGTGGGGCACCCCGCCGATGGAGGTACGCATGTCCCTGAACAGCTTCGGTGCCCGCGACACCCTGAGGGTCGGCGACGCGCGCTACGACCTCTACCGCCTCGACGCCCTCGACGGCGTCGCGCGTCTGCCCTACAGCCTCAAGGTCCTCCTCGAGAACCTCCTGCGCAACGAGGACGGGGAGAACATCACCGCCGAGGACATCCGCGGGCTCGCAGCATGGGACCCCGATGCCGAGCCGAGCGAGGAGATCCTCTTCACCCCGGGGCGCGTGCTCCTGCAGGACTTCACCGGCGTGCCGGCGATCGTCGACCTCGCCGCGATGCGCGAGGCCATGGCCGACCTCGGCGGCGACGCCACCAAGGTCAACCCCCTCATGCCCGCCGACCTCGTCATCGACCACTCGATCGTCGCCGAGGTCACCGGCGTGCCCGAGGCGTTCCTGCGCAACGCCGAGATCGAGTTCCAGCGCAACCTCGAGCGCTACGCGTTCCTGCGCTGGGGCCAGCAGGCCTTCGACGGCTTCCGGGTCGTGCCGCCCAACACCGGCATCGTCCACCAGGTCAACCTCGAGTACCTCGCGCAGGTCACCTGGACCGACGACGGGGTGGCCTACCCCGACACCCTCGTCGGCACCGACAGCCACACCCCGATGGTCAACGGCCTCGGCGTGCTCGCCTGGGGCGTCGGCGGCATCGAGGCCGAGGCGGCGATGCTCGGCCAGCCGATCTCGATGCTCGTCCCCCAGGTCGTCGGCTTCAAGCTCGAGGGCGAGCTGCCCGAGGGCGCGACGGCCACCGACCTCGTGCTCACCGTCACCGAGATGCTCCGCGGCCACGGCGTCGTCGGCAAGTTCGTCGAGTTCTACGGCCCCGGCGTGGCCAACATCCCCGTCGAGAACCGCGCGACGATCGGCAACATGAGCCCGGAGTACGGCTCGACGGTGACGATGTTCCCCGTCGACGACGAGACCCTGCGCTACCTCTCCTTCACCGGCCGCAGCGACGAGCAGGTCGCGCTCGTCGAGGCCTACGCCAGGGCCCAGGGGATGTTCCACGACCCCGCCGCCGAGCCGGACTACTCCGAGCGCCTCGTCCTCGACCTCTCCACCGTCGTGCCGAGCCTCGCCGGGCCGACCCGCCCGCAGGACCGCGTCGCGCTCACCGACGCCGCGACCTCCTTCCGCGAGGTCCTGCCGCGCTACGCCAACGACACCGACGCCGCGCTCCAGGACACCTTCCCCGCGAGCGACCCCGTCGCGACCGACCCCGCGAGCCGCGCCCGCGCGGCGGTGCCGGTGACCCTCGCCGACGGCACGAGCTTCGAGCTCGACCACGGCGACGTCGCGATCGCCGCGATCACCTCGTGCACGAACACCTCGAACCCCTCGGTGATGATCGCCGCCGGCCTCGTGGCGAAGAAGGCCGTCGAGCGCGGCCTCGACAGCAAGCCGTGGGTCAAGACCTCCCTCGCGCCCGGCTCGAAGGTCGTCATGGACTACTACGAGCGCGCGGGGCTGCTGCCCTACCTCGAGAAGCTGCGCTTCCACCTCGTCGGCTACGGCTGCACGACCTGCATCGGCAACTCCGGGTCGCTGCTGCCGGAGGTCTCCAAGGCCGTCAACGAGGCCAACCTCGCGGTGGCGAGCGTGCTGTCGGGCAACCGCAACTTCGAGGGGCGCATCAACCCCGACTGCAAGCTCAACTACCTCGCGAGCCCGCCGCTCGTCGTCGCCTACGCCATCGCCGGGTCGATGGACGTCGACCTCTACCGCGACCCGCTCGGTGTCGACAGCGACGGCAACGAGGTCTACCTCGCCGACATCTGGCCGACCAACGCCGAGATCACCACCGTCGTCGACGACGCCGTGCGCCAGGAGATGTTCACCGAGCGCTACGCGAACATCTTCCACGGCGAGGACCGCTGGGAGCAGCTCGACGTGCCCACCGGCGAGCGCTTCGCCTGGGACGCCGACTCGACGTACGTGCGCAAGCCCACGTTCTTCGAGGGGATGACGCCTGAGCCGGCGCCGATCACCGACATCACCGGCGCGCGGGCGCTCGCCAAGCTCGGCGACTCGGTGACCACCGACCACATCTCCCCAGCCGGGGCGATCAAGAAGGACTCGCCCGCCGGGGCCTACCTCCAGGCGCAGGGCGTGACCCCCGCGGAGTTCAACTCCTACGGCTCACGCCGCGGCAACCACGAGGTCATGATCCGCGGGACGTTCGCGAACATCCGCCTGCGCAACCAGCTCGCGCCGGGCACCGAGGGTGGGGTGACCCGTCATCTGCCCTCCGGCGAGGAGATGTCGATCTACGACGCCCACCTGCGCTACGCC
The DNA here is from genome assembly GCA_003553795.1 of Egibacter sp. Lineage (GTDB taxonomy): Bacteria > Actinomycetota > Nitriliruptoria > Euzebyales > Egibacteraceae > T1Sed10-49. Next base: position 36,129 of record PWFH01000015.1, on the reverse strand, counting down.
GAGGAGGGCATCCCGCTCGTCGTGCTCGCCGGCAAGGAGTACGGCTCGGGCTCGAGCCGGGACTGGGCGGCGAAGGGCACGCGCCTGCTCGGTGTCCGCGCGGTGCTCGCCGAGAGCTACGAGCGCATCCACCGCTCGAACCTCATCGGCATGGGCGTGCTGCCGCTCGAGCTGCCGGCCTCCGCCGACGACCTCGGCCTCACCGGCGAGGAGACCTTCGACGTCGCCGGGCTCACCGTCGAGGGTGACGGTCCCGGCGGCCTGCCGACCGAGGTCGTGGTCACCGCGACGCGCGACGACGGCGAGGCGACGACGCTGCGGGCGCGGGTGCGCATCGACACGCCCAACGAGGTGGCGTACTACCGCCACGGCGGGATCCTCCACTACGTCCTGCGCCAGCTCCGCGACCGCCGCTGAGCCCGCGGGCGCTCACCCACCCGCGCGGGGCTCGGCCCCGCGCGGGGCGCCGACGGCGGCGAGGTCGGCCATCGCCCGGTAGCGCCCGCCCGCGGCGAGCAGCGCCTCGGGGCGGCCGCGCTCGACGACCCGACCGGCCTCGAGCACGACGACCTCGTCGACCTCGTCGGGCTCGGGCAGGTCGTGGGTGATGAGCAGGACGCCACGGCCCCGGGCGGCGTCGAGCATCTCGCGCCGCAGCGCCCGTGCCGTCGTGCGGTCGACGTTGGCGGTCGGCTCGTCGAGGATGAGCAGCGGCGCGCCGACGAGCAGCGCCCGCGCGAGGGCGATGCGCTGGCGCTGCCCTGCCGAGACCCGCACGCCCTCCTCGCCGACGGGCGTGTCGAGCCCGTCGGGCAGCGACGCCACCCAGGCCTCGAGCCGGGCGCGCCCGAGCACCTCGGCGACCTCGTCGTCGCTGGCGTCGGGCCGCCCGAGCCGGACGTTGGCCCCGATCGTGGTGTCGAAGAGGTGGGCGTCCTGCTCGACGAGGCCGACGACGCGACGGACGTCGGCGGCGGCGTAGGCCTCGAGGTCGACGCCGTCGAGGAGCGCCCGGCCGCCGTCGAGGTCGCGGAAGCGCAGCGCGACGTGGGCCAGCGAGGTCTTGCCCGCCCCGCTCGGGCCGACGAGCGCGACCCGGCGCCCGCGCAGGAGGGTGAGGTCGACGCCGTCGAGGGCCGGCGGCTCGTCGGGGGCGTAGCGCAGCCGCGCGGCCTCGAAGCGCAGCTCCCCGCCCGCGGGGGCGGGCCGCGGCGTGGCCGGCTCGGCGACGGGGTCGGGCGCGTCGGTGAGCTCGAACACCCGTCGGGCCGCCGCGAGCGCCCCGCTCAGCTCCTGCGCGGCGGCCGGCAGCGGGCTGGTCGCCTCGAAGGCCGCCATCGCGGTGAGCACGACGAGGGCGAGGTGGTAGCCCGCGAGGTCGCCGGCGGCCACCGCGGGGACCCCGACGACGGCGACGAGCCCCACCGCCCCACCGGAGACGAGCGTGCCGAGGGCGGCGACGAGCCCGGCCCGCCACGCGCCGGCGCGCTCGAGCGCCACGAGCTCGGCGTCGGCGGCCTCGACCTCGGCGAGGGCGTCGTCGACGCGGCCGTAGGCCAGCAGCTCGCCGGCGCCCTCGAGCAGGCCGAGGACCTCGGTGGCCAGCAGCCCGCGCGCGGCGGCGAGGCGGGCCTGCGTGGCCCGACCGAGCCGCAGCGCGAGCAGCGACACCCCGAGCCCCGCGCCGAGCAGCGCCGCGGCGAGCACGAGCGCCGCGGTCGGCAGGAAGGCGGCGAGCAGCCCGGTGGACAGGGCGAGCACCCCTGCGGCGACGACCGGCGGGGCGATGCCGCGGATGAAGACCGTCTGCAGCTCGTCGACGTCGTCGACGAGGCGGCTGAGCAGGTCACCGCGACGGCGCCGCTCGAGGCCGGCGGGCGCGAGCGCCTCGAGCCGCTCGTAGACGGCGACGCGCAGGTCGGCGAGCAGGCGGAACGCCGCATCGTGGCTCGCGAGGCGCTCGAGGTAGCGCAGCACCCCGCGGCTCACGCCGAAGGCCCGCACCCCGACGACGGCGGCGAGCAGCTCGAGGATCGGCGGCCGCAGCGCGGCGTAGGAGATGAGGAACCCCGAGGTCGCCATGAGGCCGATGCTCGCGCCGACCGTCGCGAAGCCGAGCAGCATCGACAGCGCGAGCCGGCCGCGCTCGGGGCGCGCGAGACGCAGGAGACGGCCGAGCACCTGCCGGTCACTCATCGCGCGCCCCCCACGCCCGAGCCCGCGCGCAGCTCGGCGTAGGGTCCGCCCGCGACGGCGAGACGGCCCGGCGGTCCCTGCTCGACGACGCGACCGTCGCGCAGCACCGCGACGCGGTCCGCGCGCTCGGCGAGCGCGAGGCGGTGGGTGACGACGACGAGGGTGCGCCCGACGGCGAGGCGCGCGAGCGCGGCGCGCACTGCCTCCTCGCTGTCGACGTCGAGGTCGGCGGTGGGCTCGTCGAGCAGCACGAGGCGGGCGTCGCGCAGGAACGCCCGGGCGAGGGCGACGCGACGACGCTGGCCGGCCGACAGGCCCGCGCCGCGCTCGCCGAGCAGCGTCGCGGCCCCCGCGGGCAGGTCGTCGACGAAGTCGGCCCCGGCGTCGGCGAGCGCCCGCGCGACTGCGGCGTCGTCGGCGTCGGGGTCGGCGAGCCGGACGTTGTCGGCGAGCGAGCCGGCGACGAGGTGCGGACGCTGGGGCACCCAGGCCAGTTGGGCGCGCCACGCGTCGAGGTCCACCGCGCCGAGCTCGACCCCGCCGCTGCCGGGCTCGAGCAGCGTGAGCCGCCCGGCGCTCGGCGCAGCGAAGCCGAGCAGGAGGCTGAGCAGCGTCGACTTGCCGGCGCCGGTCGGGCCCACGAGCGCGAGGTGCTCACCGGGGTGGATCGTGAGGTCGGCCCCGCCGAGCGCGCCCTCCTGCCGGCCCGGGTAGGCGTAGGCCACCCCGTCGAGGCGCACCGTCACCGCCGCGGCGTCGGGCGGGGCGGCGCTGCCGCCTGGAGCGGCCGCCGGGGCCTCGAGGACGTCGAGGAGCTCGGAGGCGACCTCGAGGCCCTCGGTCGAGGCGTGGAACTGCTGGCCGAGCATGCGCACCGGAAGGTAGATCTCCGGGGCGAGGATGAGGATCGCCAGCCCGGTCTCGAAGTCGATCGTGCCCTCGAGCAGCCGCAGGCCGATGCCGACGGCGAGCATCGCCACGCCGATCATCGCCATGAGCTCGAGCCAGCCCGAGGACAGGAACGCCACGCGCAGCGTCCGCAGCGTCCGCTGCCGGAGGTCGTCGGTGACCCGCGCGATCTCGGCGCGCTGGCGCTCGGCCCGCCCGTGGGCCTTGAGCGTCGGCAGCCCCTGCAGGACGTCGAGGAAGTGCCGCCCGAGCCTCGTGAGCGCCTGCCACTGCCGCCTCGTCCGCCCGCGCGCGGCGAGGCCGATGAGGACCATGAAGAGGGGGATCGTCGGCAGGGTGAGCGCGAGGATGCCGACCGAGACGGGGTCGCGCGGCCAGATCCACGCCACGGCGAGCAGCGGCACGAGAGCGGCGAGGGCGAGCTGGGGCAGGTAGCGGGAGAAGTAGGCGTCGAGCGCGTCGATGCCGCGGGTCGCGGTGATCGCGAGCTCCCCGCGGCTGCGCCCGGCGAGGGCGACGGGGCCGTCGCTGGCGACGCGACCGAGCAGCCCCTGACGCAGCTCGGACTTCACCCGCGCCGACGCGCGCTGGCTCGCGACCTCGCTGCCCCAGGCCAGCCCCGCCCGCGCGAGCACGGCGACGGCGAGCAGCCCGAGCGCACCGGTGAGGTCGTCGAGGCCGGCGCCGCCGACGAAGGCCCCGGCGATGACCTCGGCGAGCGCGGTCGCCTGGACGATGACGACGACCGCGGTGGCCAGCCCGAGGCCGACGGTGAGCGCGAGGAAGGACCGTGTCGACCGCGCGCGGCGCAGCAGGCGCGGGTCGAGCGGCTTCACGAGCCTGCCTCGGCCTCCCCTGCGTCCTCGTCGCCGGCCACCGTCGCCGCACTGACGAACTGGTCACGGCTCACGCGCTTGCGGAAGACCCAGTAGCTCCATGCCTGGTAGGCGATGACGACCGGCGTCATGATGAGCGCGACCCAGCTCATGATCGTGAGCGTGTACGTCGTCGAGCTCGCGTTGAAGATCGTGAGGCTGAAGTCGGGGTCGATCGAGGAGACCATCACCCGCGGGTAGAGGTTGAGGAAGATCGTCGCCATCGTGAGGAGGATCGCGGTGCCGGTGGCGAGGAACGCCCAGCCGTCGAGCTTCTCGGCGAGCAGCCAGGAGACGACGAGCACCGCCGCCAGCGCGGTGATCGGCACGAAGTCGGGGACGATGCCGCGGTCGCCGGTCGTCGCCGCGGTGTAGTAGCTCCACGACAGGAAGCCGAGCGTCGTCGCCGCCGCCGGCCACCAGATGCGCCGCGCGTAGGCGCGGGCCCGGTCGGTGATCTCGCCCTCGGTCTTCAGGGTGAGGAACACCGCGCCGTGGAGGGTGAACAGCGACAGCGTCATGAGCCCGCCGAGCAGGGCGTAGGGGTGCAGGAGGTCGAAGAAGGTGCCGACGTACTCCCCCGAGGCGTCGATCGGCGTGCCGCGCAGGATCGACCCGAAGGCCACGCCCCACAGCAGCGCGGGGATCGCCGAGCCCCAGAAGATCGCCTGGTCCCAGCGCGCACGCCAGCGGGCGTCGTCGCGCTTGCCCCGGAACTCGAAGGCGACGCCGCGGGCGATGAGCGCGAGGAGGATGAGCAGGAGCGCGAGGTAGAAGCCGCTGAACAGCGTCGCGTACCACTCGGGGAAGGCGGCGAACATCGCGCCGCCGGCGACGAGCAGCCACACCTCGTTGGCGTCCCACACCGGGCCAATGGTGTTGATCATCACCCGGCGGTCGACGTCGTCCTTCGAGAGGAACGGCAGCAGGGTGCCGACGCCGAAGTCGAAGCCCTCGAGGAAGAAGTAGCCGAGCCAGAGCACGGCGATGAGGGTGAACCAGAGCGTCTCGAGGTTCCAGAAGTCCATGGCGAGCCCCGTCTAGTACTGGAGGGAGGCGCCGACGTCCTCCGCCGTGCGCTCGTTGGTGAGGCCCTTGCGGCCGTAGTGCAGCAGCAGGCCGACCTCGACGACGATGAGCACGCCGTAGATCGCGACGAAGGCGAGCAGCGAGGTCAGGACGTTGCCCGCCGAGACCGTCGGGCTCACCCCGTCGGCGGTGAGCAGCACCTCCTGCACGACCCAAGGCTGGCGCCCCATCTCGGTGAAGATCCACCCGGCGGAGTTCGCGACGAACGGCAGGACGATGAGCGGGACCGAGGCCTTGAGGAACCACCGGCTGTGCTCGAGCCGCTTGCGACGCACGAGGTAGAGCCCGAGGGCCGCCACGGCGATGAGCAGGGTGCCGATGCCGACCATGATGCGGAACGTCCAGTAGAGGACCGGCACGTTCGGCACGTAGTCGCCCGCGCCGTACTCCTCCTCGTAGCGCTCCTGGAGGTCGTTCATCCCGACGACCTCGCCGTCGATGGTGTTCGTCGCGAGCACCGACAGGAGGTAGGGCAGGGTGAGGTTGATGTAGGTCCGCGAGCCGTCGAGCGGGCCGACGGCGAACAGCGAGTAGCTCGCCGGCGCCTCGGTCTCGTAGAGCGCCTCGGCCGCGGCGATCTTCATCGGCTGCTGCTCGGTCTTGAGCTGCGCCTGGCTGTGACCCGCCCACGCGGTGCCGAGCGAGGACGCGAGCATGATGACGAGCGCGATGACCGCAGCGGGGCGGAACACCTCGACGTCGTTGCCCTTGAGCAGGTGGTAGCCGCAGACGCCGAGGACGAAGACCGCCGCGGTGAGCAGCGCCGCGAGGACGGTGTGCTGGAACTGCACGAAGAGGTTGGAGTTCGTCAGCACCGCCGAGAAGCTGTCGAGCTCGGCGCGGCCGAGCTCCTCGTTGATGCGGAAGCCGACGGGGTTCTGCATCCACGAGTTCGCCGCGAGGATGAAGTAGGCCGAGAGCCACGTGCCGAGCGCGACGAGCCAGATCGTCGCGAGGTGCACGCCCTTGGGCAGGCGGCTCCACCCGAAGATCCACAAGCCGAGGAACGTCGACTCGAGGAAGAACGCCGCGAGCCCCTCGATCGCGAGCGGCGCGCCGAAGATGTCGCCGACGTAGCGGGAGTAGCTCGACCAGTTCATCCCGAACTGGAACTCCTGCACGATCCCGGTGACGACGCCGAGCGCGAAGTTGATGAGGAAGAGCTTGCCGAAGAACTTCGTGAGGCGCAGCCACTTCTCGTCACCGGTGCGGTAGGCGATCGTCTGGAAGATCGCGATCATCGGGGCGAGGCCGATGGTGAGGGGCACGAAGAGGAAGTGGAAGACCGTCGTGGCCCCGAACTGCCACCGTGCCAGCTCGAGTGCGTCCATCGCGGGGTGCTCCTGTCTCGGGCCGGCCGGGGCATCCAGCCGTGCGCGGGCGCCAGGCAGCAGTATCGCTGCCCGCGGCATCCTCAGCGCGTGTTAGCGGGGGTGCTGAGGCCCCCGGACCCGCGACTGGCGGGACGTTGGTCCCGACCCGCCACGACGCGACGTGCGGACGGGCTCAGCCGCCGTCGCCGAGGGCCTCGAGGTAGGCGGTGATCGCCTCGACCTCCTCGGCGGGCAGGTCGGGGAACGCCGGCATCCGCGCGCCGTAGTCGGCGCGGGAGCGCGAGGAGGGGTCGGCGAGCACCTCGGCGACGTGCTCGGCGTCGAAGACGACGACCCGACCGTCGTCGAGCTCGCGCTCGGTGCCCCACTGCCCGAGGAACGTCGGCCCCGTGCGGTCGCTGCCGTCGGCGGAGTGACAGCCGATGCAGCCGTGGACGGCGACGAGCTCCTCGCCGCGCTGCGCGGTCGCGTCGAGCTCACGCTCGTCGGGCTCGTCGGCCCCGCAGCCGGCGAGCGCGAGCGCAGCGGCGAGCAGCAGCGGCGTGAGGGTGCCGGCGGGCAGCGGTCTCATCGGTCCACCTCCGGGGCGGGGCGCATGCCCTCCTCGTCGAGGAGCTCGTCGAAGTCGAGGTCGGGCGAGGTCACCTCGTCGGGCCGCTCCTGGCTCGCCGCCCAGCGGAACCACAGCACGGCGATGCGACCCCAGAGGATGAACCCGGCGACGATCTTCATGATGAGCCCGGCGTTGCGCTGGTCGAGCGTCGGGTCGATCGTCCCGACGCGCGGCGCGAGCTCGAACGTCGAGTACAGGGGATACTCGGCGAAGGTGAGAAAGGACGCCGGGATCGTCGGCAGCACCGACTGCGCGAAGAGGTAGGCCATCGCCACCGGTGTCGACAACCGGGGCACCTCCGGCAGCGGCGAGAGCACCGGCATCCACAGGACGAGACCGCCGAGCAGCCACGACAGGTCCATGACCATCGCGCCGACCGGGCTCGACAGCAGCGGGTCGGCGAAGGCCGGCGCGTGGGTCGACAGCGCGATGGCGTTGAAGATCACGAGCGCGGGCAGGCCGCGGGCGAGCATCCGCGCGGCGTCGCGCACCCGGCCCTCCGGCAGCAGCCGGCGGGCGAGCCACACCGGCGTGCCCTTGAGCAGCAGGGGGGCGACGACGAGGGTGATGAGGATGAAGCGCAGCATGCCGACGCTCGCGAGGTAGCCGGCGCCGAGCGTGCCGATGGGCCAGTCGACGCTCGCGTGGAAGACGAGCGCGCCGACGACGAAGGCGGTGATCTTCCGGCGGTTGCGCCGCCGGCGCTCCTCGCTGACCACGGGAGGGGCGAGGCGCCGCCATGCGAGCGCATAGGCCCCGAGCAGGCTCAGGGTGAACAGCCACGAGCCGAGGTAGAACCGCGGGGTCCAGTCCCAGGCCTGCTCGGTCGCCGCGCACCACCACTCCATCGGGGCCTCGCTCCTACGGTCGGGCGGCCGCGGCGCCGTCGACGAGCGCGCGGAGGTCGTGGGTGAAGTCCGACTGGCGGGTGCCCCAGGGGTAGGCGTAGTGCGCGTGGTCGTCGTCGGGCAGGAACGCGAGCACCTGCGCGGGGTGGCCGACCTCGTAGAAGCCGTCGTCGTCGGGCTCCTCGAAGACCGGCCGCGGCAGGTTGAGCTCGGTCATGAGGTCGACGATCTCGTCGAGGTCGCCGGTGAGCCCGACGAAGTCGCTGTCGAAGGAGCCCATGAAGCCCTCGAGCGCCTCGGGGGTGTCGCGCGCGGGGTCGGTGGTGACGAAGAGGACGTTGATGCGGTCGGTGACCGTCGAGGGCAGCCGGTCGAACACCGACGTGAGGTTCGCCATGTGCACCGGGCAGATGTCGGGGCAGCTCGCATAGCCGAAGAAGGCGAGGGTGAGCTCGCCGTCGGTCTCGGCGCGCAGGTCGAAGGGCTCCCCGTGATGGTCGGTGAGCACGACGTCGGGCTTGGCGACCGGCTCCTCGAGGGGCACGCCGAGGATCCCGTCCTGCCCGGCCTCGAGCGCGTCCGCGCCGCCGGTCTCGCAGCCGGCGAGCAGGAGGAGGCCGAGGCCGGCCAGCGCGAGGGCGAGCGGCCTAGCCGTCATCGTCACCGTGCGCCTCGTCCTGGCCGTCGTGGCCACCACCCCCGTCGTCGCCGCCGACGGTCGGCACGACGTCGACGTCGACGGTGACCTCGCCACCGCGCTCGAACTCGAGGGTGAGCTCGTAGCGGTCGCCCTCGGCGAGCTCGGTCTCCAGGCCCATGAGCATGACGTGCAGCCCACCGCGCTCGAGCACGACCCCCTCACCGGCGGCGACGTCGATGCCGTCCTCGAGCTCGACCATGCGCGCGGAGCCGTCGTCGTCGATCACCGACTCGTGGAGCTCGACGCGCTCGGCGACGTCGGTGCTCGCCCCGACGAGCGTGTCGCCGTCGGGGCCGGGGTCACCGATCGTCGCGTAGACCGCGGCGACGTCGGGCGCGGCGGGCTCGGGCGTCTCCGCCCCGGTCACCTCCGGGGGCGCGGCCTCGGCGGCGTCGTCGTCGGCGCAGCCGACGGCGGCGACGAGCAGGGCGAGGGCGACGAGCCAAGGGGAGACGCGCGTCATGAGGGGACCTCTCCTGCGACGAGGCGGGGCAGGTCGGCGACCCAGCCCTCGCGGCTCGTGCCGAACGGGAAGACGAGGCGGGCGCGGTCGTCGGGACCGAAGGCGAGCACCTGTGAGGGGTGGGTGACCTCGTAGGAGCCGTCGGGGCGCTCGCCGAAGACCTCCGCAGCGGGCTGGCCGAGCGCGGCGAGCGCGGCGTCGACCTCCTCGGGGCTGCCCGTCAGGCCGGTGAAGCCGTCGTCGAAGGCGGCGAGGTAGCGCTCGAGTCGCTCGGCGTCATCGCGCGCGGGGTCGGCGGTGACGAAGACGACGCGCAGCTCGTCGGTGTCGAGACCGGCCTCGGCCATCGCCCCGGCGATCTGCGCGAGGTGCGCGGGGCAGATGTCGGGGCAGCTCGTGTAGCCGACGTAGAGCAGGGTCGGCTCGCCGGCGGTCTCCTCGGCGAAGTCGAAGCGCCGCCCGTCGGTGTCGGTGAGCGCGAAGTCCGGTCGCGGGATCGGCTCGGCGAGGACGGCACCGTGGAAGCCCGTCGCCTCGGGGTTGGGCAGCGGGTTCTGCAGGAGCTGGGCTCCGGGGTGGTCGGCGAGGGCGGCCGTCGACGGGGCCTCGTCCGCGCCACCGGCCAGCGTGGCGCCGAGGACCGCGAGCGCCCCGACGGTGAGGAGTACCGCACCGGCGGCCAACGCCCGCAGTCGCGGCGGCAACGCGCGGACCCGACCCATGAGGGCGAACGGTACCAGCGCCCCTGGGGGCCTTCACCCGCCGCGCAGCGCCGAGGGCCCCGCGCGCGTCGGGGGCGGGGCGAGGACGCGCCGACCCGTCCCGACCGGCACCGCAGCGCCCGCCGGGACGGTCGGGCTCACGTCCGGAACGGGGTCGTGTAGGACGACAGCGTCTCGATGTAGTTCGCGCGCTCGAAGGCCGCGGGGTCGGCGGTGGCCTCCTGGCTCACGCTGCCCTTGAGCTGGGTGACGCTCTCGTACTCCTCCTCGGCCATCCAGTGCTCGAGCTCGCGCAGGAGCACGCCGACGTGGGCGGCGCCGTGCTTGAGCACCGCCGAGGTCGTCATCGCCACGTCGGCGCCGGCGAGCAGCGCCTTGGCGAGGTCCTCGGAGGTGTGGACCCCGCTCGTGAGCGCGAGCGAGGCCTGGACGCGACCGTAGAGGATCGCGATCCAGCGCATCGGCAGGCGCATCTCCTCGGAGGTCGACAGCACGAGGTTCGGCGTGACCTCGAGGGTCTCGAGGTCGATGTCGGGCTGGTAGAAGCGGTTGAAGAGCACGAGCCCGTCGGCGCCGGCGGCGACGATGCGCTGCATGCTCGCCGGGATCGACGTGAACTGCGCACCGACCTTGACCGAGAGCGGCACGGCGATCTCGGGGCGCACCGCGGCGACGAGGTCGGTGTAGCGGGCCTCGACCTCCTCGGTCGTGGCCTCGGCATCGGCGGCCACGAGGTAGACGTTGAGCTCGATGGCGTCGGCGCCGGCCTCCTCGAGGAGCTTGGCGTAGCGCACCCAGCCCCCCTCGGTCGTGCCGTTGAGGGAGGCGATGACCGGGCAGGACAGCCGCTCCTTGGCGTCGGCGACGAGGTCGAGGTAGCGGTCGGGCCCGGTGTTGTAGTCGCTGAGGTCGGGGAAGAACGACATCGCCTCACCGAAGCCCTCGGCGCTCTGGGAGAGCATCGCGTCGATCTCGAGCTGCTCGTGGGTGAGCTGCTCCTCGAACAGCGACGGCAGCACCACCGCGCCCACACCGGCGTCGTCGAGCTCGGCGAGCGTGTCGAGCCTGCCGGTCAGCGGTCCGCAGGAAGCCACCACCGGCGAGCGCAGTGCCAGCCCGAGGTAGCGCGTCGAGAGGTCCATCACGCCTCCTGTCCCGTCGCAGCGTCGTCGTCCTCGGCGAGCTCCTCGGCGAGCTCCGCCGGCATCTTGCGCTTGACCTCGGCCATCTGCTCGTAGAGCCGCCAGCGCTCGTCGATGTTCGCCTGGGCCATCGCCAGCAGCCGGTCGGAGGTCTCGGGGTCGGTCCGCTGCAGCATCGCGAAGCGCGCCTCGGAGAGCGCGAAGTCGCGCACCGGTATCGTCGGCGCCTTCGAGTCGAGCCGCAGCGGGGTCGTGTCGGCGTCGTCGTCGGGGTGGTAGCGGAACAGCGGCCAGTACCCGCTCGACACCGCGTCCTTCTGGTGGGTCATCGACGTGCCCATGTCGATGCCGTGGGCGATGCACGTCGAGTAGGCGATGATGAGCGAGGGGCCCGGCCAGGCCTGCGCCTCGGTGAACGCCCGCACGGTGTGCATGTCGTTCGCGCCGATCGCGACCTGGGCGACGTAGACGTGGCCGTAGGCCATGGCGATCATGCCCATGTCCTTCTTCGGCGTGGCCTTGCCGCTCGTCGCGAACTTCGCCGAGGCCGCCAGCGGCGTGGCCTTCGAGCTCTGCCCGCCGGTGTTGGAGTACACCTCGGTGTCGAGCACGAGCATGTTGACGTTGCGGCCACTGGCGAGGACGTGGTCGAGCCCGCCGAAGCCGATGTCGTAGGCCCAGCCGTCACCGCCGATGATCCACACCGACTGCTCGACGAGGTCGTCGGCGAGCGTGGCCAGGCGGTCGGCCCGCGGGTCGTCGAGGTCGGCGAGGCGGCCCTTGAGCGCCGCGACGCGCTCACGCTGCGCGCTGATCTCGTCGTCGGTGCCCTGCGGGGCCTCGAGCAGCTCGTCGACGACGTCGTCGCCGAGCTCGCCGGCGAGGCTGCGCAGCAGCGTCTTGGCGGCGTCGGCCTGCGCGTCGAGGGCGACGCGCATCCCGAAGCCGAACTCGGCGTTGTCCTCGAACAGCGAGTTCGACCACGCCGGGCCGCGCCCCTCGGCGTTCGTGCTCCAGGGCGTCACCGGGAGGTTGCCCCCGTAGATCGACGAGCAGCCGGTGGCGTTGGCCACGACGATGCGGTCGCCGTAGAGCTGGCTGAGGAGCTTGAGGTACGGCGTCTCACCGCAGCCCGAGCACGCGGAGCTGAACTCGAAGAGCGGCTCGAGGGCCTGCGAGCCCTTGACCGTCGCGAGCTTGAGCTGCTCACGGTCGATCTCGGGGATGTCGAGGAAGAAGTCGAAGGCCTTGCGCTCGGCCTCGCGGTGCTCCTCGGCGGGCTCCATGTTGATCGCCTTGTGCCCGCTGACCTCCTTCGACTTCGCGGGGCAGACGTCGACGCAGATGTTGCAGCCGGTGCAGTCGTCGGGCGCGACCTGGATCGTGAGCTTGTGGCCCCGCAGGTCCCGCGCCTTGTAGTCCTTTGACTTGAACTCCGGCGGCGCGCCCTCGAGCTCGGCGGGATCGAAGATCTTCATGCGGATCGCCGCGTGGGGGCAGACGATCGCGCACTTGCCGCAGTCGATGCAGAGCTCCTCGTCCCAGATCGGCAGGTCGAGGGCCAGCGAGCGCTTCTCGTACTTCGAGGTGCCCGTCGGGAAGGTCCCGTCGACCGGCAGGGCGCTGACCGGCAGGAGGTCGCCCTCACCGGCGATGATGCGCCCCAGGACGCGCTGGACGAAGTCCGGCGCGTGGTCGGGCACCGGCGGCAGCCGCCGGTGGTCGCTGCTGATCTCGGCGGGGACCTCGACGCGGTGCAGCGCCTCGAGGGCGGCGTCGACGGCGGCGACGTTGCGCTCGACGACGGTGCGGCCGCGCTTGCCGTAGGTCTCCTCGATCGTGTCCTTGATGCGGCGGATGGCGTCGTCGACGGGCAGGAGGTCGGCGAGGGCGAAGAAGCAGGGCTGCATCACGGTGTTGATGCGCCCGCCCATGCCGGCGGCCCGGGCCACGGCGACCGCGTCGATGACGTGGACGTCGAGCTCGCGCTCGATGATCGTCTGCTGGATCTCCTCGGGCAGGTGGTCCCAGACCTCGTCGGCCCCGAACGGGCTGTTGAGGAGGAACGTCGCGCCGTGCTTGGCCTTCGCGAGCACGTCGGTGCGCTCGAGGAAGCCGAACTGGTGACAGGCGACGAGGTCGGCCTCCTCGATGAGGTAGGTCGAGTCGATCGGCTCCTCGTCGAAGCGCAGGTGGCTGACGGTCACCGCCCCCGCCTTGCGGCTGTCGTACTCGAAGAAGCCCTGGGCCTGGAGGTCGGTGCCCTGCCCGACGATCTTCACCGAGTTCTTGTTCGCCCCGACGGTGCCGTCGCTGCCGAGGCCGTAGAAGACCGCGCGGACCTTCACGCTGTCCTGCTCGAGGGTGTCGTCGCGGTCGAGCGAGAGGTGGCTCACGTCGTCGCGGATGCCGACGGTGAAGGGGTTGCGCGGGACGTCGGCGTCGAGCTCGGCGAAGACCCCGCCGACCATGCGCGGGGTGAACTCCTTCGACGACAGGCCGTAGCGACCGCCGATGACCCGCGGCATCGCGGGACCGAGGCGCTGGGCGAGGACGTTGACGACGTCGAGGTAGAGGGGCTCACCGGGCGCGCCGGGCTCCTTCGTGCGGTCGAGGACGGCGACGCCGCGCACGGTGTCGGGCAGCGCGGCGACCAGCGCCTCGGCGGGGAACGGCCGGTAGAGCCGCACGGTGAGCATGCCGACCTTCTCGCCGCGGGCGTTGAGCGCGTCGACGGCCTCGCGTGCCGCGCCGACGCCCGACCCCATGAGCACGACGACGCGCTCGGCGTCGGCAGCGCCGTGGTAGTCGACGAGGGAGTACCGGCGCCCGGTGCGCTCGGCGAAGCGGTCCATGACCTCGCCGACGATGCCCGGCAGCGCCTCGTAGAAGGGGTTGCAGGCCTCGCGCGCCTGGAAGAACACGTCGGGGTTCTGCGCCGTGCCGCGCAGCACCGGGCTCTCGGGGGTCAGCGCCCGCGAGCGGTGCGCCTGCACGGCCTCGTCGTCGACGATCGCGGCGATGTCCTCGTCGGACAGCAGGTCGATGGTGTTGACCTCGTGGGAGGTCCGGAAGCCGTCGAAGAAGTGCAGGAACGGCACGCGCGACTCGAGGGTCGCGGCGTGGGTGATGAGCGCGAGGTCCTGGGCCTCCTGCACCGAGGAGGACGCGAGCAGCGCCCAGCCGGTCTGGCGGCAGGCCATGACGTCGGAGTGGTCGCCGAAGATCGACAGCGCGTGGGTCGCCACGGTGCGGGCCGCGACGTGGATGACCGCCGGGGTGAGCTCACCGGCGATCTTGTACATGTTGGGGATCTTCAGCAGCAGACCCTGGCTCGCGGTGAACGACACCCCCAGCGCGCCCTTCTGCACCGCGCCGTGCAGGGCCCCGGCCGCGCCGGCCTCGGACTGCATCTCGACGACGTCGGGCACCGCGCCCCAGAGGTTGGGACGACCCTGGGCCATCCAGGCGTCGCAGAGCTCGCCCATCGGCGAGGAGGGCGTGATCGGGTAGATCGCCGCGACCTCGGACAGGGCGTAGGCGACGCGCGCGGCGGCCTCGTTGCCGTCGATCGTCGCTCGAGTGGTCGTCGTTGTCGGCGCCGCCATCGCTGACCTCCGGAGACAGTGGGGCACTGCGCACGCGGTCACAACGCCGCAGCAGGGTGGCGAGCGCAACGTATGCGCGCCCCCACGATGAGGATCATGCCGATGGTCCCGCGCCTGCGGGGACGATCGTCGGCGGTGCGGGCGGCCCTACCGACCGAGCGCGTCGGCGGCCAGCCCCATGAGCAGGGCCTCGACGGCGAGGCGTGGCTGGGCGTTGGCGGCGAGCGCCTCGCGCGTGGTGAGGATCGCGTCGAGCCCGGCCAGCAGGGCGGCCGGTGGGATCGCCGCGGCGTCGGCGGCGAGGCCCTCGGGATCGTCGGCGTGGACCGCCTCGGCGGGGTCGCCGCCGGTGGCCACGAGCAGGACGTCGCGGTACCACGACGCGAGGTCGTCGAGGGCCGCGCGCACGACCGCGGTGCGCGCGTCGCGCTTGCGCCGGTTCTCGGCGCTCTCGAACTCGGCGGTGAGCTCGCGGGGCAGCGTCCCGCCGTGGAGCTCCTTGAGCTCGTCGCGCTGGTCGGCGAGGTCCTTCGCCGCAGCCTTCGCGCGGGCCTCGGCGCGCTGCTCGATGGCGAAGGCCTCCTCGATAGCGACCGCCTGGGTCTCGGCGCGCATCCGCCGCGGCACGGCGCGGTGCGCCCGCAGCGCGGCGAGCCCGCCGTCGGCGAGCTCGGCGAGGCGGGCCGGTGAGCCCAGGCACGCGCGCACCGCGAGCGCCCGGTCCCCCTCGTCGTCGAAGGGGAGGTCGGCGGCGAGGTCGGCGAGGGTCGCGGCGTCGAGCGCGGCGAAGCGCAGCGGTCGGCAGCGCGAGAGGATCGTCTCGGGCAGGGCGTCGGGGTCGGCGAGGTCGAGCAGCCACACGGTGCGCGGCGGGGGCTCCTCGAGGCCCTTGAGGAAGGCGTTGGCCGCAGCGAGGTTCATGCGGTCGGCCAGCCGCACGTGCAGGACCTTCCACCCGCCCTCCCCCGCCGACAGCGAGGCCGCGGGCAGCCAGCGGGTGCGGACGTCCTCGACGCGGTGCATCGCCCCGGTCGGCGCGAAGGCCTGCAGGGCCGGATGGGTGCCCGCGAGCGCGCGCTGGCAGGGATGGCAGGCCCCGCAGCCGGCGGGCTCGTGGGGGCAGACGAGCGCCGCGGTCAGCGAGCGGGCGGCGTGCTCCTGGCCCACCCCCTCGGGTCCGGTGAAGGCCCAGGCGTGGCCGAGCTCGCCGGTGGCCACCGCCCGCTGGAGGACCTCGACAGCGCGCGGCTGGCCGGGGATCTCCCAGATGCCCCGCGGCGGGGCCTCGGAGGCGGCTGCGCTCATCGACGGGTGCCCTCCGAGAGCTCGTCGTCGGGGGCGCTCGCGGGCCCGGCGGCCGCGTCGGAACCAGCCGCGTCGGGGCCGGCCGCGTCGGCCTCACGGGCCTCCAGCGGCAGCCACGGGTGCAGGCCCACACGGACCTGCCGGGCGACCTCGTCGGGTGCGCCGGAGGCGTCGAGGACGACGAAGCGGTGGCGGTGGAGCTTCGCGAGCCGCAGGAACCCGCGCGCGACCTCACGGTGGAAGGCGATGCCCTCGCGCTCGAGCCGGTCGCCGGCAGCCGCCTCGCCGGCCCCCTGCTCATGCTCCTGGCCGGTCTCCGGCCCGCCCGCCTCGCCGGCCCCCTCGTCGCCGTGCCCGGCGCCCTGACGGGCGCGCGTGTCGGCGGCGGTGCGCCCGCGCGCGCGGCGCAGCCCCTCGTCGACGTCGAGGGTGAGCAGGACGACGGCGTCGGGCACCAGGCCCTCGATGGCCCAGCGGTTGATCTCGCCGACGTTGTCCTCCCCGAGGCCGCGGGCCATGCCCTGGTAGACGAGCGAGCTGTCGAGGAAGCGGTCGGAGATCACGACCTTGCCCTCCTCGAGCGCGGGGCGGATGACCTCGGAGACGTGCTCGGCACGCGCGGCGGCGTAGAGCAGCGCCTCGGTGCGGGCGTCCATGTCCCCGGCGTCGGGGTCGAGGAGCACCTCGCGGATGCGCTCGGCGACCGGCGGGCCGCCGGGCTCGCGGGTGACGACGACGTCGTAGCCCTCCGCGCGCAGCGCCGCCGCGAGCGCACCCACCTGGGTCGACTTGCCGGTGCCCTCCCCTCCCTCGAAGGCGATGAAGCGCCCCGTCGTCGCCAGCGGCGCACCCCGCAGCAGCCGCACCGGCCGGTCCTCCTCGCCACCGACCCGCCACAGCGCGCGCCCGGAGACGAACGCGGCGACGAAGGCCACGAGCCCGGCGAGGATGATCGTGATGCGCACCCCCGACATCGTCACGATCCCGCCGCCGACGATGAGCGTGCCCTGCCCGATCGCCCCGGCGACGAACGGCGCGAGCCCGAGCGAGGCGAACATCGCCACCCGCGTCGAGGTGTAGAAGGCCGCGAAGGTCTTGCCGCGGATGTCGTTGCGGGTGTGCTGCTGCAGCAGCGTGTAGCCGATGACGAAGCTGAAGCCGGCCGCGAACCCCAGGGCGGTGCCGCCGACGAGCACCGGCAGGTAGGACTGCAGCACACCGATGAGCACCGCGATCGCCGCCGTCGAGGCGAGCCCGACGGCGAAGGCCCGCTCGTTGCGCACCCGCCGGGTGAGGAACGGCGAGGCGGCGAGCCCGGCGACGAGGCCGGCCCCGACGGCGGTCATGAGGGTGAACCAGTCGGTCTCGGGACGACCGAGGGTCTGGCTCACGAACGCCGGCCCGAGGGTGATGACCGCCCCGGCGCCGAAGAACACCCCGACCACACCGGTGATGAGCGCCCGGATGACCGGCAGGTCGCGGATGAAGCGCAGCCCCTCCTTGAGCTCGGCGAGCACGCCCGCGCCGCCCTCGCGGGAGGCCTGCGCACGGCGGGACTGCGTCGTCAGCCGCAGGCGGCTGAGCAGCGCCGCGGCGACGAGGAACGTCAGGGCGTTGACGAGCAGGGCGGCGACCGTCGGCTCGATCGTCACGACGCCGAGCGTCTCGAGCGCCCCGGCGAAGAGCACCATGAGCGTGCCGAGGAACGCGCCGAAGGGCAGCGTGCCGTAGGTGACGAGGAGGTTGAGCTGGTTGGCCTGCGGCAGGTAGCGGCGGTCGACGAGGTTGGGCAGCAGCGCGTCCTTCGCCGAGAGGAACAGCAGCGAGAAGGTCTCGACGGCGAAGGTCAGCGCGAAGAGCGCGACGAGGTCGCCGGTGAAGGCGATCACCGCGAAGAGCGCCCCGCGCATGAGGTTGGTGACGACGAGCAGGCGCTTGCGGTCGTAGCGGTCGGCGAGCACGCCGGCGACCGGGCCCATGAGCAGGCTCGGCAGCAGACGGGCCATCATGATGCCGCCGAGGGCGAAGAGCTGGAGGCGGGCCTGCCCGGCGTCGGCGGAGAGGCTGATGACGAGCGCCTGCAGGGCCACGAGCCCGATCCAGTCGCCGAGGCCCGACGACAGCGCCGCGAAGAACCACAGCCGGTAGTTGCGGTTGCGCAGCAGGGCGCGGTAGGCGCTCCTCGCGCCGACCGTGCCCTGCGTCGCGCTGCTCGCGGTGGCGATCGCTCGGCCCCTTCGCTCGCCCTGCCTCGGACTCGGCGTCAGCGCCGCCTCGCCCGCAGGGTAGCCCCCGCCGGCGGTTCCGACCCCGTGGGCCGTCCGCGCGCTAGCTGCGCGCGGCGCTGCGCCGGCCGGGCACGAACTCCTCGGGCTGCACGCGCTCGGGGTCGGGGTCGACCTCGACCTTCTCCCCGCAGTGCGCGCACGTGCCGGTGGGGACCTTGGCGTTCTTGCGCGGGGGCTTGAGCGGGCCCCCGCAGGCGGGGCAGGGCCGCGCGAGCGGCTGGGTCCACAGCGCGAACTCGCAGTCGGGGTAGCGGTTGCAGCCGTAGAACGGCTTGCCGTAGCGGCTCGTGCGCTGCACGAGATGGCCCTCGCCGCAGGCCGGGCAGGCGAAGCCGATGCGCTGCTCGACGTTGACGATGCCCTTGCAGGAGGGGTAGTCCTGGCAGCCGTAGAAGGGCCCGAAGCGGCCCTGGCGGCGGATCGTGCCCTTGCCGCACTCGGGGCAGGGCACGTCGTCGTCGGGCTGGAGCTCCTCGACGGTGGTGACGTTGCCGTACTCGTCGAGCGGCAGCGTGCCCTTGCAGTCGGGCCAGCGCTCGCAGGAGGCGAACCACTGCCGCGACTTGCCGCTGAAGACCTTCTCCATGCCGGCGCCGCACTCCGGGCAGGCCACGCCCTCGATGGGGATGCGCGGCCGCTCGGGCTTGCGCTCGGCGATCCAGCCGTCGACCTCGTCGAGGAAGCCCGAGACCATCGGCTCCCAGCGCTGCGAGCCGGCGGCGACCTCGTCGAGCTCGGCCTCCATGCGCGCGGTGAAGGAGACGTCGACGACCTCGGCGAAGTGCTGCTTGAGGTAGGCGGTGACGACCTCCCCCAGCGGGGTGGGGAAGAAGCGGCGGGACTCGAGGCGGACGTACTCGCGCTGCACGAGCACGGCGATGATCGACGCGTAGGTCGACGGCCGGCCGATGCCCTGCTCCTCGAGGACCTCGATGAGCCGCCGCTCGGTGAAGCGCGGCGGCGGGGAGGTCTCGTGGCCCTCGTGGCGGGCCTCGAGGAGGCTCAGCGCCTCGCCCTCGGCGAGGTCGGGCAGCTGCCCGCCGGCGCCGGGGTCGTCCTCGTCGCGGTAGACCTTGAGGAAGCCGTCGAACTTCAGCACCTGCCCGGTCGCCCGGTAGACGGGGCCCTGCCCGTCCCCGGCGTCGGCGTCGACGAGGTCGGCGCGGAGGTTGTCGAAGACCGCAGGCGCCATCTGCGTGGCCATCGTGCGCTTCCAGATGAGCTCGTAGAGCGCGCGCTGGTCGGCGTCGAGGCGACCGGCGAGGTCGGCCGGGCCACGCGCGACGCTCGTGGGGCGGATCGCCTCGTGCGCCTCCTGCGCGCCCTTGGCCTGGCGGGTGAAGCGCCGCGGGCCATCGGTGGCGTAGCGGTCGCCGTAGCGCCGGCGCACCTCCTCGCCGACCTCGCCGAGCGCCGAGGCCGAGAGGTTGACCGAGTCGGTGCGCATGTAGGTGATGAGTCCGACGGTCTCGTCACCGATGTTGATGCCCTCGTAGAGCTGCTGGGCCACGCGCATCGTCTTCGCCGCGGTGAACCCCAGCGCGCTCGACGCCGCGCCCTGCAGCGTCGAGGTGATGAACGGCGGCTTGGGGTTGCGGGTCGTCTCGCGGCGGGTGACGTCGCGCACCTGCCACCGGGCCGCCGCGCGGGTGCGCGCGAGGACCTCCTCGGCGGCCTCCTCGCTGCCGAGCACGACGACGCCGCCGTCGGTGCCCTTCTCGCTGCGCTCGTCGCGGGTCTTGGGGTCGACGACGCGCCGGCCGTCGAGGGTGTGCAGCTTCGCCGTCACCGTCCCCCCGTCGGCGAAGTCGGCCTCGACGCTCCAGTAGGCCTCGGGGGTGAAGGCGCGGATCTCCTCCTCGCGGTCGACGATGAGCCGCAGCGCGACCGACTGCACGCGGCCGGCGGAGATGCCGCGGGCGACGTTGCGCCACAGCGTCGGCGACAGGCGGTAGCCGACGATGCGGTCGACCGCCCGGCGGGCCTGCTGGGCGTCGACGAGGGAGCCGTCGATGCGGCGGGGCTCCTCGAAGGCCGCGAGGATCGCGTCGCGGGTGATCTCGGAGAACACCACCCGGTTGGCCTCGTCGACGTCGACGCCAGCGAGCTCGGCGATGTGCCAGGCGATGGCCTCGCCCTCGCGGTCGAGGTCGGTGGCGAGGTAGACCTGCTCGGCCTCCTTGACGGCCTTCTTGATCTGACGGACGTGCTTCTCCGCCGAGGACGGCACCTCGTAGCGCAGCGCCACGTCGCTTCCGTCGACGTCGACGGCGAAGTCCGAGCGCGGCAGGTCGCGCACGTGCCCGTAGGAGGCGAGCACCCGGAAGTCCGACCCGAGGTACTTCTCGATGGTCTTCGCCTTCGCGGGCGACTCGACGATCACGACATTCTTCGCCACCGGTGGCGTCCCTTCGTCTGGCGTGCGATCCCCCCACAACTACTGCCCGGGGTCCCCCTCTGGCAACCTGCCCTCGCGGCGAGGGCTCAGCCGAGGGTCCGCCGAGGCTCCTCGAAGAGCACCGGGCGGAAGAGCTCGTCGTGGCGTGCGAGGGCGTAGCGATCGGTCATGCCGGCGACGTAGTCGACGACCTGGCGCAGCGTGTCGGCCCCGTCGTCACGGTAGCTCGCCGGCACCTCGCCGGGGTGGCGCAGGTGGTACTCGACGAGCTCGTGGAGCACGCGCCGCGCCGCCGCGGCGCGCGAGGCGTTGGGTGGAGCCTGGTAGACCCGCTCGAACATGAACGCCCGCAACTCGGCCATGACCTCGCCGAGGGCGGGGTCGAGCTCGACGGCGCCGACCGCCGCGGAGCGCTCGACGACGCCCCGCACGAACGCGTCGATCCACAGCCGTCCCGGCTCGCCGAGCGCCGAGCGCACGTCGGCGGGCAGCGAGGCCGTGGTGATCATGCCCGCCCGCGCGGCGTCGAGAGCGTCGTGGGTGAGGTAGGCGATGCGGTCGGCGTAGCGCACGACCTGCCCCTCGGGCGTGCTCGGCGGCGGCTCGATGCGCCAGGTGTGCGAGCGGATGCCGTCACGCACCTCCCAGGTGAGGTTGCGGTCCTCGAGGACCTCGTAGATGCGCACGCCCTGCGCCCCGTGGTACCAGCCCTCGGGCACGACCTCGTCGAGCACGTCCTCGCCGGCGTGGCCGAAGGGCGTGTGCCCGACGTCGTGGCCGAGGGCGATGGCCTCGGCGAGCGGCTCGTTGAGCGTGAGCGCTGCGGCGATCGCCCGCGCGATCTGGGTGACCTGCAGCGCGTGGGTCAGCCGCGTGACGTAGTGGTCGCCCTCGGGGTTGATGAACACCTGCGTCTTGTGCTTCAGCCGCCGGAAGGCCTTCGAGTGCAGGATCCGGTCGCGGTCGCGCTCGAAGGGGGTGCGCAGCGCGTCGTCGAGCTCGTGGCGGGCCCGCCCCCGCGAGGACGCCGAGCGGGTCGCCGCGGGACTGAGCCGCTCCTCCTCGGCGAGGCGGTCGGCGAGGCGGCGGGTGCGCAGCGGGGCGTCGTCGGGAGGCATCGCCGCCAGCGTAGACCCCTGCCGCGCCGACCCGTCGCACCCGCCCGACCGGCCTGTGGAGCGCCGGGGCGACCGCGGCCGGCGCCCCTCAGCGGGGCGGGGCCGGCTCCGAGGCGTCCTCGCCGCCGGCCCCGGCGGCCGGGCCGCGCCCACGGCGGCCGCGGGCGAGGCGCACGAGCAGGAGGACGACGAGGACGATGACGAGCGCAGCGGCCAGCAGCGGCGCGCCGCCGACGGTGACGACGAGCAGCATGCCGGCCACGGCCACGAAGGCCTCGAGGGCCTGCTCCCAGTAGCCCGCCAGGCCGGCGGGCACCGGCTCGTCGAGGTCGGCGCGCTCGTCGACGAGCTCGACGCGCAGCGTCGAGGAGGCCGACCGGCGCTCGAGCGCGTCGAGGCGTCCCTGGACCTGCTCGCGCCGCTCCTGGACCTCCTCGAGGTAGCGCGCGACGGCGAGCGCGTCCTCGACGGTCTCGGCCTCGTCGAAGAGGTCGAGGTAGAACGCCTCCTGGCGGTCGAGGTGCCGCAGGCGGCTCTCGAGGTCGACGTAGGCCTCGGTGACGTCCTCGGTGGTGATCTGCCGGCGCACGACCTCGCCGACGTCGGCGGCCTCCTCGACGAGCTCGTCGAAGCGGTCGACGGGCACCTCGACGGTGACGACGCCGCGCGTGAGCCCCTCCCGGGTGGTCGCGTCGACCTCGACGACGACCCCGCCGAGGTCGGAGGCGAGCGCGGCCACCGCGTCGTAGGCCGCGTCGAAGTCCCCGCCGTAGCGCACCGTGAGGGTTCCCTGGCGCACGATGCGTCGCACGTGGTCGGCGTCGTCGAGGTCGCCGAGATCGACGGCGCCGTCATCCACGGCACGCTCCTCGGCCGGGGCCTCCTCGGCGACGTCGGGCGCGGGCTCGGTGACGGCGTCCTCGGTGGGCCCGCCACCGACGAGGTCCTCCGCGGCGCTGCAGGCGGCCAGCGCGAGGAGGCCGGCCAGCAGGAGGCCGAGCGCGGCGAGCGCACGCCCGGTGCGGGCGCCCGCCTCCGGGGCGGTCGGCCTCGGCCTCGCCCCGCTCGCCAGCCTGCCGCTCACCCAGCGCTGACCCGACATGGCCACCCCTCTCCCTCGTCTCGCCGGCCCTGCGCCGGCCCGTCGCGCGAGCCGTTCCACCGCCTCCGACGCGCTGCCCGCCCGCCGGGTTCCGCCGCGGCGTGGTTGGCCGGCCCTCCGGCCGCTGCCTATACTCCGCGCCGATCGCCTCCCCTGCGTGGCGCTCGTCGCGTGCGCTGCCGCGCCACCGAGCACCGCACGGGGGCCCCGGGAGCCACCAACCACGGAGCCCGTCCAGCGACGGTGCCCCCACAGCCTTGGAGCCCAAGATCATGGATGGATTCGTCGACGGCACGGTCATCGCGCTGCTGAGCGCCCTCGCGGCCGTTGCCGGCCTCGTGCTCGCCGCGTACTTCTTCGGCGTCGTGAAGAAGGCCGACCCCGGCAGCGACCGCATGGTCGAGCTCATGGGCGCGGTGCAGGACGGCGCGCGCGCCTTCCTGCGCCGCGAGTACACGTGGATCGCGGTGTTCGTCGTCGCGCTCACCGTGCTGATCTTCGCCCTGCTCGACTACGGCAGGCCATGGGGCGCGATCGCCTACGTGCTCGGCGCGGTCTTCAGCGGCCTCGCCGGCTTCATCGGCATGACCGTCGCCACGATGGCCAACGCCCGCACTGCCGAAGCGGCGAAGACCGGCCCCCAGCTCGCGCTGCCACTCGCCTTCCGCGGCGGGGCGGTCATGGGCTTCAGCGTCGCCGGGCTCTCCCTGCTCGGCCTCTCCCTGTCGTACCTCTTCTTCGTCGAGATCCTCGCCGTCGACGACGCCTTCCAGGTCGTGACCGCCTACTCCCTCGGCGCCTCCTCCATCGCGCTCTTCGCGCGTATCGGCGGCGGGATCTACACCAAGGCCGCCGACGTCGGCGCCGACCTCGTCGGCAAGGTCGAGGCGGGCATCCCCGAGGACGACCCCCGCAACCCCGCGACGATCGCCGACAACGTCGGCGACAACGTCGGCGACGTCGCCGGCATGGGCGCCGACCTCTTCGAGTCCTACGCCGGGTCGATCATCGCCCCGATCGCCCTCGCGGGCTTCGCCTTCGCCGGGCTCGAGTTCCAGGAGCCCGCCCTGCTCTACCCCCTCGCGATCGCGGCGTTCGGCATGCTCGCGGCGATGATCGGCGCCTTCACCGTCAAGACCTCCCCGGGCGCGAGTGGCCACGCCCTGGCCAAGGCCCTGCACCGGGGCACGAACACCGCCGCGGTGCTCACGGTCGTCCTCGCCTTCGTGCTCGGCTTCCTCTTCTTCGACGGCATCGATGGCGTCGACTTCTGGTGGGGCTTCCCCGTGGCCGTCGTCGCCGGCCTCTTCGTCGGCATCGGCATCGGCCGGCTCTCGGAGTACTACACGAGCGACCACTACAAGCCGACCCGCCGCATCGCCGAGGCGAGCCAGACCGGCGCCGCGACGAACATCCTCGGCGGGATCTCCACCGGCATGCTCTCGGTGGCCGGCTCGGTCCTGCTCGTCGTCGCCGCGATCGGCGTGGCCTTCGCCGCCACGGAGTTCGGCGCGCCGGGCATCGACAACTCCGGGATCTACGGCGTGGCGATCGCCGCGATCGGCATGCTCGCCACGCTCGGCGTCGTCGTCTCCACCGACGCCTACGGCCCCATCGCCGACAACGCCGGCGGGATCGCCGAGATGGCCCACCTCGACCCCTCGGTGCGCGAGGTCACCGACGAGCTCGACGCGCTCGGCAACACCACCGCCGCGGTCGCGAAGGGCTTCGCGATCGGCTCGGCGGTCATCACCGCGCTCGCGCTGTTCACCGCCTTCCAGCAGGCGGTCGTCGCCGCCGGCGGGGAGATCTTCCTCGACATCTCCGCCGTCGACGTCTTCCTCGGCCTCTTCATCGGCGCGATGCTGCCGTTCCTCTTCGCGGCGCTGACGATGAACGCCGTCGGCCGGGCCGCCAACGAGATGATCGAGGAGGTCCGCCGGCAGTTCGCGACCATCCCCGGCCTGCGCGAGGGCAAGGAGGGCGTCAAGCCCGAGTACGCCAAGTGCGTCGACATCTCGACGAAGAGCGCGCTCAAGGAGATGGGGCTGCCGGGCTCGCTCGCGGTGCTCGTGCCCCTCGCCGTCGGATTCCTCAGCGTCAACGCCCTCGGCGGCCTGCTCGCCGGCGTGCTCGTCACCGGCTTCGCCATCGCGATCTTCATGGCCAACGCCGGCGGTGCCTGGGACAACGCGAAGAAGTACATCGAGGCCGGCAACTACGGCGGCAAGGGCTCGGACCCACACAAGGCCGCCGTCGTTGGCGACACCGTCGGCGACCCGTTCAAGGACACGAGCGGGCCGGCGATGAACATCCTCATCAAGGTCATGACGATCGTCTCGCTGATCTTCGCATCGGCGTTCGTCGACCTCGGCCTCTTCGGCTAGACGCGGCCCCGCCCTGGCGTCCGCCGCGCGCGGGCGTCAGGCCAGCAGCCGCCCCCACCCGTAGAGCCACCGCACCCCGGGGCGACGGGCGGGGTCGGCCCGGCGCTCGACCTCGACCTCGCGGTAGCCCTGGTCGAGCAGGAGCGCCCTCAGCTCGTCCTCGCTCACGCGGGTGACGTGCACCTCACCGGCCGGCGGGTCCTCGAGCGGGTCGAGGTCGCCCCGGCCCTCGGGGAACGACACGAACACCGGGCCGCAGGCGTGGACCCGTCGCAGCTCCCCCAGCGCGGCACGCATCTCCCCGCGCGGCAGGTGCTGCAGCGCCGCGGGGGCCCAGACACCGCCGAACGTCGCATCGGCGAAGGGCAGCCGCCGGAAGTCCCACACCGCGAGCGGCTTCTTCGGGTGCAACGTCGCGGCGATGGCCATCGCCCGCGGCGCGCGGTCGCCGGCGACGACGACGAGCCCGGCGTCGCGCAGCGGACGCACGTCGAGGGCAGGCCCCGAGGCGGCGTCGAGGACGGTGGCGCCGCGGCCAGCGAGGCGGCTGAAGGCGCGCACCGCGTCGAGTGGGCGCTCGCGCCACCAGCGCTGCTGATAGGCCTCCGCCGCGGCGTCGTAGGCCTCGATGCTCTGTCTCGTGCGCGGGTCCAACGCTGCTCCCGGGTCGCTCGCCGGCGACGGGGATCGTAGCGCCGGCGCCGGCGCCGGCGCGCCGGCACCCCCCGGGCTGGCGGCGGCGCCGGTCAGGCGCTCGCGCCGTGCTCCTCGATGGTCACCGCGAAGGTCATGTGCACCGCGGTGCCCTCGTCGTGCTGGAACGCGACGTCGTCGGCGAGCCCGCGGATGAGCGTCACGCCCAGCCCGCCCTCCTGGGTCCAGTCACGGGTGTCGGCCTGCTCGATGGGCGGCGGCTCGAAGCCGGGGCCGGCGTCCTGGATCGTCACCTCGAAGCGTCCGTCGGCGGCCCCGAAGGCGAGGACGACGGGCCTGGCGACGTCGACGCGCTGGTGGGCGAGGATCGCGTTGGTCGTCGCCTCGGACACGGCGATCTTCAGGTCCTCGACGCGCCCGTCGTCGAGCCCGCACTGCCGCGCCGCGGAGGTCACGACGAGGCGTGCGATGCCGACGTGGGCGACATCGGGAGGCAGGTGGAGCTCGACGTCGTCCATCACTCGTCGTGCTGCATGGCCTCGTCGAGGCTGTCGTAGATCGGGAAGACCTTCGTCAGACCGGTGATGCGGAAGATCTTGAGGATGCGCTCCTGGTCGCAGACCAGCGCGAGGCTGCCCTCGTTCGCGCGCACCCGCTTGAGCCCGCCGACGAGCACACCGAGGCCGGTGGAGTCGAGGAACTCGACCTTCGTCATGTCGATGACGAGGTGGTAGTGGCCGTCGCCGACGAGCTCGACGAGCTTCTCGCGCAGCTTCGGCGCGGTGTAGACGTCGACCTCGCCGCCGACGTCGAGGATCGTGTGATCCCCGTCGGTACGGTGCTCGAGCGTTAGCTCCACGGTGACTCCTCGCTGCCGAACTTGGTCGTGGCTCGACGGGCGGTGGCGACGCCACGCACCTCCGCGGGATGTGCCCCAGCCACAAGGCCGTGAAACCTTCTCCCGAGGCGCTCGCTAGCCTGGCCAGGCGATGCCCAGCCCCGCCGACGCGCGCGCTCCGGGCCGTCGGACCCGCCCTCCGGGCGCCCGGCGGCGATGAGGCAGGGCGCCGCGTCACTCGAGGCCCTCGCCGCCGACCTCGCAGAGCGCGAGGGCGACCCCGGCGGGCGCCCCCGCATCGCCCACCTCCACCGGCTGCCGGCCCGGCCGGCGAGGACCGCGCCGCTGCCCGACGACCTGCCCGCGGCGCTGGCCGACCGACTGCGCGCGCTCGGGGTGGCGAGCCTCTACCGCCACCAGGCCACCGCCCGCGCCCTGCTCGCCGAGGGACGCCACGTCGTCGTGGCCACCGGCACCGCGAGCGGCAAGAGCCTGTGCTACCAGCTGCCCTTGCTCGAGCAGGCCCTCGCCGACGACCGCAGCACCACCCTCTACCTCGCGCCGACGAAGGCCTTGGCGCGCGACCAGCTCCGGGCGCTGCGCGCGCTCGGCCTGCCGCAGGTGCGCGCCGCCGCCTACGACGGCGACACCGAGCGCGCCGAGCGCGAGGCGATCCGGCGCACCGCCAACGTCGTGCTCACCAACCCCGACATGCTCCACGCCGGCATCCTGCCCAACCACCGCCGCTGGGCCGACTTCCTGCACCGCCTCGGGCTCGTCATCGTCGACGAGTGCCACGTCGCCCGGGGCATCTTCGGCGCCCACGTCGCCGCGGTGCTGCGCCGCCTGCGCCGCCTCGCGGCCTTCTACGCCGCCGCGCCGACCTTCGTCCTCGCGAGCGCGACGATCGCCAACCCCGCCGAGCATGCCGCGGCGCTGTCCGGCCTCGAGGTCACCGCGGTCACCGAGGACGCCTCCCCGCGACCGCCGATGACCATCGCACTGTGGGAGCCGCCGATCACCGACCCCGACGCTGGCACCCGCCGCTCCGCGCTCGCCGAGGGGGCCGACGTGCTCGCCGGGCTCGCCGCGCAGGGCCCGCAGACGCTGGCCTTCGTGCGCTCCCGCAAGGCCGCCGAGGTCGTCGCGGCGGTGACCCGCGAGCGTCTCGGCGACCCGGCGGCGGTGCGGGCCTACCGCGCGGGGCTGCGCGGCGAGGAGCGCCGCGCGGTCGAGGCGGGCCTCACCGACGGGACGCTGCGGGCGGTGGCCGCCACCGACGCCCTCGAGCTCGGCGTCGACGTCGGCTCGCTCGACGCCGTCGTCCTGCTCGGCTGGCCGGGCACCGTCGCCTCGCTGTGGCAGCGCGCCGGGCGGGCGGGCCGCCGCGGGAGGGAGGCCACCGTCGTCTTCGTCGCCGACGACGACCCACTCGACCACTACCTCCTCGCCCACCCCGACGAGCTGCTCGGCCGACCGCTCGAGGCCGCCACCGTCGACGTCACCAACCCCTACGTCGCCGCGCCGCACCTGCGCTGCGCCGCCGCGGAGCTGCCGATCGAGGACGGCGAGGAGGTCCTCGGCGCCGGCGACGCCGCCCTGCTCG
This sequence comes from Egibacter sp., assembly GCA_003553795.1. Taxonomy (GTDB): domain Bacteria; phylum Actinomycetota; class Nitriliruptoria; order Euzebyales; family Egibacteraceae; genus T1Sed10-49. The sequence goes on along the minus strand of PWFH01000015.1, from coordinate 7,934 downwards.
ACGCCGAGGAGGCCGCCGGTCGGCTCCGTCGCCGCGGCCCCCGCCGCTACCACGCCGGCCGCGGCTCACCGGCCCGCGACGTCGCGCTGCGCACCGCCGGGGGCGAGCCCGTCGCCATCGTGGAGGAGGCCACCGGCGCGCTCGTCGGCGAGGTCGACGAGGCACGGGCCCCCCGCACCGTCCACCCCGGCGCGATCTACCTCCACCAGGGCGAGACCTACGAGGTCTCGAGCCTCGACCTCGAGCGCGGCGTCGCCCTCGTGGCCCGCACGACCGCGCCGATCACGACGACGCCGCGCACCGACACCGACATCGCCGTCGTCGCCGAGGAGGATCGCGTCGCCTGGGGCCGCTGTCGGCTCGCGGTCGGCCGGATCGAGGTCGCCTCGCAGGTGCTCGGCTACGAGCGCCGGCGCCTGCCGAGCGGCGAGTCCCTCGGCGTCGTCGACCTCGACCTGCCCCGGCGCCTGCTCGACACCCGCGCGGTCTGGATCGCCATCGGCGAGGAGGTCCTCGAGGCCGCGGGGCTCGCGCCACACGAGGTCGCCGGGGCCGCGCACGCCGCCGAGCACGCCGCGATCGGGCTGCTGCCCCTCGTGGCGATGTGCGACCGCGGCGACATCGGCGGGCTGTCGACGCCGTGGCACCCCGACACCGCCGCAGCGACGATCTTCATCTACGACGGCCACCCCGGCGGCGCGGGGGTGGCCGAGCGCGCCTTCGCCGCCGCCGTGCGCCACCTCTCCGCGACGCGCGACGCCATCGCCGCCTGCCCCTGTGCGACGGGCTGCCCCTCGTGCGTGCAGTCGCCCAAGTGCGGCAACGGCAACGAGCCGCTCGACAAGGCCGGGGCGGTGGCGCTGCTCTCCGCGGTGCTCGCCGAGGGCGGGCACCGCTAGGGCTCACCGGGCGTCCTGCTCGGCGCGCCAGCGCCGCAGGTCCGCCCGCCAGCGCCGCCGCGCCTCCTCGGCGGCCTCCGCGCGGCGACGCGCCTCGTCGAGGTCGTCGCCGAGGTCGCCGAGGTCGGCGGCGAGCAGGCGCCGCAGCCGTCGCAGCTCGTCGAGGGCAGCCTCGAGGTCGCGGTCGAAGCGCTCCCGGGCCAGGCCCTCGAAGCCGGGCCGCACCGCCGCGGCGGCGTCCTCGTGAAGGCGGACGGCGAGGTCGATCTCGTCGATGAGCGCGCTCACCGAAGCCATCGCCGCCGAGGCCTCGGCGAAGGGGAACCGGAAGCGCGGCGGCTCGGCCCCGGGATGGACGGCACCGCGGCCCACCGGGCGCTACCGGAAGGCGATCGAGCGGTCCGCGGCCTCGAGCTGCTCGGCGAAGGTCCGCGAGGCCGTCGCGAGCTCCTGATAGCTCGCGTCGACGTCGGCCATGACGCCGCCGAACTCCCCCTGCACCTGGGCGACGAACTCCTCGGCGCGGGCGAGCATGAAGTGCTTGTAGGCGTCGACGCTCGCGAGCGCATCGGCGAGGACGCGGTCGACCTCCCCGGACAGCCGCGCCTCGGCGGCGTCGGCGGCCGCCCGGCTCTGCCCCTCCCAGTCGGTGGCCCCGAGCCGCTCCTTGGCCTGGTTGATGCGCGTGCGCAGCTCGTCGGCAACGCCCGTGACGTGGGTCCGCAGCGTCGTCGTCGCGGCGTCGAGCTCGCCCTCCATGCGCGCGGCCACCGCCGTGGCCTCCTCGCTCGCGGCCGTGGCGGCGGTGCCGGTGTCGGTCATGATCCCGGCGGTGCGGCCGATGTCCTCGAGGTTGCCGCCGATCCGTGCGCTCATCGTGTCCCCCTTCCCGCCGCGGCGCGGCGGTCGTCTCGTGCCCGCCGGCCCGCAGCCGTGGGGCACCTCGCGTCGGCCACGGTGCCCCACGGGCCGACGCCGAGGCCGAATCGGCCGGCGCCGCCTGTGGACGACCGCCGCCGGCGTCGCCCGACACGCCGGGCCGGCGGTCAGCGCGCCTGCGGCAGCGCGACCTGGACGAGATCGGCGCGGCCCTCGACGACGAGGAACCCCCGCCCGGGCAGCAGCGGCAGGGCGGTGCGCCGCGGTAGGCGCACCCCGAGGAGGTCGCCGTCGGCGGTGAGGTCCGGGCGCAACAGCAGCCCGCAACGGCTCGCGCGCAGCTCCCGCGTCCAGTGGTGGTAGGCGCGGCGGAGGTCCTCGCTGCGCGCGCCCGCAACGAGGTGCAGCCCGGGTGGGGCCTGCCGGGCGAGCGTGACGAGCGCGGGATGGTCGACCCCTGGCGCATCGTCGACGAGGACGACCCAGCCCCGTGGGTCGGTGGCTGCGGCGGTGAGGACCCCCGCGAGGTCATCGGCCGGGCCGACCGCGTCGAGCGCCTCGCAGTCGCGCAGGGGTGAGCGCGGCCCGGCCACACCGACGAGCACGAGGTCGGCCGCGCCCGCCCGCAGGCGCTCCGCGAGGGCGCACAGGGCGCTCGACACGCCGCTGCGCGGCGGACCGGCCACGAGCGCGTGGGTGCCCGCACGCAGGACGAGACGCGCTGGGGCGAGATCGTCGTCGCGCAGTCCCACCGCGACGTCGAGCCCAGCGGAGAGGTCGCCCTCGGCGGGCACCGCCCCGGCGGGCAGCCGCTCGGGCAGCACGCCGACCGGCGCGGGGCCGCCGGCCGCGGTGGGCAGGCGCGCAGCGAGCGCGGTGAGGTCGCCGGGTTCGGCGACGTGGGCCACGAGCCCGTCACTGGCGCGCACGAGCCGGCCCGGCGGCAGCTCGGGCACCTCCCGGGGGCGCAGCCCCGCGGCGGCGTACTCGCCCGGATCGGGCAGCCGCAGCAGGAGCCGCTCGCCGACGAGCGGAGCGAGCCGGGAGGGCAGCGCGCCGGGCCGGTCGGCGGCCAGGGCGAGGACGACGCCCACGGCGGGCCCGTCGGCGAGGACCCGGCGCAGGTCCTCGCCGGCGTCGCCGAGCTCGGGGGCCTCGAAGGCGTCGAGGAGGGCGCCGAGCCCGTCGACGAGGCCGACGACCCGCGGCAGGCCCGCGGCGCCACCCTCACGCGCGCGTCGCCGCGTCACCTCGGCGCGCAGCCGCCGCACGACGCGCAGCTGGCGCTCCGGCTCGGCGGCGGAGGCCACCGCGCCGCAGTGCGGCAGGGCCTCGAGGCCGCCGAGCGCACCGCCACCGGCGTCGAGGCCGTAGAGGTGCAACGCCGACGGCTCGTGCGCGCGCGCCAACGCCGCCGCGAGCGAGCGCAGCGCCGTCGACGTGCCGCTGCCGACCATGCCGAGGATCGCGAGGTGGCCGTCGTCGGGACGCCAGCCGACCCCGACGCGCCGCTGCCGGTCGGGGTCGTCGCCAAGGGCGAAGACGACCTCGCCGGCGTCGTCGGCGGGCACGAGATCCTCGGGCCCGAGCCGGGAGGGCAGCATCTCGAGCCATGGGGAGCGCGAGGGCAGGAGGTCCGCGGCGATCGCCGCGGCCCGTGCGGCCTCGACGAGGTCGTCGACGTCACGAGCACGCTCACCCACGAGCCCTCCAGCGGGATGCTCGGCACCGTCGGGGCCGCGGGGGCCGTCGGGGCCGCGGGGGCCGTCGGGGCCGTCGACGTCGCCGGGGGCACCGCGCGGGCCCGGCCGGGGCCGCAGCCGCACCCGGGGACCGTCGGACGCGGCCGCCGGCAGGCTCACCGACGCGGTCTGCAGGGTGACGACCTCGCCGGGCCCGAAGCGCGCACAGGCGCGTCCGGGCCGCTCGCGGGGCAGGCCGGCGGCCTCGGGCGTGCCGACGACGTCGACGGCGTCCTGGGCGTCCTGCACCCGCAGCGCGATCCGCAGGTTGGTGTTGGCCTTGATCGCCGCGCTGATCGACCCCGAGGGCCGCTGCGTCGCGAGCACGAGGTGGACCCCGAGGCTGCGGCCGCGCTGGGCGATCCCGACGAGCGCGCCGAGGAAATCGGGCAGCTCGGCGGCGAGGGTGGCGAACTCGTCGACGACGACGAGGAGGCGCGGCAGCGCCCCCTCGGGCGAGCCGGCGGCACGGTAGGCGCGGAGGTCCTCGCAGCCGGCGGCGCGCAGCAGCGTCTCGCGGTGCCGCAGCTCGGCCTCGAGGCAGCGCAGGGCGCGCTCGGCGAGGTGGCCGTCGAGGTCGGTGACGAGCCCGACGACGTGGGGCAGCCGGGCGCAGGCGTCGAAGGCACTGCCGCCCTTGTAGTCGATGAGCACGGCGACGAGGTGGGCGGGGCTCGAACCCGCGGCGAGTCCCGCCAGCAGGGTGCGCAGCAGCTCGGACTTGCCGGCCCCGGTCGTGCCGCCCACGAGGGCGTGCGGCCCGTCGGCGACGAGGTCGACGACGACGGGGCCCCCGCGGGCGAGCCCGAGCGGCAGCGCCGGCGGCGGGTCGTCGCCAGCGACGCGCCAGCGGGCCGCGAGCCGCTCGGCGAGCGAGCCGCCACCCTCGAGGCCGAGCAGCCCACCGAGCCGGACCTGCGCGGGCAGGCCGCCTGCGGCCGGGGCGTGCTCGGGGTCCTCGCAGCCGGCGAGCGCCCGCGCGAGACGGCGGGCCAGCGGCTCGCTGAGCCCGTCGACGACGACGTCGTCGAGGCGCACGCCGGCCCTCGGCCGGGAGAGCCGCGCGAGCCCCTGGGCGCCGTCGACCTCGAGCACCGTCGAGGTCACCGCCGGCAACGCGTCGGCCGTGGGCGCGAGGACGATCCCGGCCACCGGGCCCGCGGCTGCCGCGAGGACCCGGCGCAGCGCGCCGTCGCGGCCGCTGAGCAGCGCCGGGTCGTCGACGACGAGCAGCCGGGTGCGCACCGGGGACCCTCCTGCCGTCGGCTGCCCCGCCGCGCGCCCGGCGGTCTCGAGGAGCCCGGTCAGCAGCGCCTCGGCCCGCCCAGCCCCGACGGCGAGGCCACCGCCGGCGCCCTCCGCACGCAGCTGCGGCAGCCACGCCGCCCAGTCCCAGGCGGGGGCCTCGTCGGTGAGCACGGCCAGCCCGAGGTCGGCGGGGCCGTGATGCACCACCGCCTGGGCGAGCAGGGCCCGCGCCACGGCCCGCGCGGTGGCGCGCTCGGCGACGACGCCGACGACCCCGCCGTCGCGCAGGTCGACCTCGACGGGGGCGCCGGGCAGGACGCGGTGGCGCGCGAGACAGCCCTCGGCCCGGGCCAGGGTCGCCTCGTCGAGGCGGTCGAGGCCGCTGACCGGCGGCTGCCAGGGCACCGGCCCGGTCCCGGCCCGCAGCCGCAGGGCGTCGTCGTCGCCGCCGCGGCGCTCCCACAGCCGCACGCTCGGCTCACAGCCTCGCCGGACGACCTCGGCGAGGTCAGGCAGCAGTGTCGCGCGCCGCGCGCGCTCGAGTCCGGCGGCACGACCGAGCGCGGCGTCGAAGCGCTCGAGCGTCGCCCGTAGCGCGCGCTCCCCCTTCGCGCTCTGGCGCCGCGCACGCCGCCGGGACGACCACCACGTCGCGAGCGCCATGACCGGTGCCAACGCCATGAACAGCGCGAAGCGGGGCTCGCGGTACAGGGCGATGAGCGCGGCGCCGAGCAGCAGCGGCGCGATGATCGCCGCGAGGTTGAGCGCGCGGCTGGCCTCCGGCGCCGCCGGCGGCTCCGGCGCGGCGACGACGTCGGGCTCGGCCGGCGCGGCGGCGCGCGGCGGACGGTTGAACACCCGCACCGACGTCGCACCCCACCCGCGGGGGCGGTCCTGCGGCCTGCCGGGCAGCAGCCGCAGGGTCGTCGCACCGAGCCGCAGCGAGGCCGGCAGCTCGAGGGGTCGCGGGGTCTCACCGAGCGGCTCGTCGCCGCGCCAGGTCCCGTTGCGGGAGCCGAGCTCCTCCACCTCGACACCGGCGCCGACCGCCTCGAGCCGGAGATGGCGCCGCGAGACCGTCGCGTCGCAGACGCGGAGATCGACGCCGGGGTCCCGCCCCACGACGCAGCCGGCGCCGATGGGCTGCCACGCACCGGCGCTGAGCCCTCCTGCCACCGCGACCTGCGGCCCGGACTCCTGCCCGGCGACCCCTCCCAGCCCATCGGCGGCGCGCCGATCGTGGCCGTCGAGGTCGGCACCGGCCGGCAGCAGGGCGACGACGCAGCCGTCGTGCAACCCGAGCTCGGTGAGTCGCACCTCCCCTCCGGCGCGGCGGCCCCCGACCGCGACGCCGGGGCGCCGGGCTCCCTCCGCCCCGAGTGCGGCGGCGAGGAGGTCGGCCACCGTCGCCTCGGCCCCACCGAGGGTGAGCTCGACCTCGCGCTCCTCACCGTCGTCGTCGAGCACGACCCAGACGCTGCCCACCGCGGCCGCCACCACCTCACGCCACCGGACGTGGGCGGCCTGCGGCGCGGGTCGCCTCCTCGGGTCTCGCGGCGTACCGGCCCCGACCGCCGCCGCCGAGACGGACACCGCCTACGCGGGCCCGCCGCGGCAGGCGCGTCCGCGGGTCGACGGGCCGACCGCCCTCGTGGACCTCGAAGTGCAGGTGAGGGCCGGTGGCGGTGCCGGTCGCGCCGACCCGCCCGATGACCTCACCGCGGCGCACCTCGGCGCCGACGGCCACCGCGAGGGACGAGGCGTGGGCATAGCGCGTGAGGCGCCCGTCGTGATGGGCGATGTCGACGAGCAGGCCGTAGCCGCCGCGACGGCCCGCGGCGACGACGACGCCGTCGCCCGCGGCGCGGATCGGCGTGCCGTGCGGCGCCCCGACGTCGAGGCCCTGGTGGAAGCGCCGGTCGCCGTGGACGGGGTGGACGCGCCAGCCGAAGGGGCTCGTCACCGTCCCACGCACCGGCCAGGACAGCGCCCCGTCGCCCCCGCCGGGCCCGGCGTGCCGCGGCGGCGCGTGCTCGGCGAGCTCGCCGGCCGGGATCGGCGCGCCCGGCACGACCGCGGCGGTGGCCTCGACGGCCACGACGCCGAGGACCACGTCGACGAGGCGCACGCGGGGGGCCACCCCCGTGGTGACGCTGACCTCCCGCGGCCAGGCGCCTTCGTCGATCGCGGTGAGCTCGGCGCCGTTGGCCTGCGACAGGCGCTCGGCGGCATCCCGCGGGTCACCCTCGCCGCCGACGAGCGGAGAGCGGGCGGCGGCGGCGAGCGCGGCCGCGTCGGCGGCCGCCGAGGCCCGTGCGGTCGCCCCGGCGAGGTCAGTGGCCGCGACGATCGCCGCGAGGCCGAGCACCGAGAGCAGCGTGGCGCCGAGCACGACGAGCAGCGCGGCGCTGCCCTCCTCCCGGGGGCTCACGGCGCCTCCGCGCGCATCGTCGCCCGGGCTGGCAGCCACACGCTGCGCCCGAGGTTGCCGAAGGCGCGGCTGCGCAGCCGCAGCGACACCGTGACCGGCTCCCCGGCCTCGGGACTGGGCGGCTCGAGCTCCACCTCGACCTCCCGCGCTCCGGCCGCCTCGTCGAGGAGCGCGGCGACGTCGTCTGCGTCACCCACCGCCGCGGTCCTCGCCGCGTCGCGGGCGAGGCCCTGCGCGGCGACGACGTCGGCGCCGAGCACGCCGGCCTGGACGACGAGGAGCACGACGACGAGGGCGGCGGGCAGGGCCATCGCGAGCTCGAGCGACTGGCTGCCGCGCTCGCCTGCCCGAGAGGGCACGGGTGGGGGCACGCCCGCCGGCGTGCCCCCGAGCGGCGCTAGAACCACGAGCCGATGAACTTGCCGAGGGCGGTCAGGACCGCCTCGATGACGCGCGAGAGCGTGTCCTTGTTGCGCAGCAGCACCATGAGGGCGCTGCACGCCGCGGCGCTCACGCCGCCCAGCATCGCGTACTCGGCGGCCTGGGCACCGGTGTCGTCACGCAAGCGTGGACCGAGGCGCTCGAGGGCATGGCGGAGATCGACTGCGGCGAGATGGCGACGGGCGGCGACGGCGAGCATCGTCTGAGCGAGGGTTGCGCGCATGAGCACTCCTTCCGGGACGGTGACCAGTCGGGGCCCTGCGGGCGCCGCCCCTCGGCAGCCTGATCGGATCT
>PWFH01000041.1 GCA_003553795.1 Egibacter sp. | reverse complement strand
GACCCGCCCAGCCGGCCAGCCGACCAGCCGCCGCCGCCGGAACCACCCGACGACGAACCCCCACCGCCCGTGCAGCCCACCCTCGACCTCTAGAACCCCCCCATCCACCCTCGCTGCGCCCCGGAGGACCCCCGGGGCGCACACCCGCGCCATCGGATAGCACGACGACGGCGAGGTCGAGGCGCGCGAGCCAGACCGCCGATGAGCCCCGACGTCATCACCCCGGTCGGGTCGCCGCGCCCCCAGGGGTCTTCGACGCCACCCGGCTCACCCCGGCGGGATGCCTGGAGCGCATCGAGACGGGATGCCGCGAGTCAATCGTGAACGCCACGGCGACGACAAGGGCGAGACAGGCGCAAGGGCCCGTCGCCGCGGCACGGAACCCCGGTGGCGAATGGGCGTCAGACCGATGGTTCTAGCCCTGCCCGGCGGCGTCGGCGGGCACGGCGCGGGCCTGCGCGCGCTGCGCGACCCGGCGGCCCTCGGCCTCGTCGACGAACCACAGCAGCGCCGCGCCGACGGCGAAGAAGCCGAGGACCGAGAGGATCCCCTGCCGGCTCGAGCCCGTCAGGGAGATCACCCCGGCGAAGACCGCCGGGCCGATCATCCCGGCGAACTTGTCCATGACCCCGTAGAAGCCGAAGAGCTCGCCGGACTTGTAGCGCGGGATCATCGAGGCGAAGAGCGAGCGTGACAGCGACTGCGTGCCGCCTTGGACGAGGCCGATGCAGAACGCGAGGACGAAGAACTCCGTCGCAGAGGTCATGAAGTAGGCGACGATCGTCACGCCGCCGTAGACCGCGAGGCCGAGGAGGATGCAGCGCTTCGCCCCGACGACTCCGGCGAGCGCGCCGAAGGCGAAGGTCGCGGGGATGCCGACGACCTGCACGATGACGACGGCGCCGAGCAGGGCGGTCTGGCCGATCCCGATCTCCGCGCCGTAGACCGTCGCGAGCCGGATGATCGTGCCGATGCCGTCGCCGTAGACGAGGTAGGCGAGCAGCAGCAGGAAGGCCTGACGGTAGCTGCGCAGGTCCCGCAGCGTGCCGCCGAGCCGCCCGAGCGCCCGGCGCGCCGCGCTGCCACCGCCCTCGCCGGGCGCGACGCGGGGGCGCGGCTCGGGCACGACGCGCAGCAGCGGCAGGGTGAACAGCAGCCACCACAGCGCGGTCGCGAGGAAGGTCAACCGCGCCGGCAGCGTGCCCTCGGGGATGCCGAAGAGGCCGGGGAACTCGATGACGACGACGCTCGCGAGCAGTAGGAGCGTCGCGCCGACGTAGCCGAGGCCGAACGCGCCCGCCGAGACCTGATCGACCTCATCATCGCCGGCGACGTGCGGCAGCAGCGCGTCGTAGAAGACCGTGCTGCCGTTGACGCCGATGTTGACGAGGACGAACATCCCGAGCGCGAGGCGCCAGTCGCCCTGCTCCACGTAGAACAGCGCGCCGGTCGCGCCGACGCCGAGGAGCATGAACGAGGCGAGCAGGCGCTTCTTCGCCGGCGTCTGGTCGGTGAGCGCCCCGATGAACGGCGCCGGCAGGGCGATGAGGACGATGCCGAGGGTCGTGGCGAGGGCGTAGCGCTGGCTCGCGACCGCCGGCGCGAGGCCGTCGGCGGCCACCGTCTGGTAGTAGACGGGGAAGACCGCGGTGACGATGACGACGTAGAGCCCGGTCGTCGCCCACTCGTACAGCGCCCAGGCCCGCAGCTCCCGGCGGTGCAGGCCGAGGCGCTCGAGCAGCGGCTGCTGGGCTTCCGGTGGCGTGGATCGGGGCACGGGCTCGCTCTCCGGCGGGGACCTGGCTCGCGGGAAGGCTACGCCAAGGCCTCGCCGCGGGCCGACGCCGCCGATCTGCCGGTGGCGGGCGAGGCGGTTAGCATCGGCGCGATGCCGAAGCCACACGAGATCCCCGAGGGGCAGGCGTTCCGCGACGCCTGGGCCAAGCTCGACAAGGACGCGCGCCGGCGGGTGCGCCGTGCGATCAACCGGGGTCGCCCCGTCGACACGCGCAAGGAGGCGCGGGTGGCCGTGGCGATGGCCCGCAGCCAGCTGCGCTTCTGGCGCTGGGGCTGGATGGTCGGCCCCCTCGTCGTCTTCGCCCTCACCTTCGCGCAGGGCATCGAGGTCGCGGTCTTCAACACCGCGATCGTCACCGTCGTGGTCGCCGGCATGGCGCTGTTCTTCCGCCGTCGCGCGCAGCGTGCCGAGTCGCGCAACCTCGAGGTCGTCGAGCGCAGGCGCAAGCGCAAGGCCTAGCGCCGCGCCGCCGCGGTGGGCTCAGCCGGCGGCGTCGCTCGTGTGACCCGCGAGGGCCACCGTCGTGGGGTCGCCGGGCACGAGCACGACCGGCTCGCCCTCGACGTCGACCTCGAGCTCCTCGCTGCCGGTGAGCACGAGCGTGATGTGCCCCGCGGTGAGGGTGACCTCGAGGCGCTGACCGCGGACCATGAGCGGGAAGCGCAGCCGGGTCCACTCCTGCGGCAGCGCCGGGTCGAAGGAGATCCGGCCCCCGTAGTCGCGCAGCCCGCCGAAGCCGTGCACGAGGGCCATCCACACCCCGCCGGTCGAGGCCACGTGCGTGCCGTGGTCGACGTTGCCGGCGACGTCGGCGAGGTCCATGAACAGCGACAGGCGGAAGTGGTGCATCGCGCTGACGGGGTCGCCGATCTCGGCGGCGACGATCGCGTGCACCGGGGGCGACAGCGAGGAGTCGCTCGTCGTCAGCGGGTCGTAGTAGCGGTAGTTGCGCCGCTTCTGCTCACGGGTGAAGCGCTCGCCGAGCAGGAACATCGCGAGGACGACGTCGGCCTGCTTGATGACCTGGTGGCGGTAGATCACGAGCGGGTGGTAGTGCAGCAGCAGGGGGTAGCGGTCCGGCGGCGTCGAGTCGAAGTCCCAGATCTCGCGGTCGAGGAAGTGCTCGTCCTGGGGGTGGACCCCGCGCTCCTCGTCGAAGGGGATGTGCATCGCCGCCGCGGCGCGCTCCCACGCGGCGATCTCGGCGTCGCCGAGGCCGAGGTCCTCGCAGACGATCTCGTAGCGCACGGGGTCGTCGACCTTGAGGGCGCGCAGGACGCCGGCGGCGTAGGCGAGGTTCATCGCCGCCATGAGGTTGGTGAAGGCGTTGTCGTTGACGACCGTCGTGTACTCGTCGGGGCCGGTGACGCTGTGGAGGTGGAAGGCGTCGTCGTCGCCGTTGTGGAAGCCGAGGTCGGTCCAGAGCCGGGCGGTCTCGGCGAGCATCTCCGCGCCGGCCTCGGCGTGCAGGGCGGTGTCGCCGGTGACCTCGACGTAGTGCTTGAGGGCGTAGGCGATGTCGGCGTTGAGGTGGTACTGCGCGGTGCCGGCCTGGTAGTAGGCGCTGGCCTCCTCGCCGGTGATCGTCCGCCACGGGAAGAGCGCGCCGTCGTGGTCGAGCTCGTGGGCGCGCTCGCGCGCGGCGTCGAGCATCGAGTAGCGGAAGCGCAGGAGGTTGCGGGCGATGCGGGGTGCCGTGTACGTGAGGAACGGCATGACGAAGATCTCGATGTCCCAGAAGTAGTGACCCTCGTAGCCGTGCCCCGACAGGCCCTTGGCGGGGATGCCCGTGCCCTCGGCGCGCAGGCTCGCCTGCATGAGCTGGAAGAGGTTCCAGCGCACCGCCTGCTGCACCTTCGCGTCGCCCTCGACGACGACGTCGCTCGAGCGCCAGAAGTCCGCGACGTCCTCGATCTGGTCCTCGACGAGGCTGTCCCAGCCCACGCGCAGCGCCCGGTCGAGCGTGCGCTCGCAGCGGTCGGCGAGCTCGTCGGCGGGCACCGCCCGCGACGTGTGGTAGCTCGCGAACTTCTCGAGGCGGATCGGCTCGCCCTGCTGCGCCTCGACGGTGTAGATGACCTTGCCGAGGTCGGCGGAGACCTCGCGCTCGGCGCGGTAGGCGCAGCGGGTGTCCATGCGGTGCTCGATGCCGCAGCCGAGGGTCATGCCGCTGTGGGCGACCTGGTAGCCGAGGACGATGCGCTCGTCGTCGTGGCGGATGGCCTTGCTCTCGAGCAGGCGATGGTCGAACTGGCGGGTCGTCCGCGGGTCGAACTGCTGGCGCACCGGATCGTCGGGGGCGGTGGCGTCACCGCGGTTGAGCAGCTGCGAGCTCAAGACCACGGGAGCGTCGGCGTTGAGGACCGTCACCTCGTAGCTGATCGCCCCGAGGTGGCGGTGGCGTGTCGAGGCGAAGCGCTCCGAGCGCACCCGCACGCGCTTGCCCGACGGCGTCTCCCACAGCAGCTCGCGCGAGAGGATGCCGCGACGCAGGTCGAGGCTGCGCTCGTAGTGCTCGAGGTAGGCCGTCGGCAGGTAGAGCGGCTCGTCGTCGACGTAGAGCTTGATGATCTTCGCGTCGGGGACGTCGATGATCGTCTGCCCGGTCTGGGCCAGCCCGTAGGCCTCCTCGGCGTGGACGATCTGCCACTGCTCGTGGAAGCCGTTGACGAACGTGCCGTGGTCGTGGATCGGTCGCCCCTCCTCGGGGTTGCCCCGGAAGCCGAGGTAGCCGTTGCCCACCGAGAAGAGCGTCTCGGTGCGGCCGAGGAGCTCGCGGCTGAAGCGACGCTCGGTCAGGCGCCACTCCTCGGTCGGGAAGTCGTGCTCAGGCAGGAGGACGGGCTCGCGGCTCTTCATGCGCGGTCGCCTTTGCGATCCGTGGACGGGGGTCCGCATGAGTCTGCAACAGGCGTCGCGCCGGCGCGAAGCGCTGTGGCTCGCGTCGCCGTCCCACGGTGTGGTGCGCTACCACGCAGCCGCGGCGTCGAGGCCGCGCGCTGGCGCCGAGCAGAGGAGCGAGGATGACCTACGAACTGCCGCACGACGCGGCTGCGCTGCTGCACGAGGGCCTCGAGGCCGCGCGCGGCGTCGTCGCGCTCACCGGCGCGGGGGTCTCCGCGGCCTCGGGCATCCCGACGTTCCGCGGCCCGCAGGGCTACTGGACCGACCTGACCGCAGGGCGCACGCCGCAGGAGCTCGCGACCCTCGAGGCGTTCCGGCGCGACCCCGAGGTCATCTGGGCCTGGTACCTCGAGCGCCTCGCGTCGTGTCGCGGGGCGCAGCCCAACGCCGCCCACCATGCGCTCGTCGAGCTCGAGCGGCTGCTCGGCGCGCGCTTCCGGCTCATCACCCAGAACGTCGACGGGCTCCACGGCCGCGCCGGCAGCGAGCGGGTCTACGAGGTCCACGGCAACCTCGAGCGCTGCCGCTGTGTCGAGGACTGCGGCGTCGGGCTGCTGCCGCTGCCCGAGCGCTACGCGCGCGCCGGCGCCGACGGTGGTCCGCCCCGCGGGTCACCCGGACCGTTGGGCGCCGAGGACCGCGCAGCGCTGACGTGCCCGGGCTGCGGAGCCTGGCTGCGCCCCCACGTCCTGTGGTTCGACGAGGTCTACGACGAGGAGCGCTTCCGCTTCACGTCGAGCCTCACGGCGGCCTCGCAGGCGGGCCTCCTGCTCGTCGTCGGCACGAGTGGGGCGACGACGCTGCCCCAGCTCGTCGTGCGCGAGGCCCTGCGGGTCGGCGCCGTGGTGCTCGACTGCAACCCCGATGACAACCCCTTCGGCGAGATCGCCGAGCGCGCCGCCCGCGGCCTGGCCCTGCGGGCCCCCGCCGACGAGGTGCTGCCCGCGATCGTCGCGGCCGTCCGCGGGTAGCGACCGCGCTCAGCGGCGCCGTCGCGAGACCATCCGCACGGGCCGGCCGCGGTCGTGCTGGGTGGTCTCGCCCGGCAGCGTGACGACGCCGTCGCCGTGGGCGAGGCCGAGGGCCACCCATGCGCACGCGGCGGCGTCGAGGACGTCGTCGGTGCCCGCCCTGCCCGCGCCGCTGCCGACGGGCACCTCGAGGCCGACCTCGGCGAGCAGGGCGAGGCGCTGGCGCGCGCCGTCGTAGCTGCGCTTGCGCGGCAACGGCGCGCCGCCTGCGAGGTTGCGGAAGGCGACCTCGGGATGGGCCTCGTGGGCCTCGAGCGTGCCGCCGTCGAGGAGGTCGTCGACCTCGGCGATCTTGTCGCAGATCCGCCAGGTCTGCTGCGACAGCCCCCGGCCGGTCGTCGCCCGGCAGAGGGCGTTGGCGGCGGCATGGTCGTCGACCTCGCCGGCGCGCAGCGCGTCGACGAGGCGGCGCGGTGGGGCGGCGAAGACGCTCGAGGCCGCCCCGCGCAGGGCCTCGCGCGCCGCGGCGTCGGCGTCGCGGACGGGGGCGTCGACGAGCCCGATGGGGATGTCGACGGCGACGGGCACCCGGCCGACGCGCTCGGCGAGGTCGGCGAGGCGCGGCAGGACGAGGGCCTCGAGCACCCCACCGTCGGCGGAGGCGGTGACGGCGACCCAGCCGTCGGGGCAGCCGTCGACCCCGACGGCCTCGACGCCCACCGGCCGGCTCAGCCCGCGAGCGCGGCGTCGACGACCCCGCGCGCCTCCTCGAGGATGCGGTCGAGGTGCGCGGCGTCGTGGAAGCTCTCGGCGTAGATCTTGTAGACGTCCTCGGTGCCCGAGGGGCGGGCGGCGAACCAGCCGCCGGCGGTGACGACCTTGAGGCCGCCGATCGGCGCGTCGTTGCCCGGCGCGCGGGTGAGGATCTCGGTGATCGGCTCGCCGGCGAGGGCGTCGGCGGTGATCTGCTCGGGCGAGAGCGCCCCGAGCCGGGCCTTCTCCTCGCGCGAGGCAGGTGCGTCGACGCGGGTGTAGACCGGCGCGCCGAAGCGGTCGGTGAGCCCCTGGTAGCGCTCGGCGGGGTTCTCGCCGGTCACCGCGGTGATCTCGGCGGCGAGCAGGCAGAGGATCATCCCGTCCTTGTCGGTCGACCAGACCCGGCCGTCGCGGCGCAGGAACGACCCGCCGGCGCTCTCCTCGCCGCCGAAGCCGAGGGAGCCGTCGAGCAGCCCGGGCACGAACCACTTGAAGCCCACCGGCACCTCGAGCAGCCGGCGCCCGAGCGCCTCGGCGACGCGGTCGAGCATCGCGCTCGACACGAGGGTCTTGCCGATCGCCGTCGACTCCGGCCAGGAGCGCGCGCCGCCGAAGAGGTAGTCGACGGCCACGGCGAGGTAGTGGTTGGGGTTCATGAGCCCGCCGGGGGTCACGATGCCGTGGCGGTCGCCGTCGGGGTCGTTGCCGAAGGCGACGTCGTAGCGGTCGGCGAGCTCGACGAGCCCGCCCATCGCGTACGGCGAGGAGCAGTCCATGCGCAGCTTGCCGTCGTGGTCGCGGCGCATGAAGCCGAACTGCGGGTCGACGCCGCCGCCGACGACCTCGATGTCGAGCTCGCAGCGCTCGGCGATCGCCGACCAGTAGTCGACCGTCGCCCCGCCGAGGGGGTCGGCGCCCATGCGCAGCCCCGCCGAGCGGATCGCGTCGAGGTCGACGACCTCGCCGAGGTCGTCGACGTAGGCGCCGATGTAGTCGTGGGGCACGGCGGCCGCGAGCGCGTCGTCGACCGGGCGCCGGGACACGCCCTCGAGGCCGGAGGTGAGGATGCGGTTGGCCTCCTCCTCGATCCAGCCGGTGACGTCGGTGCCGGCCGGGCCGCCGTGCGGCGGGTTGTACTTGAAGCCGCCGTCCTCGGGCGGGTTGTGGGAGGGGGTGATGACGATGCCGTCGGCGCGCTCGCCCGCCCCGGCGTTGTGGGCGAGGATCGCGTGGCTGACCACCGGCGTCGGCGTCGCGCTGCCGACCGCGTCGATGCGCACGTCGATGCCCCGGGCGGTGAGCACCTCGAGGGTCGTGCGCCGCGCCGGCTCGGAGAGCGCGTGGGTGTCCGCGCCGAGGAAGAGCGGCCCGGCGATGCCCTCGGCCTCGCGGTAGCGGCACGTCGCCTCGGCCATCGCGAGGACGTGGGCCTCGTTGAAGCTGCCGGCCAGCGAGCTGCCACGGTGCCCCGACGTGCCGAAGGCGATCCGCTGCACTGGGTCGGTCGGGTCCGGGTCGACGTCGTGGTAGGCCCCGAGGAGGGCGTCGACGTCGACGAGGATCGACGGGTCGGCGGGGGCGCCGGCGTGCGGGCTGGTGGCCATGGGTGGCTCCTCGGTCGACGGTGGGCGTGCATCCTCGCCGCGGCAGGGCGCGGCTGTCCAGGTCCCTCGCCGCGCCGGGGCCCGCGTGCCAGGCA
The DNA here is from genome assembly GCA_003553795.1 of Egibacter sp. Classification (GTDB taxonomy): domain Bacteria; phylum Actinomycetota; class Nitriliruptoria; order Euzebyales; family Egibacteraceae; genus T1Sed10-49. Next base: position 13,633 of record PWFH01000041.1, on the reverse strand, counting down.
CCTCGCCGCGGCAGGGCGCGCGTGGCCGGCGCCGGCCACGCCCGAAGCAGGCGATCCGTTGCGTCATGATCCATCCCCGTCGGGGCTGGCGTACCATGGCATCGAGGGATGCGACGTCCTCGCGCCGCCCTTCCCGACGCTACGGAACCGCCATGCGCATCGGGTTGCTCGCCCCACCATGGCTTCCGGTTCCACCCGCGCGCTACGGCGGCACCGAGGGGGTCGTCGACCGCCTCGCCCGAGGACTGGACGCCACCGGCCACGACGTCGTGCTCTTCACGACCGGCGACGCCACGTGCCCCGTTGCCCGCAGGGCGCACCTCGCGCACGCGGAGACCGCGCGGATGGGGCAGGCCGTCGTCGAGCAGCGCCACGTCGCGCACGCCTACGAGGCCTTCGAGGACCGCGACCTCGTGCACGACCACACCCTGCTCGGCCCGATCTACGCGGCGCGCTTCGGCCACCTGCCGGTGGTCACCACCGCCCACCTGCCGTTCGACGCCGAGATGCGCGACCTCTACCGGTTCACCGCCCGCTCGGCGAGGGTGGTCGCGATCTCGCGCGCCCAGGCGGCGGACGCCGGCGACATCCCGATCGCCGCGGTGATCCACCACGGCATCGAGCCCACGGAGATCCCCTTCGGCGCCGGCGACGGCGGCTACCTGCTCTTCCTCGGGCGCCTGGCCCCCGACAAGGGCCCGGGGCGGGCCTGCGAGGTCGCCCGGGCCGCGGGATGGCCGCTGAAGCTCGCCGCCCGGGTGCGCGAGCCGGGCGAGATCGCGTACTTCCGCGACGAGGTGCGCCCGCTGCTCGGTGGGGACATCGAGTTCGTCGGGGAGGTCGGCGGTGCCGACAAGGCGGCCCTGCTCGGTGGGGCTGCCGCACTGCTCAACCCCATCCGCTGGCCCGAGCCGTTCGGCCTCGTGATGATCGAGTCGCTCGCCGCCGGCACGCCGGTGCTCACCTTCGCCGAGGGCGCCGCCCCCGAGATCGTCGAGGACGGGGTCACGGGCTTCGTGTGCGCCGACGAGGCCGCGATGGTCACCGCGCTCGGGCGGCTCGACGAGCTCGACCGGCGCCGCTGCCGTGCGGCCGTCGACGGGCCGTTCTCAGCACGCCGGATGGTGGATGAGCACGTCGACCTCTACCGCAAGGTGCTCGCTGAGCCCCGGCTCGGCCCGAGCGGGACGCTGCTCGCCCACTGACCCGCTGCCGGTGCCGCGGGAGGGCGCCCGGCGGGGCGGATCACCACCAGGGACGGCGCAGCCGCTGCGCGCGCTCGGGGTCCTCGCACCCGACGTCGACCTGCACGCCCGGCGGGCTCTCGTGCACCTCGACACCGGTCTCGGCGTCGACGGTCATGGTCAAGGCCCCGTCTCCGAGGCGCAGCCCCTCGACGGCGAGCCGGCGGTAGGGGGGTGGCCACAGGGGGCATAGCGCGAGGCGGCCGTTGGGGAGGTCGGGGTGGATGCCCAGCGCGGTGCGCAGCAGCAGCAGCACGGCGCTGGCCGCCCACGCCTGGGGGCGGCAGGCCGCCGGGTACGGGAGGGGCTCGAGCCGCCGCCGCCGCTGCTCGCCGCCGAAGAGCTCCGGCAGGCGCATGTCGAAGTGGCCGGCCACCTCGACGAGGCTGCGCGACAGCATGGCGGCGGCATCGGTCTGTCCCGTGGCGGCGAGGTTGGCCGCGGCGATCGCGGTGTCGTGCGGCCACACCGAGCCGCCGTGGTAGGACAGGGGGTTGAAGCGGGGCGAGTAGGCGGTGAGGGTCCGCAGCCCCCAGCCGGTGGCCATGTCGGGCCGTGTGAGGTGGTGCGCCACCGCGGCGCAGTCCTCGGGGGAGAGGATGCCGGTGCCGGGCAGGTGCCCCATGTTCGACGCGAGGCTGTCGACGCGTCGCTTGTCGCCGTCGAGTGCCACGGCCGGGTAGCCACCGTCGTCGTCGTCGATCCAGAAGGCCTGCCGGAAGCGGACCTTGAGCGCGGCGGCCCACTGCCGCCAGCGCTCCGCGCCGGGGCGGCCGAAGCGCTCGAGCAGCTCGGCGCCGCGCAGCGCGGCCTCATGGGCGTACCCCTGGACCTCACACAGGGCGATCGGCGGCTCCGCGAGCCGGCCGTCGGCGAACTGCACGCCGTCGACGGAGTCCTTCCATCCCTGGTTGGCGAGACCGCGCTGGCCGGTCTGGCGGTACTCGAGGAAGCCGTCGTCGTCGGCGTCGCCATCGCGCTCCATCCACGCCAGCGCCGCCTCGACGGCGGGCAGCAGCGCCGCGACCTCGGCGTCGGGCAGCCCCCAGCACCACGACTCGTGCACGAGCGTGACGAACAGCGGGGTCGCGTCGAGCGTCCCCCAGTACAACGGCGGCAGGGCGCTGGGCTCGACGAGGCCGCCGTGTCGGACCTCGTGGATGATCTTGCCCGGGGCCTCCTCGGTATCGGGGTCGTGGGCACGGCCCTGCCGTCGCGCCAGCGTCCGCAAGGTCCCGCGCGCAACCTCGAGCCCCAGGGGCAGGGCCATCGTCGCCGCCCACAGCGCGTCGCGTCCGAAGAGGGTGAGGTACCAGGGGCTGCCAGCCGCGAAGAAGTGCTCACCGGGGGCCTCGGGGTCCTCGACGAGCAACGATGCGAGGTCGGCGACGCTCTGCTCGACGAGGTCGGGCAGGTCCGCGTCGCTGCACACCACGAGTGGCTCCTGCCAGGCGACCGACGGCGGCTGCGGCTCGGCGCCGGCGTCGTCCCAGGTGCGTCTCGGCCACGCGCTGCCGAGCGCGTCGTCGAAGCCCACCTGGAGGTCGACGATCCACTCTCCGCGCGGCTCCAGCGCGATCCGCCAGCGCCACAGGCCGTGCCGCTCGTCGACGTCGTCGGGCCGGCGCCCCAGGCGCACGATCGTTGCGAGGTCCCCGCGGGCGAAGCGCAGGTCGCGGCCCATGCCCTCGCAGCGCGCCTGGCGGGTGGGCTGGGCGTGCTTGACCTCGAAGACCGAGGCGAAGTCGCAGTCGACCTCGATCTCGAGGTCGACCGTGAGCGGCGTCGCCCCGAAGTTGCGGAGGCTCAGCGCCTCCCACAGCGACGTCGACACGACCCGGCGCCGGTCGAGCAGCAGCGTGGGGTCGGGCTCGCCGCCGGTGCCCGGCGAGCGGCAGGCGGTGAAGCGTGCCGCGTTGCCCCCCACGGTGTGCCCCCGCAGGACGAGCGGTTCGTGCCCGTCGAGCGTGACGGTGAGGTGGTTGAGCACGCGGAGGTCACGGATGTAGAGGCCCTGCTCGGAGCCGCGCCGCACCTGGCCGCTGTGACCGGAGATGCAGAACGTCTCGCCCTCGACGCAGGTGACGTCGCCGATCGGGCCGGGCTGGGAGGTCACCTGGGCCATGGTCGGCCGCTCCGGTCGGCGGGCGTGCGCCGGGCGGACCCGCGTGGCGCGGCCGCCGCGACGTCGCCGCTCATCGTAGGCAGCCGGCGTGGGCGAGCGCGAGACGCACGACGCGGTCCTGCCCGCCGGACATCTCGCCGACCACCCCGTCGCTCACGGCCTCCTCGGGGGTGACCCAGGCGAGGTCGAGGGCGTCCTGCGAGGGCGCGCAGCGGCCGTCGACCGGGACGAGGTAGACGAGCGCGACCGCGTGCTGGCGCGGGTCGGTGTAGCCCGAGGGGGAGGGCTCGGGGAAGTACTCGACGACGGTGAGCGGCGTCGGGCTCGCCGGCAGCCGCGGCTCGGCCTCGGCGCCGAGGTCCTTGGAGAGGTGGCGCCACAGGGCGTCGCGGACCGGCTCGCGGTAGAGCACCCGCCCGGAGACGATCGCACGGCTGATCGTGCCGTCGGGTCGGCTGCGCAGCAGCAGGCCCACCCGTTCGACGCGACCGAGGTGGTCGACGCGCACCGGCACGGCCTCGACGTAGACGATCGGCAGGCGCTCGCGCGCCTCGCCGATCTCCTGCTCGGTCAGCCAGCCGGGTGCCTGGTCGGTCTCCGGTCCCACGCCGCGCTCCTCCTCCTCGGGGTTGCTGTCGCCGCATTCTCGCGCAGCGCCCCGGCGCTGTCGGCACGCCCGCGGTGGGCCACGGCGCGCCGGGCGCGGCAGGGGCCTCGCCGGTCCGGGGCGCGAGCGCTGCGTGCGGCCCCGACGTCGTGGCGGTCACACCCCTTCGCTAGCCTGCGGCCAGCCCGGGGTGGCCCCGGCACCGCGGTGTGCCGGTGCCGCGCCGCGGGCGGGTGAGAGGGCGAGAGGAGGTGCCGACGGCGTGCTCGAGGTCGTGCGCTCGAACCGGCTCGAGCCGCTCGTCGACGCGCTCGCCGAGCGCCTCGCCGCCGCGCCGCTCACCGACCCGATGCAGGCCGAGGTCGTCGCCGTGCCGAGCCGGGGCTCGGAGCGCTGGCTCTCCCAGCAGCTCGCCGCCCGCCTCGGCGACACCGGGATCGGCGACGGCGTCGCCGCGGGCCTGGCCTTCCCCTTCCCCGGCGGCCTCGTCGAGGACCTCGTCGCCCGGCTCGCGGGCGCGGCCGGCGCCGCCGACCCCTGGCGCGCCGAACGCCTCGCCTGGCCGGTGCTCGCCGTGCTCGACGACCTCGCCGTCGGCGCGGCCGACCCCGCCCCGGGGCGGGAGGCCCGGCCCTGGCTGCCGCTCGAGCGCTACCTCCGCGGCCCCGACGGGCCGGTGGCGACCCGCCGTCTGCCGCTCGCCCGCCGCATCGCCGACGTGCTCGACCGCTACGCCCTCGCCCGTCCGGCGATGGTCGCCGCCTGGGAGGACGGCCGCGACGTCGGTCCCGACGGGAGCGACCTCGCCGTCGAGCAGCGCTGGCAGCCGGCGCTGTGGCGCCACCTCTGCGCCACCCTCGACGCCGACAGCCCCACCCGCCGTCGCACGGCGGCCCTCGCCGCGCTCGCCGCCCCGCAGCCCCCCGCCGGCGTGGCGCTGCCCCAGCGCCTCAGCGTCTTCGGCGTCACCGCCGTGCCGCCGGCCCACCTCGAGGTGCTCGCTGCGCTCGGCCGCCACACCGCGGTGAGCCTCTACCTGCTCGCGCCCACCGTCGCGCGGACCGCGAGCGGCCTCGAGGCCGCCGGCAACCCGCTGCGTCGCAGCCTCGGCGCGGTCGCCGCCGGCATGGCCGGCGCGCTCGAGGCCGTCGAGGCCAGGGTCGTCGACCGCGTCGTCGGCCGCGAGGCGCTCGGCGGCTCGGTGCTGGCGCGCCTGCAGGCCGACGTCGCCGACGACGTCGACCCCACGAGCCGCGGACCGGCGCGCGACGACGGCGGCCACGGCCGCGCCGCCTCGGCGCCCGGCGGCGCCGCCGTGGCGGGCCGGGCCGCACCCGGGAGCCCGCCGTCGGTGCAGGTGCACCGCTGCCACGGCGCGGCGCGCCAGGTCGACGTCCTCGTCGAGACGATCACCGATCTCCTCGCCCGCGAGGAGGACCTCGAGCCGCGGGACGTGCTCGTGCTCTGCCCCGACCTCGACACCTTCGCGCCGCTGCTCACCGGCGCGCTCGCCGAGGACCGCGTGCCCGCGCGTCACGGGCGGAGCGTCCCCGACGGTGCCGACCCGCCCCGGCTGCCGTTCCGCCTCGCCGACCGCCGCCTCGACGCCCACAACGCCGTCGCCGCGGTCCTGCTCGCCCTCCTCGACCTCGTCGACGGCCGCGCCGGGGCCACCGAGGTCCTCGACTTCCTCGCCGAGGCGCCGGTGCGCGCGCGCTTCGGGCTCACCGACGGCGACCTCGCGCGGCTGTCGACGTGGCTGGCCGAGACGGGCGTGCGCTGGGGCCGCGACGCCGCGCACCGCGGGGAGGTCGGCGCCCCGCCGCAGGACGCCCACACCTGGCGTGGCGGGCTCGACCGCCTGCACCTCGGGGTCGCGATGCCCGACGAGGACGACCGCCTCGTCGGCGACGTCGTCCCCTACGACGACCTCGAGGGCGGCGACGTCGAGGCGCTCGGCCGGGCCCAGCGGGCCCTCGACGCGATCTTCGGCCACCTGCGCGGGCTCGCCGACCCCCGCCCCGTCGAGCGCTGGGCCAGCGACCTCGCCGCAGCCCTCGACGAGCTCGCCGCCACCGACGCCGACGACGCCTGGCAGGCGGCCGCCGTCGGGGAGGTCCTCGGCGGCCTCGCCGACGGGGCCGCGGCGAGCCCCGCCGCGGCGGTGGCCCTCACGCTGCCCGAGCTGCGGGGTGAGCTGCGCGCCAAGCTCGGCCGCGAGCCTGGGGCGGCGCGCTACGCCAGCGGCGCGATCACGATCTGCGAGCTCGCTCCGCTGCGCGCGGTGCCCCACGCCGTGGTCTGCGTGCTCGGCCTCGACGACGAGCGCTTCCCGCGCAACCCCACCCCCCTCGGCTTCGACCTGCTCGCCGCCGACCCCCGACCCACCGACCGCGACCCCCGGGCGGAGGACCGCGGCCTCCTGCTCGACGCGATCCTCGGGGCGCGGCGCCACCTCGTCGTGACCTACAGCGGGCACGATCCGCGGACCGGGGGCGAGCTGCCACCCTCGGCGCCGCTCGCCGACCTCCTCGACGCCCTCGCGCGCACCCGTGGATGCGAGGCTGCGGAGGTCGTCACCGCCCATCCGCTGCAGCCCTACGACGAGGTCTACTTCCGCCCCGAGGGGTCGCGGCACCCGCCACGGCCCGACGCCCCCCAGCCCCCCGCACGGGCCTACCACCGCGGGCGTCTCGCCGCGGCCGAGGCCCGGCGCGAGGCCGACGGCGTCCGGCGTGGGCCGCTGGCAGGGCCGCTGCCGCCTCCGGACGCCGAGGAGCTCGACCTCACGACCCTCGACCTCGCCGAGCTCGCCTGGTTCCTGCGCAACCCGCTCGCCGCGCTGCTGCGGGAGCGCCTCGACGTCGCGACGCAGCGCGAGACCGCCGAGCCCGCCGAGCGCGACCCCGTCGAGCTCGACGGCCTCGTGCGCTACCAGCTCGTCGACGAGCGCCTCGACCGCGGCGCCCGCGGGGCCGATCTCGCGGCCTGGCGGCAAGCGGCCCTGCGTCGCGGCACCCTGCCGCCCGGCGCGCCGGGGCGCTACGCGCTCGAGCAGATCGAGGCGCGCGCGACCGCCGTCGAGGAGGCCGTCGCCGCGATCGTCGCCGGCGACAGGCCCTCCGCGCCCCGCGTCGAGGTCGACCTCGCCCTCGACGATGGCGTCGCCGCGGTGCGCGCCGCGGGGGCGTCCTGGCCGGACCGGGTGCCGCCGCCGGTGCGCACCGCGGGGACGCTCTCACGGCTCGCGGGTGGGCAGGTCGTCCGTGCGCGCGCCGGCGGGCTCGACGCGCGGGCCTGGCTCGCGACCTGGCTCGAGGTGCTCGCCGGCGCCGCCGCCGGTCTCGAGGTGCGCGGCGGCACCGCCGTCGGGGTCGACGGCTCGACGGGGCGGGCGCGCACCGTCACGCTCACGCTGCCGGAGCACGACCCGCAGGGCTTCGCCCGCGCGAGGCTCGGCGAGCTCGCAGCCGTGCGCCTCGCCGGCCTCGCCGAGCCCCTGCCGTTGCTGCCGCGCAGCGCCTGCGCCCTCGTCGAGGCCCTCGGCAGCGGGGCGCCGCGCTGGAAGGGCGCCCGCACCGCCTGGGAGGGCGGGCAGCACGGCGGCGGCGAGCGCGACGACGACGCCGTCGTGCTGCTCTACGGTCCCGAGCGCGACATCGCCGAGCTCATCGGCGAGCGCGAGCACCACCTCGCCGAGCTCGTGTGGCGTCCGGTCCTCGAGGCCCGGCAGCGGGGGGACGCGTGAGCGCCCGCGTGCCGTTCGACCCCGAGGCGCCGGCCCCCCGTGGCCACGCCCTGCTCGAGGCCAGCGCCGGCACCGGCAAGACCCACACGATCACCTCCCTCGTCCTGCGCTACGTCGCCGAGCGGGGGATCCCGCTCGGGCGCGTGCTCGTCGTGACCTTCACCCGTGCGGCGGCCGCCGAGCTGCGCGACCGCATCCGCTGCCGGCTCACCGACGCCGCGAGGGCCCTCGAGGAGGCGGTGCGCGGCGACGCCGGGCCCGCGGACGACGTGGTGGTGCGGTCGCTCGTGGAGCAGGCCGACAGCGCCGCCGAGCTCGCCGCACGCGCCCGGAGGCTGCGCGCGGCCACCTCCGACCTCGACGACGCGACGGTCGCGACGATCCACGGCTTCTGCCAGCGGGTGCTGTCGGCGAGCGCGCTCGACGCCGACGTCGACCTCGACGCCGAGCTCCTCGACGACGAGACCAGCCTGCGGCTCACCGCCCTCGACGATGAGCTCGCGCGGGCGCTCACCGGTGCCGGGGACGACTGGTACGGCTACCTGCGCGAGGCCCGGGCGGCCCGCCTCGAGCAGCTCGAGACGCTCGCCGCGCAGGCGGTCGCGCCCGCCGAGCCCCGCATCCTGCCCGAGGTCGATCCCGACGGCTGGCCCGCCGTCCCCCTCACGACCTTCGACGCCGAGGCCGAGGCCTTCGGCGAGGTCTGGCGGCGCCACCGCGCGGCGCTCGGCGACGAGCTCGGCGCCCTCAAGGGCGAGAAGGTCATCAAGGGCTGGCAGCGGCGGCGCGACCCGGCCACCGGTGAGCTGCGCTCTCCCGTCGAGCTCGCCGCCGAGGAGGTCGACGCCTGGCTCGCCGAGGCCTCGGTCGCGCGGCTGCGCACCGCCCAGCGCTGGCGCGCGAGCGGCTCCACGACGGTCGGCCTGCGCTTCTTCGCCGAGCGCGCGACGCCGGCCCACCCGGTGCTCGCCGGTGCCGGCGGGGTCCTCGCCGCCTGCGGCGACCCCGCGGGTCGGTGGCGGGCCGGTCTCGCCCACGCGGTGCGCCGGCGCTACGAGCGTCGCAAGCGCGAGCAGCGCGTCGTGACCTACGACGACCAGCTGCGGCGCCTCGCCGAGGCGCTCGAGGAGGGCGCGCGGGCCGACGCGCTCGGCGCCGCGATCCGGCAGCGCTACGCCGTCGCGCTCATCGACGAGTCCCAGGACACCGACCCGGTGCAGTGGCGGATCTTCTCGCGGGTGTTCGCCGACGCGCCGCTCGTGCTCATCGGCGACCCCAAGCAGGCGATCTACGGCTTCCGCGGCGCGAACCTGCGCACCTACCTCAACGCCGCCGCGACGATGCCCGCTGGGTCGCGGCTCACCCTCGGGGAGAGCTGGCGCAGCGAGCAGCGCTACCTCGACGCCGTCAACGCGCTCTTCGCCCGGGACGGGGCCTTCGGTGACGAGGGGGTCACCGCCCCGCCGCTGCGCGCCGCCGAGGCCCGCCGCGAGCGCACGCTCACCGGGGCGCGCGGTGCGCCGCTGCGGGTGCGCTACGTCACCGCCTCCGCCGCCGAGGCCGACGGCGGGCTCGACCGGCAAGGGGCGATCACGAAGGGCTGGGCGCGCAGGATCCTGCCGGTCGACGTCGCCGCGCAGGTCGTCGACCTGCTGACCTCGGGCCGCGGGGTCCGGCACGATGGCTGGGAGCGGGAGCTCGCCGCCGGCGACCTCGCGGTGCTCACCCGCAGCAACCACGAGGCCGACCTCGTGCACGCCGCGCTCACCGCCGCCGGCGTGCCGGCGACCCGCGCCCGCTCGGGCAGCGTGCTCGCCTCCCCCGAGGCCCTCGCGCTCCTGCGGCTGCTCGAGGCCATGGCCCAGCCGGGTCGCGAGCCGCTCGCCCGCGCCGCAGCGCTCACCCCGCCGTTCGGCTGGACCGCTGGGGCCCTCCTCGACCCCGCCCACGAGCCCGCCTGGGAGGACTGGCGCGCCGCGCTCGCCGCCTGGCGGACGACGTGGGAGGCCGACGGCGTGCGCGCCGCGCTGTCGCGGGCGTTGGCCGAGCAGGGCGCGTGGCCGTGGCTGCTCGCCGGCGAGCGCGGTGACCGGGCGGTGACCAACCTCGGGCACCTCACCGAGCGGCTCCACGCCGCCGAGGCCGCCGAGCGCCTCGGCCCGGGCGCGCTCCTCGCGTGGCTGCGCCGCGCCCGCGCCGAGGCGCTCGAGGGCACGGGGCCGGCCTCGGAGGACGCCGAGCTGCGCCTCGAGCGCGACGACGCCGCGGTGCAGGTCGCGACGGTCCACGGCGCGAAGGGGCTCGAGTTCGGGATCGTGCTCTGCCCCTTCCTCTGGCACGCCTCGGGCATCCGCGACGAGCAGATCCTGCGCTTCCACGACCCCGACGATGACGACGAGCGGCTCACCCTCGACCTCCACCTCGACACCAAGGCCGAGCCCAAGCGGTCCAACCTCGAGCGTGCCGCGCGCGAGGCCGCGCAGGAGGACCTGCGGCTGGCCTACGTCGCCCTGACCCGGGCGGTCCACGAGGCGGTCGTGTGGTGGGGCCCCTTCTCCGGCGCCTCCGACTCGCCGCTGGCCACCCTCCTCGCGCCGTCGGGCGGGGAGCCCCCGGCGGACGGTGACGGCGACCCCGCGCGCGCCGCGGTCGAGGCGCTCGCGGACGGCAGCGAGGCCATCGCCGTCGAGGTGCTCGAGGCCCCAACGTCACCGCGGCGGTACGACGCCGGTGCGCGGCGCGCGCCCGGCGCCACGCTGCAGGCCGCGACCTTCGACCGCACGCTCGACCGCGCCTGGCAGCGCACGAGCTTCACTGCGCTCACCCGTGCGCCGCGCCGGCTCGTCGTCGAGGGCGACGAGGCCCGCGAGCTCGGCCGCGACGTCGACGACGACCCGGCCGCCGTCGACAGGGGTGCGGCGCCGGCCGACGGCGGGCCCGCGCAGGCCCCGCCCGACCTCGCCCCCGACAGCTCCCGCGCCGACGGCACCCTCGCCGACGGCACCCTCGCCGACGCCCCGCCGTCGGCCGCCCCGCCGGTGCCGCTCGCCGAGGTGCCCCGGGGGCCGGTCGTCGGCGACCTCCTCCACCGCATCCTCGAGCACACCGACTTCACCGCCGCGCCCGACGCCGAGGAGGCGCTGCCGGCGGTGGGTGCGCGCAGCCTGCGCGCGCAGCCCGAGCTCGCCGCCTGGCGGGGCACGATCGTCGACGGGCTCACCGCCGCCCTCGCGACCCCGCTCGGCGCCGACCTCGGCGACGCCCGCCTCGCCGACCTCGGCCGCGCCGACCGCCTCGACGAGCTCGCCTTCGAGCTCCCGCTCGCCGGCGGGCACGCGCCGCGGGCTCCGCTCACCCTCGACGACCTCGCGGGGGTGCTGCGCCGCCACGACGACGGGCTCGAGGCCGCCGCGGCCCTCGAGGCGCTGCCCCCGGCGGTGCGCCACCGCCCCACGCGCGGCTTCCTTACCGGCTCGGTCGACCTCGTCGCCCGGCTGCGGGGCGACGGCGGCGGGCGCTACCTCGTCGTCGACTACAAGACGACCTGGCTCGGCGAGCGCGGCGAAGGGGGCGGGGCCGACCGCTCGACGGCCTGGCACTACCGCGGCGAGGCCCTCGAGGAGGCGATGCGCCCGCACGGCTACCACCTCCAGGCGCTGCTCTACCTCGTCGCGGTGCACCGCCACCTGCGTGCGCGCCTCGGCCCTGCCTACGACCCCGACGCCGACCTCGCCGGTGTGGCCTACCTCTTCCTGCGCGGCATGACCGGTCCCGCCGCCCGCCGTCCCGACGGCCGCACCGACGGGGTGTGGCGCTGGCGACCCTCCGCCGCGCTCGTCGAGGACGCGAGCCGCCTGCTCGCCCGGGGCGGTGACCGGTGAGCGCCGCCCCGGCCCACGAGCCCCTGCTCGCCGCGTTCCGCCGCGCGGGCGTGCTCGCCGACGGTGACCTCGCCGTGGCGGCGACCCTCGGCCGGCTCACCGGCGAGCGCACCCCGGAGGTCGCGCTCGCTGCGGCCCTCGCGGTGCGCGCGCCGCGCCTGGGCCACGTCTGCGTCGACCTCGACGCCGTCGCCGGCCACGCCGTCGCCGAGCCCGCCGGGGCGGGCGCCCCCGCGCCCGAGGCGCTGCCGTGGCCTGAGCCGGCGGCCTGGCGCGCCGCGCTCATGGCGTCGCCGGCGGTCGCGGTCGGACCGGCCGGGCACCGCATCGGCCCCGCCGACGGCCGGCCCGGGCCCTCCGGGGAGCTCGGGGCCGAGGATGCCGGCGCCGCCCGCCCCCTCGTGCTCGACGGCCCGCGGCTCTACCTGGACCGCTACTGGCGCTACGAGCGACGTCTCGCCGCCGCGCTCGCCGAGCGGGCCGCCGGCCCGCCGATCGACGTCGACCCCGCCGCGGTGCGCGCGGCGATCGAGCGTCTCCTCCCGCCCCCGCAGGCCGACGGGCCCGACCGCCAGCGCCTCGCGGTGGCCGCGGGCGCAACCGGCGCGCTCACCGTCGTGACCGGCGGGCCCGGCACCGGCAAGACCACCGTCGTCGCGCGGCTGCTCGCCGTGCTGCTCGCCCTCGCCGAGGACGGGCCGCGGCTCCCACGCCTCGCCCTCGCCGCGCCGACCGGCAAGGCCGCCGCCCGGCTCGACGAGTCGCTGCGCGAGGCCGTCGCCGGGCTCGGGCTCGACGCCGGCCTCGCCGAGGCCCTCGCCGGGGTGCGGGCCCGGACGCTGCACCGGCTGCTGGGCTCGCGCGGCCCCGGCCGGACCCGCTTCCGTCACGACGCCGCCAACCCCCTCGACGTCGACGCCGTCGTCGTCGACGAGGCCTCGATGGTGCCGCTCGCGCTCATGGCCAAGCTCGTCGACGCCGTGCCCGCCGGAGCGCGGCTCGTCCTGCTCGGCGACCGCGACCAGCTCGCGAGCGTCGAGGCCGGGGCGGTCCTCGGCGACGTCTGCGGCCCCGAGGAGGTCGTCGAGGCGCCGCGGTCGGCGCGGGCGCGCGAGCGGCTCGCCGCCGCCTCCGGTCAACCGGTGCCCGGCGTCGAGGCCGACGCACCCGGTATCGGCGACGCGATCGTGCGGCTCACCCGCTTCCACCGCTTCGGCGCCGACAGCGCCATCGGTAGGCTCGCCGCGGCGATCCGCGGCCTCGACGAGGACCCCGCGCCCGCCCTCGCGGTGCTCGCCGAGGAGGACGGGCGGGAGGCGCTGCGCTGGCGGGGCGACGATGCCGGTGTGCGCGCCGCCCTCGCCGAGGCCGTCGAGGTCTACGTCGAGGTGGCCGCGCACGCCGCGGCCGGACGCGCGACCGAGGCGCTGGCCGGGCTCGACCGCTGCCGGGTGCTCTGCGCGCACCGCCGCGGGCCGCGCAGCGTCGCCGATGCGACGTCGACGATCCTCGCCGCGCTTGCCGCCCGGGGCGTCGACGTCGGTGAGCCGTGGTTCCCCGGGCGGGCCGTCCTCGTCACCGAGAACGACCCCTCGACGGGGCTGGCCAACGGCGACGTCGGCGTCGTCGTCGCCGTCGAGGACGGCGCCCGCCGGGTCGCGTTCCCCGCGGCGGCCGGCGCGGTGCGTCTGCTGGCGCCCGCCCGCCTGCCGGCCGTCGAGACGACGTACGCCACGACGATCCACAAGAGCCAGGGCTCGCAGGTCGACCACGCCGTCGTGCTCCTGCCGGCCGCCGACTCGCCGATCGCCACCCGCGAGCTCGTGTACACGGCGGTGACCCGGGCGCGCGAGCGGGTCAGCCTCCTCGCCGACGCCGAGGTCACCGCCGCGGCGCTGTCCCGCCGCATCCAGCGGCCCTCGGGCCTGGCCGCGGCGCTCTGGGGCTGAGGCCGCGGCCAGGGGCCGCGCTCAGGCCTCGCGCAGGTCGCGGCGACGGAAGGCGGCGACGCCGACCGCGGCGGCGGCG
>PWFH01000102.1 GCA_003553795.1 Egibacter sp. | reverse complement strand
CGGCACGATCACCGCCGAGGACATCCTCGATGAGGACCTCACGGTCAAGGGCCTCGCGATCGCCCCGCACCTCTTCTACGCCAACCTCCACACCGAGGAGCACCCCGCGGGGGCGATCCGCGGGCAGCTCAGCGACGGGGTCATCGTCGAGTAGGACCCCGCGACCGGGCCCCATGTCCGGTCGTCCACGCACCCCACCTCAGCGCCGTCACGCGGGCTCCGCGTGGCGGCGCTGCGGCTGTCCGGCAGGCGTGCGATGCCTGTTTCGTGCCCGGCCCAGGCGTCACCAGGGGGCAAGGGCGGGGTGGCCGACAGGGAAGGTCGCGCCCGGGCAAGGCCTGCCAGGATGGGTCCCGCACCGTCAGAAGGGGCCCGTGCGGGCGTCGCGAGCCGATCGACCGGGACAGCGGATGCTGCGGTCGGGGTCGACGCTGCGCTGAGGGCGTGCGCCAGGGACATGGCGCGCCAGCGGCCCCTGGGACGACACGATCACATGAGGTGATGGCATGACGCGCACTGCCACAGCAGTGGCTGCGAGACCGCTCGCGACCGCGGCCGCTCTGCTCTCCGGGGCGGTGCTCGCGGTCGGTGCCGCCGCAGGGCCCGCCGCCGCCGACGAGGACGACGACGGCTTCGACGGCTTCGACGACACCCGCGGCACGGCCTACGCCGAGGCGGTCGACGCCCTCGCCGAGCGCGGGATCACCAACGGCTGCACCGAGACCGACTTCTGCCCCACGCGGGCGCTCACGCGGGCGGAGACCGCCTCGCTCATGGCGCGGACCTTCGACCTCGACACCGACGGCGCCACCCACGACTTCCCCGACGTCGGCGACACCGTCCACGCCGGGGCGATCGCCGCGGTCGCCGAGGAGGGCCTCATGAACGGGCGCGGCAGCGGGGAGTTCGCGCCGCGGGAGGAGACCTCCCGTGCGGAGGCCTCGACGATCCTCACGCGGGCGTTCAACTTCTCCGCGCCCGACGACGCGCCGTTCTTCTACGACGTCGGCGGGGGTGTGCACGCCGAGGGCATCGCCGCGGTCGTCGACATGGGCGTGAGCAACGGCTGCGCGCCGGGGCTGTTCTGCCCCGACGAGTCGCTGACCCGCGGGCAGTTCGCCCTCTTCCTCGGCCGCACGCTCGGCTACAGCGAGCGCGTCGACCTGCCCGACACCCCTGACGAGGATCCGCGCGAGCCGGATGAGCCCGAGGAGACCGAGGTCGAGGGCGCCAGCGGCGGTGATGCTCCGTGGGAGGGCGACTGGACCCCCCGCCACGGCTGGGACGTCTGGGAGAGCCTCGCGGCCTGCGAGAGCGACGTCGACGGCACCGGGCCGGACTGGTCGATCAACACCGGCAACGGCTTCTACGGCGGCCTGCAGTTCGCCCTGAGCTCCTGGCGCGCCGTCGGCGGGGAGGGCTACCCCCACCACGCCAGCCGCGAGGAGCAGATCTATCGCGGCGAGAGGCTCCAGGCGGTCCAGGGCTGGGGCGCCTGGCCGGCCTGCTCCTCGAAGATCGGGCTGCGCTGAGGCGCCGAGCCCGACCCCACGTCTGAAGGCCCGTCGGTGCGGCGGGCCTTCCTTCGTGTAAGCGGCCCGCTAGGCTGCCAGCCCTGAGATCTTGGTTGCATCGGGGAGGCATCCGCATGGGTCACCGTCGTCTCGCACAGGCCCTAGCCCTCGTGCTCGTCGCGGGACTGCTCGTCCCGCCCACCGCCGCCGCGGAGCCCGCCCTCGAGCAGGGCGGCCCCGACGACGCGGTCCCGCGCGAGGCGCTGCACCAGGGTGAGACCGTCGAGCCCGCAGCCGGCGGGCGCATCCCCGACCAGGTCCACCCGCCGGTCGAAGGCGAGGCCGAGCCGCCCGCCGACCCCAGCGAGCCCGACGAGCTCGACCTCGCGCCGCAGAGCGCGCCGCGCGCGCAGATCGCCCTGTCCTCCGGCGAGCGCTGGGGCAGCCTCGACCTCTCGACGAGCGCGTCGGACCCCGCGACGGCGTCGGTGCGCGCGAGCCGCAGGGCCCACGGCGACGGCGCCGAGCACGTCGTCGTCGCCCGCCACAACCGCTGGGCCGCCCGGGCCGCCGGGGCCTCGCTCGCCGCGATCGTCGACGGCCCGCTCCTGCTCACGCCGATCGGCGGGCTCACCGACGGCGTCCGCGACGAGCTCGAGCGGCTCGATCCCGCGACGGTCCACATCGTCGGGCTGCGCGAGGACGTCGCGGAGGTCGCCGAGGGCCTCGGCGCGGCGACGTGGCGCACCAATGCCGGTGACGACGACGAGCTCGCGCGCCGGGTCGCCTTCCATGCAGCGGGCCTCGAGCCCGAGCGCTCGGCGGCACCTGAGCTCGCGGCGGCCTGCGACGCCGAGACCGTGCCGCGCAGCCGCCTCGCCGACGTCGTCGGCAGCCACCACGAGCTCGCGGTCGACTGCGCCGCCTGGCACGGCCTCGTCAACGGCGTGAGCCCCTACGTGTACCGCCCGCGGGAGAGCCTGACGCGTGGGCAGGCCGCCAGCGTCCTCGAGCGTCTCCTCGAGGCCGCCGACGCCCTGCCGCCCGAGGCGCCGCAGCCCTTCGACGACGTCGAGGGCTCGGCGCACGCCGAGGCCATCGCCCGCCTCGCCGGGGCGGGCATCATCACCGGGCGCGACGCGACGACCTACGCGCCGCGCGAGCCGGTGCGCCGTGCCGAGCTGACCTCGCTCATCGTCCGCGCGCTCGAGCATGCCGAGCACCCACTCGATCCGGCCGGGCATGACTTCGGCGATGTCGACGCCGCCTCGGCCCACGACGAGGCGATCGGCGCCGCTGCCGCTGCGGGCATCATCCGCGGGGTGAGCGACGAGGCCTTCGCCCCGTTCCGCTCGGTGCGCCGCGACCACGCCGCGGTCATGCTCGCCCGCACCCTCGCCCGCCTCGCCGAGGACGAGGCGATCGCCCTGCCCGAGGACGTTGACGCCCCGCCGCGCCCGCTCGTGCTCGTCGGTGCGAACGATGCCCGCCGCGGCATCGGCGCGGTCGCGCTCGCCGCCGGTCTCGGCGCCCACGTCCTCGTCGTCGACGCCGGCACGACGAGTCCTGGCCAGGCCGCCAACGACGCCGCCGCGCTTGGTGGGGGGCGGGCCTGGGCCGCCGGCTCGGAGGCCGGCATCCCCGAGGACGTCGTCGAGGCGGTCGGTGCCCGCCGCGTCACCGGGGGAGGGCCGGTGACCTCGACGGGCCGGCTCGCCGACGTCGGACGCTCGCTCGGCCTGCGCGGTACCCCAGCCGTCGTCGACGCCGACATCGACGAGCTGGCGGCCAGCGCCGTGGCCGCCTTCGCGGCCGGGCAGCGGGGCGCGGTCGCCGTCGCGACCGCGGATGGCGCGGTCTCGGAGTGGGCGGCCGAGCGGCTCGCCGATTGGCGGCCCGGTCGGGTCCACGCCGCCTCGACGCTCAGCGACCTCGCGCGCTGCCAGCTGGCCTCAGGGCAGGAGCGCACGTGGGGCTGCGCCGAGGCCGAGCTCGACCGGCAGGGCTACTACAACCTCGGCGCGGTCGACGGGCGGGTGTCCCAGCAGACGACCTTCGCGCTCTACGCCTTCCAGAAGCTCGCGGGTCTCTCCCCGGAGGCGCGCTTCACCGACGCGCACTGGGACCGTCTCCTCGAGCAGCCCACGCGGCGGCCGCGGCACACCTCGCTGGGCCACCGCCACATCGAGATCGACATCGGCAGCCAGCTCATCCTCTTCTTCCGCGGCAACGAGCTCGTCCACGCGTTCCACACCTCGACGGGCAAGTCGAGCACGCCGACGATCCGCGGGGTGTTCAGCATCTACTGGATGCGCCCCGAGCGCCGTCCCAACGGGATGTACCGCTCGATGTTCTTCCAGGGCGGCTACGCGCTGCACGGCTACCCGTCGATCCCGACCTATCCGGCGAGTGCCGGGTGCGCGCGCATGGACGACCGCGACGCCGAGGTGCTCTACCGCCAGGTCCGCGTCGGCGACCGCGTCGCGGTCTACTGACCGCAACGCGCTAGAAGATGATCGTCAAGGGCACGGTGATGCGCGCGTCCCACGCCCGCGGGTTGCCCGCGAGCCGCCAGAGGAAGGCGGCCATCTGCCCCCGGGAGACGCCGTCGAGGGGGCTGAACCGGCCGGCGGAGGTGCCGCTGGTGATGTCGTGCGCGGCGGCCCAGGTCACCGCCTCGGTGTAGAAGGCGCCGTCGGGAACGTCGAAGAAACCGTGGCCGCCGGTCACCATCGACTCGCCGCTCATGCGGTGCAGGAACGTCGCGACCTGCGCCCGGTTCACCGGCGCGTGGGGGGCGAAGCGCGTCGAGGAGACCCCCTGGGTGACCCCGGCCTCGACCGCCCAGGCCACCGCGTCGGCGTAGTACGCGCCGTGGTCGACGTCGAAGAAGGGCGCGCGCCAGCCGGGGGTGGGGCTGTCCATCATGCGCCAGAGGAACGTCACCATCTGCGCCCGCGTGACCGTGTCGTAGGGGCCGTAGCGGTCCCAGGTCACCCCGGCGGTGATGCGCTCATCGGCGAGCCAGGCCACCGGCGCGTCGAAATAGGCACCCGACGGCACGTCGACGAAGCCGTGGTGGGGTGGTGGATGCTTGGGGATGACAACGTTGGTCTCAGCCGATGGCTCCCCCCACCCGACGAGGTCGGAGTTGGACGCGCGGACGGTGAAGCGGTAGCGCTGGCCATGCTCGAGGCCGGTGACGGTGATCGAACGCAGACTCGCCGACACCGACGGCGAGGTCACCGACGTCCCGACGATCGCGACCTCGTAGGCGAGGATCGGGGTGCCGCCGTCGGAGGCCGGCGGCTCCCAGGACACCCGCGCACGGTCGGCGCCGAGCGCGGTCGCGGAGACCGCGGTCGGGGGACCCGGCGCCTCGGTGTCCTCGCCGATCGCGCCGATCGCCTCGTGGGCCGCGGCGGTGTCGAGCCGTGGGATCGTCGTGCCGCCGAACGGGATCGGCACGCCCTCGCGCTTGAGGAGGTCGCGGTGCGCGCTCGGGGTCGCCGAGGGCTGGGCCTGCCGCAGCGTCGTGAGGGCCCCCGCGACGTGGGGTGCGGCCATCGACGTGCCCTGTGACGGTTGCAGCGTCCCACCGGGCCAGGCGGCGACGATCGCCTGCTCGTCCTCGACGTGGGTGCCCGGGGCGAGGAGGTCGACGCCGGGATGCATGTTGCTGAACTCGGTGATCCGGTCGTCCCGGTCGGTGGCGGCGACGCTCGTCGCGTTGCGCAGACAGGCAGGGTAGGCGATCCCCGTCTTGTCGTAGTCGTTGCCGGTCCCGCCGACGACGCTGATGGCGGCGGCGTCGAGGCGGTCGACGGCCTCGCCGAACTCCGGGTGCGTGGCGTCGCAGGGCACGCCGTAGGAGCCCTGGCCCAGGGAGAGGTTGACCGCCGCGACCTGCCGCGTCGCTGCCTGTGCGCGCACCCACTCGAGGGCGCGCAAGGTGTCCCTCGGCCAGATGGCGATCTCGCCTCCGGCGTTCGAGGCGACCTGCACCGCGAGGATGTT
>PWFH01000117.1 GCA_003553795.1 Egibacter sp. | reverse complement strand
GCGCCGAGGGCGAGGCGGCGGCGCTGGGGCACGACGCGCTCGCGCCCGGAGAGGACCGGTCCGTCGAGGAGCTCGAGGACGCCCTCGCCGTCGGGACGCTCGAGGACGAGGTCGGCGCGCTGCTTGAGGCTGTCGACGCCGTCGGCCACGGCCACGCCGAGCTCGGCGGCCTCGAGCAGGGGCAGGTCGTTCTCGGCGTCGCCGACGGCCACGGTGCTGCGCGCCGAGACGCGCA
This sequence comes from Egibacter sp., assembly GCA_003553795.1. GTDB lineage: Bacteria > Actinomycetota > Nitriliruptoria > Euzebyales > Egibacteraceae > T1Sed10-49. The sequence continues at coordinate 5,324 of PWFH01000117.1, read as the reverse complement.
GGTCGCCGAGGGCGTCGAGAAGGCCGGTGCCCTTGCTCACCCCGCTCGACAGGACCATGAGCGCCCCGCGGTTGCGGACGAGCTGCTCGTCGAGGCCGAGACGGCCGACCTCCTCGAGGACGGTGGGCGCGTGGCGGGCGTCGCAGGCCAGCAGCACCCGGCCCGAGCGCAGGGGCACGTCGCGCGCGGCGAGGGCCCGTGCGAGCTCGGGGTCGACCGGCGGAGCGAGCAGGCGCACCCCGTCGGCGTTGGCGAGCACCGCGCCGTTCTCGGCCACGATCGCGTCGAAGAGGTCCTCGACGTCGGGCAGGACCTCACGCAGCTCGGCGAGGATGCGCCCGGTGACGAGCACGAGCTTGTAGCCGGCAGCGCGGGCCCGGGCGAGGCCGTCGCGCACCTTGGCGCCCAGGGCGTCGCGGTGGGTCAGCGTGCCGTCGTAGTCGAACGCGAGGGCGTGGAAGCGTGGGGGCATGGACGGCCTCCGTCCCTCGGCTGACGTGTGGCGCGACGCCTCAGCGTCACTATTGCCGGGATCGGCCCTGCCCACCCGTCGGCGGCCTCCCTCCCGCAAGGCCCCGCTCGCCGGCGGCGCGCCGGCCCGCAGCTGCCTCCCAGCGCTCGCGGTCGGCGCTTGCCTCCTCCAGCGAGCGGAATCGTCGCACCCCACGCGGCAACCGCGAGACGTGGCCGAAGGCCCGTGAGAGCGTCGATGCCGCGCACGCCGCCGCGAGGCCCTCGAAAGCCGAGCGGGCGCGCGGGGGTCGGGGACGTCGGCGATGTCGCCGTAGCGCTGCACCGGCATGTCCTGTGGCCTCCCGGGTCAGGCCAACCCGTAGGCCCGCGCGAGCCGCTGCGCGTCGTCGCGATCCCGCAAGCGCACCGTGTCCAGGGGCGCAGGCTGCGCCGGTGCCACCCTGCCCGCCATGAGGCCGGGCTCACCGAGGGCGGCAGGCAGGCGGTGTGGTAGACCACCGACCGACGTGCCCGCTCGCTGCCCGCCAGGAGCCCGCGATGCCCGACCCCTCACCGGTGAGCAGCTTCATGGCCGACCCCGGCGCGGTCGCCGACTGGCGCGAGGTCCTGCTGTGCGACGCCGCCGCCTCGACCGGGCTGCTGGAGGCGCTGCCGGGCGCACCCGACGACGCCGCCGAGGCGGTCGGGGCGAGGCCCCACGCGGTCCGTGTCACGCTCGAGGCGCTCGCGACCTTCGGGCTCGTCGAGCACCGCGGCGGCACCTACCACGCCGTCGTGGCCTTCGACGCCGAGGAGCGCGCCGCGCTTGCCCACCACGCCAACGTCATCCGGCGCTGGGCCAACGACCTCGGCGGCGCGCTCGCGCCGAACGGGGAGGCCGGCGATGCGGGCGGGGGCCGCGACGCCGGCGACCCCGGGCAGCAAGGCGCCGACCGCGGACACGACGACGAGCCGGGCGCCGACGGGGGCGCCGACGTCGCCGGCAACGACGGCGGGGCCTCGCTGCCGCCGTCGGTGTTCATGCCCGCGCTCGCCCGGCGCGCCCGCGAGGCCGCGCCGTGGCTCGCCGACCGGGTGCTCGCCCGGGCGCCGGCAGCCGCGCGCGCCCTCGACCTCGGCGGCGGCCACGGCGAGCACGCCCGGGCGCTCGCCGAGCGCGGGCTCGAGGTCGTCCTCCAGGACCGCGGCCCGGTCACCGACTGGCTCGCCGGCTCCGGCCACCTCGCCGGGACCGGCGTCGAGGTCGTCGAGGGCGACTTCCTCGAGGCGCTCGCCGACGGGCCCTTCGACGTCGTGCTCGCCGCCGGTGTCGTCCACATCTACCCCGGCCCCGCGCTCGAGCGGCTCTTCGGACGCATCGCCGCGGCGATGGCACCAGGCGGCGTCCTCGCGATCTCGACGACGCTGCGCGGGCGCAACGCCGTCGCGCCGGTCTTCGCGGTGCAGATGCTGCTCGCCGGCGACGGCGACACCCACAGCGAGGACGAGCTCGCCGGCTGGCTCGCGGCGGCGGGCTTCGGCGACCTCGCCGTCGAGGACATCCCCGACCGACCGCAGACCCTGCTGACCGCCCGCCGCGGCTCCTGAGCGCCGCCGGTCCGCCGCCGCGCCGCCTCCGGTCCGATGGAGCGTTCACCCGCCTCTACGGCCAATCGCTCCATCCAACCCAGCGAGCACCGCCGCGCCGCCGCCCGTGCGCCGCGCTGCACGACCCGCCGCCCGCCGGCCGCCCCGCTCGACGCGCGCTGCACGACCCGCCCGCCGCCCGTTCGCACCGTATGCACCGGGGAGCTGCTCGGCGCTGGCCCGTCACCGCTAGCCTGCCCCCGGCACCTGCCCACCGCCGCGCGGCCGACCGCCGCGCCCCGCCGCACGCCGAGGTCCGCTCCATGCCGCTCGTCGCGCACTCCGACCTGCCGACCTTCGAGACGCTGCGCAAGCGCGGCGAGCAGGTCCTCTCGGTGCGCGAGGCGCTGCGCCAGGACATCCGCGAGCTGCACATCGGGCTGCTCAACATCATGCCGGACGCCGCCCTGCGCGTGACCGAGCAGCAGTACATGCGCCTGCTGGGCACGGCCAACCAGATCGTCCAGATCTACGTGCACCCCTTCACGCTGCCGGGTCTGGAGCGCTCCGCGGAGGCCCAGGCCTACCTCGACCGCTACTACACCCCCTTCGAGCAGCTCAAGGTCGACGGCCTCGACGGGCTCATCGTCTCCGGGGCCAACGTCACCGGCGCGCGCCTCGACGACGAGCCCTTCTGGGAGCCGCTCGCCGAGGCGATCACCTGGGCGAGCGAGCACGTGACCTCGGTGCTGTGCTCCTGCCTCGCGACCCACGCGCTGGCCCAGCTCCTCTACGGCGTGCACCGCCGCCCGCTGCTGTCGAAGCGCTGGGGCGTCTTCCCGCACCGCGCGGTGCGCCCGGAGCACCCGCTGCTGCACGGCACGAACACCCGCTTCGACGTACCGCACTCACGCTGGAACGAGGTCACCTCCTCCCAGCTCGCACCGGCGGGCGTGCAGGTCCTCATCGAGAGCATCGACGGCGACTTCCACCTCGGCACGAGCTCGGACGGCATGCGGCTCGTCTACCTCCAGGGCCACCCCGAGTACGACGCGAACAGCCTGCTCAAGGAGTACAAGCGCGAGGTGGGGCGCTACCTCGCCGGTGAGCTCGCCGCGGTCCCGCCCTACCCGGAGCGCTACCTGCCGCCGTCGGCCGCCGCGATCGCCGGTGACCACCTCGAGGCGGCGATCGACGCCCGCGAGCGCGGGGCAGCGCCACCACCGTTCCCCGAGGGCAAGATCAGCCCGCTGCTCGACAACACCTGGACCGACACCGGCAAGGCCATCTTCAACAACTGGCTCGGCCTCGTCTACCGCCTCACCGACGTCGAGCGGGGCGTGCCGTTCATGCCGGGCATCGACCCGGCGGACCCGCTGGGCCGCGGCGCGCCGGGGCGGCCCACCCACCTCGAACGCCTCGCTTGAGCCCGCGACGACAAGGAGCACCCGTGCACCCCGAGACCCTCGCGATCCACGCCGGCTACGAGCCGGACCCCACGACGAAGGCCGCCGCGGTCCCGATCTACCAGACCGTCGCCTACGCCTTCGACGACGCCCAGCACGGCGCCGACCTCTTCAACCTCGAGGTCGAGGGCAACATCTACACCCGCATCATGAACCCCACCCAGGACGCCCTCGAGCAGCGCGTCGCCGCGCTCGAGGGCGGGGTGGCGGCGCTGGCGACGAGCGCGGGCAGCGCAGCGATCACCTATGCGATCCTCACGATCGCCAAGGCCGGCAACAACGTCGTGAGCGTCCCGCAGCTCTACGGCGGCACGTACACGCTCTTCGCGCACATGCTCCCCGCGCAGGGCATCGACGTGCGCTTCGCCGAGTCCGACGCGCCCGAGGCGCTCGAGGCGCTCATCGACGAGCGCACCTCGGCGGTCTTCGCCGAGTCGATGGGCAACCCCGCCGGCAACATCCCCGACCTCGAGGCGATCACGACGATGGCCCACCGCCACGGCGTGCCGGTCATCGTCGACTCGACGGTGCCGACGCCGGCGCTCATGCGGCCGATCGAGTGGGGCGCCGACATCGTCGTGCACTCGCTCACGAAGTACATGGCCGGGCACGGCACGACCCTCGGCGGGATCATCGTCGACAGCGGGCGCTTCCCGTGGGCCGAGCACGCCGAGCGCTTCCCGATGCTGAGCGAGCCCGAGCCGGCCTACCACGGCCTCGTCTACACCGAGGCCCTCGGCCCGGCGGCCTACATCGGCCGGGCGCGCACCGTGCCGCTGCGCAACACCGGCGCGGCGATCAGCCCCTTCAACGCCTGGCAGATCCTCCAGGGGATGCAGACGCTGTCGCTGCGCATGGAGCGCCACGTCCACAACGCGCACGTCGTCGCCCGCTACCTCGAGGCGCACCCGAAGGTCTCCTGGGTGGAGTACCCCGGCCTGCCGAGCTCGCGCTACTACGACCTCGCGCAGAAGTACACCGGCGGACGCCCCTCGGCGCTGCTGACCTTCGGCATCGAGGGCGGCTTCGAGGCCGGCGAGCGCTTCTACGACGCGCTCGACCTCTTCACCCGTCTCGTCAACATCGGCGACACGAAGTCGCTGGCCGCCCACCCGGCGTCGACGACCCACCGTCAGCTCACCCCCGAGGAGCAGGCCACCGCGGGCGTCAGCCCTGACATGCTGAGGCTGTGCGTCGGCATCGAGCACGAGGAGGACATCCTCGCCGACCTCGACCAGGCGCTGGCCGCGGCAGGCTGACCGCGAGCAGCCTGCCGCCCGGGCTCCGCTCGCCCCACTGCGGCGGGCGGGCCGAGCCGGGCAAACCCTTCACTCGCGGGCGCTGCCGCCGACCGCACCGGGAGGCCGGGGCCCACGGGGGCCACCCCGCCGGAGGGGGCTCCCGCCCCCGGCCCCGGGACGCCGCCGGCATGCCAGCGTGAGTGAAGGGGATCCCCATGGGTCGCGGAATGAGCCTCCAGCGCCGCCTCGTCGTGAGCACCGTCGTCGTCGTCGCGCTCGCGACGGTCGCCGCGACCGCCGTCGGGCTGATCTCGGCGGCCAACCTCGTCGACGAGGCCGAGAACCGCGAGCTGCAGCGCACCTCCGACGCCCTCGGCGTCGAGCTCGACGGCACCGCCGAGCAGGGCGAGGCGCTGGCCTCGAGCCTCGCCGCGCAGCCGGAGATCGCCGAGGCCTTCGCCGCGCGCGACCGCGAGCGGGTCGCCGAGCTCACCGATGGCGTCTTCGCCCACCTTGAGGAGGCCTACGGCGTCCGCCAGCTGCAGTTCCACGAGCCGCCGGCGACGAGCTTCTACCG
>PWFH01000049.1 GCA_003553795.1 Egibacter sp. | reverse complement strand
CGTCCGCGAAGCGTCGCCCTTCCGCGCCCGGTCGCCCGTCTCGCGCGCCGCTGACGCCCTTGCGGTCGCCCAGCGTAGGAGCCGCCCGCCTGCGCGCCGGCGAGGCGCGCACCACCGCCGGCCCCTCGCCGGTGACGCTGGCGCCGCGCGCGCCGCTCGATGGAGCCTTCACCCGCCCCGGCGGCCGAACGCTCCAGCGGACGCTGCGACCCCCACAGCGCCAGCGCGGCCGCCCCCGCCAGCCCCCCGCCGGCGGCCGCGGCGGCTCAGAAGAAGATCGACCGGCGTCCCATGAGGGTGCGGTAGAGCATCTGCTGGATGGTGTCGCGCACGCGGTCGCCGAGCTCGAGGACCGCCATCGGGTCGTCGGCGGCGTCGGCGGGGTAGTCGTCGGTGGCAATGGGCTCGCCGAAGGCGATGATCCACTTCGACGGCAGCGGCAGGAGCCCGAGCGGCCCGAGCCAGGGGAACTGCCAGGTGACGGGGAAGTACGGCAGGTTGAGCAGGCGCGCGAGCCAGCGGACGTTGGCCACGAGCGGGTAGATCTCCTCGGCGCCGACGATCCCGACGGGGATGATCGGCACACGCGCGCGCAGGGCGACCTCGACGAAGCCGCCGCGCCCGAAGCGCTGGAGCTTGTAGCGGTCGCGGTAGTGCTTGCCGACGCCCTTGAAACCCTCGGGCCAGACCCCGACGAGCTCGCCGTCGGCCAGCAGCCGCAGCGCGTCGTCGTCGTGGGCGAGGACGTCGCCGCTCTTGCGCGACAGCGGCCCGATGATCGGCGTGCGCAGCGCGAGGTCGGCGGCGAGCTCGCGCAGGTGGCGATGCTCGGGGTGCTCGTCGAGCAGCGCGAGCTTCGTCATGATCGCGTCGAAGGGCAGGGTGCCGGAGTGGTTGGCCACGAGCAGCGCGCCGCCGCTTGGCACGCTCTCGATGCCGGTGGTCCGCACCCGCCAGTAGCGCTGGTAGAGGGGCCGCGCCAGCGGCATGAGCACCTGCTCGGTGAGCTCGCGGTCGAAGCCGTAGGGGTCGACCTTGTAGTCGCCGAGCAGCCGCCGGCGCGCGAAGGCGAGGACCTCGGCGGCGATCGCCTCCCACTCGGCGGCGGCCAGCGGCTCGGGCCGGGCGGCCTCCTCGATGCGGCGCTCCTGGTCGCCGGTCTCGGTCGGGTCGTCGGCGTGGACGATGCAGCGACCGCTCGCCGTGGCGTAGTTGCGGCAGGGCCGGCCCGAGGCGGTCACCTGCTGGCAGCGAGCCCGCTCGCCGGCTGCGGGGCTCGCCGACGGGGTGACCGGCGCGGGCTTGCGGGGGCGGCGGCGGGTGAGGTCGAGGGGGATGACCTCGCCGCCGGCGGCGGAGCGCTCGCTCATGTGCGCACCTCCTCGGCGCCAGCGGTGCCCTCTGCCGCGGCGGTGTCACCGGTGGGCCGCAGCCGCCGCAGCACGCCGAGCAGCTCGCGCTCGGCGGCGGTGACGGCCTCGGGGTCGATCGCGCGCTCGATGCCTTGGCTCTCGATGAAGGCCTCGAGCGCCTCGCGGGTGGAGTAGCGCGGCTCGTAGCCGAAGCGCTCCCGCAGTCGGGTGATGTCGCCGACGCGCCCGTAGAGGAGGAACTGCAGCTGATCGGCGGCGAAGTCGACGCGGCCGGACTGGCGCAGCATCCCCGCGAGCCACGGCATGAGCGGGCGCGCGAGCGGCACGGCGACCTTGCCGGCGATGCGGATCGCCTGGGAGAGGTAGATCACCCCGGGCCCGGCGACGTTGTAGATCCCGGGGTGGGGATCGACGGTCGCGCGCTCGAGCGCGCCGACGGCGTCGTCCTCGTGCAGCAGCTGCAGCCGCGGGTCGTAGCCGAGCACCGTCGGCACGACCGGCAGCGCGAAGTACTTCGTCAGCGGCGTCTCGACGGTCGGCCCGACGGTGTTGGCCAGCCGCAGGATCGTCATCGTGAGGTCGGGCCGGCGCCGGCTCAGGCCCCTGGCGTAGGTCTCGACCTCGGTGGCGTCCTTGGCGTAGCCCGAGCGCGGCGGGGCGTCGGTGGCGACGTCCTCGGTGATGAGCGAGGGGTTGCGGTAGTGGCTGCCGTAGACCGCGGTGGTGGAGCGCACGACGACGTTGCGCAGCCGCGGCGCCTTCTGCGCGGCGGCGAGCAGCTGCATCGAGCCGATGACGTTGAGCTCCTTCATGCGGGAGCGCCCGCCGACCTGCCCCGGCGTCGTCGTGATCCCGAGGTGCACGAGGGTGTCGACGCGGGTGGACTCGATGACCTTGGCCACGAGCGGGCTGCGCAGGTCCGCGCGGATGAACTCCGTGCGCTCGAGCGGCGCGTCGGGCTCGACGAGGTCGACGCCGGCGACGTACTCCACGCCCTCGTCGGCCTCGAGGCGGGCAGCCAACGTGCAGGAGACGGGATTGGCGATCCCGGTGATCAGGACGCGGCGTCCTCGGTCGGCCACGACGTCTCCCTGGCAGGCGGCGGACCCTCAGGGTACGCCCTCCCCCCGCGGGGGGATCAACCTCTGACGGGCCGATGTGGCAGGGTGCACAGGCCAGAGCCCGCCGGCGGGGCGGGCGCGGAGGTGAGGAGCGGTGATGCCCGAGGAGTCCCCGCACGTCGCGCGGGTGCGCGAGGCCGCCGCCGCGCTCGGCGTCGACCTCGACGTGCACCGCTTCCCCGCCGGCACCCGCACCGCGGCCGACGCCGCCGACGCGATCGGCTGCGAGCTCGGGGCGATCTGCAAGTCCATCGTCATGCTCGCCGACGGCGAGCCGATCCTCGTGCTGACCTCCGGGGCCAACCGCGTCGACGGGGGCGCCGTCGCCGAGGTCCTCGGCGCGGACGAGGTGCGCATGGCCGGCGCGACGGAGTGCCGCGAGGCGACCGGCAGCCCGATCGGCGGCACCGCCCCGTTCGGCCACCCGCGGCCGCTGCGGATGCTCCTCGACCGCGACCTCCTCGCCTTCGAGGAGGTGTGGGCCGCCGCCGGCCTGCCCGACGCGGTCTTCCCGATCGACTCGACCGAGCTGCGTCGGCTCACCGGCGCCCGGGTCGCCGACGTCGCCGCCTGAGCGCCGGCGGCGGCCGCGCCACCGTGAGCCGGGGGCTGTGAGCGTTCGCCCGATCGCGGGGCTGGCCTTACCGGCGGCCGTCTCTGCCGCAGTCGTCCAACCGTGGACAACCCCACACAGCGTATGTGCGCTCGTACTCACACAGGAGGGTGCGTCATGGCAACGGTCGAGCGAGGACAGCGGCTGAACGCGCGCCTGACGGCACAAGAGGACCGGCTGCTGCGTGAAGCCGCAGCAGAGCTCGGCAAGCCGGTCTCCCGTTTCGTCATCGAGGCAGGCGTCGAGCAAGCACGCGAGGTCCTGGCCGACGCCCGGGTGCTGCGCATTGCCGACCACGCTGCTGCGGAGTTCGAGGCGTGGCTCGACGAGCCCGCGACCGAGCTGCCCGCCGCGAGGCAACTGGCCGATGCGGAGCCCTTCGAGCGCACGTGAGGGTCGAGAAGCTCGCCAAGACCCACGACCGAGCGACGTTTCGCTGTGGCCGCGACGAACTCGACGACTGGTTCCGCACCGCCGCGATGCAAGCGCAGCGGCGCAACCGCTCGGCGCGCACGACGGCGCTTGTCGATGTCGATGAAGACACCGTTGTCGGCTTCTACTCGCTGGCGACCCACGCTGTTGCCTACGACGCCGCACCGCACGAGCTCGTCAAGGGCGTCCCCCGCTACGACGCCGTCCCCGCCGTCCGCCTGGCCCGCCTGGCCATCCACGAGGACGACCAGGGCCGCGGGCTGGGCACACGGCTGCTGGCCACCGCCGTACACGATGTGCTGGCCGCCGCCGAGCACGTTGGGATCGTCCTGATGACCGTCGACGCGCTCGACGAGGCAGCCGCGGCCTTCTGCGAGCGCTTCGGCTTCGTGCGTCTGGAGACCGCCAGAACACGCCCCGCTCTGGCTGCCCGAATCAAGGACCTCCAGATCACCTTCTCCTCATAGCCGATTGACGCGCGGCGTCAGTCGCCGGTGTCGAGGTCGACCTCGACGTGGCCCTCGATGGTGATCGGCTCGTGCAGGCCGACGCCGAGGCGCAGCGCCGCGTCGGCGTTGCCGAGGACGACGGCGATCCAGCCGAAGGCGTCCTCGAGCAGCCCGACCTCGCCGGGCGCGAGGTCGGCGAAGGTCGCGACGCAGCGCGCGCCCCACTCGACCCCGCGGGCGTGCAGCACGACCGGCGTGCCGGGGGTGATCGCGGCCGCCTCGAGGGCGGAGGGCCCGCAAGCGAGCTGGCAGTTGCCGAAGCGGTCGATGTCGCGGATGGGCACGTCGAGGTAGCCGAGGCTCTGCGACGGCGCGGGGCGGCGCAGCCGCACGAGCGTGTCGGTGTCGATCTCGGGGCCGACCTCCGCAGGGTCGAGCCCGCCGACGAGGTGGCCGGCGACCGGGGCGAAGAGGTCGCGGCCATGGAAGGTCGTCGAGACGGTGGCCCGCAGCAGGCCGGACTCGGCGATCGACCACGCCGCGCTCGCCCCGCCGACGACGTCGACGGCCTCGAGCAGCAGCCCGTTGTCGGGGCCGACGAAGAGGTCCCCGCCCGCGGCCACGACGACCGCGCGGCGGCCGGTGCCCACCCCGGGGTCGACGACGGCGAGGTGGACCGAGGACTGGTCGACGAAGCGCACCGCGTCGGCGAGGCGGGCCGCGCCGTGACCGACGTCCTGCGGCGCCACGGCGTGCGAGAGATCGATGATCTGCGCGCTCGGGCAGACCGCGAGCAGCGCGGCGCGGCACAGCCCGACGAACGGGTCGCCGAGGCCGTAGTCGGACAGGAAGGTCACGAGGCTGGGCATCGCAGGCAGCCTATCGGCGGCGCCCCGCGGCGGCGAGCGGCGCGCGCCGGGGCCCCTCGACGGCGGGCGTCAGCTCCGGCGGGCGACGGTCACCGGGCATCCTCGCGGGCTCGATCCGCGGCACGCTCACGTTCGAGGTGGTCGGCGAGCCCCCGCCCGGCGAAGCGTCCCTTCAGCGGCGGAGCATCGTCACGACGACGCACGACGACATGGTCACCCTCCCGCCAGAAGGTGACCTCAACACCCGGGCTCGAGACCGAGCTCGTCTCACAGTGCCTTGGGGATGACGACGTGCCCTTTCGGGCCCACCTTGTGGGTCGTGCTCGGGAGGATGACCGCATCCGGGTGACCAGGCAACGGCACCGTCCTGCCAGCCCGGGCGCACGTGAGGGCGTGCGGGCCCGCCCTACACTCGGGAGCCCATGGACCGCTCGCTCGGCCCGCTGCTCATCGCCCTCGGCGTCACCGCGATCCTCGTCGGCCTCGCCGCGAGCGCCGGCTGGCTGTCGTGGCTCGGCCGGCTGCCCGGCGACCTGCGCTTCGAGGGCCGCGGCGGCCGCGTCTACGTTCCGATCACCTCGATGATCGTCGTGTCGCTCGTGCTCACCGTCCTCGCGAACCTCTTCCTGCGCCGCTGACCGCTTCCTGGGCCGGGGAGATGGTCCCGTCCGCCCGATGACCCGGAAGGCGACGAGACGGTCGGCATCATCGAGGGTGTCGCTGCCGGTCGGATCGGCGAAGACGAACTCACCGCGTGGATCGCCGAGCGTCT
>PWFH01000178.1 GCA_003553795.1 Egibacter sp. | reverse complement strand
GTGCGCGCCAACGCCCCAGACCCGATGACCACCTCCCGGGTATCGGTCGCCTGCTCCAGCGCCCGGATGATCCGCTCACTCGTCATCGACAGCCCCTCTCACGCCTCATGCTCAGCCCTCGGGTCGGCCCACGGTCGACGTGGGGCCGGTGCGGCGGCCGGCGCGGACCTGCGCCGGCCGCCGCGGTGCTACTGCCCAGTGGGGGACGCCCCCCGCTGGCGGGCCTCGACGGCCTGCATCTTCGCGACCTTCGGGGCGGAGCCGCCGCCGGCGAACTCCGAGTCGAGCCAGTGCTGCAGCACGACCTCGGCGACCTGCGGGGCGATGACGCGGCCGCCCATCGTGAGCACCTGCGCGTCGTTGGACTTGCGGGCCCGCTCGGCGGAGTAGGGGTCATGGGCGGTGGCCGCCCGCACGCCGGGCACCTTGTTCGCGGTCATCGCCATGCCCAGCCCGGTGCCGCAGACGAGCAGCGCGCGCTCGTGGGCACCGGAGGCCACCCCTTCAGCGACCTGCTCGGCGACGTCGGGGTAGTCCTCGTCGTCGCCTTCGGCGTTGCCGTAGTCGATGACCTCGTAGCCGTGCTCGCGCAGGTAGGCCGCGAGGTGCTCCTTCAGCGGCGCACCCGCGTCATCCGCGCCGATGCCGATGACGGTCATGGATCGCTCCTTGTCCTCTTGTTGGTCCTCTTGGGCGCTGTTGGGTGCTGTTGGCGGTCGACTAGGACTCGCCGACCCGCTTGACGACGTCGTGGATGAGCTCACGCATCTGCGGATAGGCGTCGACGTACTTGTCGACGTAGAACTGGTAGGCCTCGTGGGCCTCGGGGTCGGGGGTGAGGGTCTCGGTGTCGTGGACCATCGCGCCCGCCGCCTCGGCCACCCCTCCGTGGACGCCGGAGCCGGCGGCCGCGAGGATCGCGCAGCCCAGCACCGCGGCGTCGCCGACCTTGGTGAGGGTGACCGGCACCCCGGTGACGTCGGCGTGCATCTGCGTCCAGAAGCGGCTGTTCGTCGCGCCGCCGGCGGCGACGAACTCGTTGACCTCGGTGCCGGCGGCGGCCATCGCCCGGAGGATGTGCGCGGTGCCGTAGCACACGCCCTCCTGGATGGCGCGGTAGACGTGGAAGGGGGTGTGGCGCAGGCTGAAGCCCCACATCATCCCGCGGGCGAGCGGGTCGGTGTAGGGGGTGCGGTTGCCCTGCCAGTACTCGTTGACGATGAGCCCCTCCGAGCCGAGCGGGATCTCCGCGGCTCGCTTGTTGAGCAGGTGGTAGGGGTTGACCCCGGCGGCCTCGGCCTCGGCGATGGCCTCGGTCATGAACTGGTCCTTGAACCACTTGAGGACCGACCCCGAGGAGACCTGCCCACCCTCGACGGTGTACTGCCCCGGCATGACCGCCTCGGGGTAGGCACCGAAGAAGCCGAGGCCGGAGACGGACTCGTCGTGCTGGCCGATGAGGACGTGGGAGGAGCCGGTGATGAGCGCCATCTTGCCGGGCTTGACGACGTTGAGGCCGATCTGGGCGGCCCAGGCATCGCCGGGACCCTGCGCCACCGGCGTGCCCTTGCGCAGCCCGAGCTCGGCGGCGGCCTCGGTCGAGAGTCCCCCGAGCGGCGTGCCGAGGTCGCAGACCTCCTCGGGGACCTTGTCGAAGATGTCGCCGAGGCCGATCTCCTCGTAGAAGTCCGTCGGCCAGCCGCCGAGGTCACGGTTGTAGTAGGAGCGCACCGCCGCGGTGTTGACGTTGAAGGTCCAGCGCCCGGTGAGCTTGTGGGTGATCCAGTCGGCGCAGTCGACGAGGCGCTCGGCACGCTCGTAGGTCTCCGGCTCCTGCTCCTTGAGCCACAGCGCCTTGCTCGGGTACCACTCCGCGGAGACCGGTCCGCCGCCGTTGACCGCGCGCACGGGGTGCTCGGAGCGGCCGATGCGCTCGGCCTGGTCGGAGGCGCGCACGTCCATCCACATGATCGCCGGCCGCAGGTGCTGCCCGCGGCGATCGGTCGCCACGAGGGTGAGCGTCGTCGCGTCGTAGGAGATGCCGGCGATGTCCTCGGGGCTCACGCCGGCGCGCTCGCGGGCGCCCTGGACCGAGGCGACGAGGCTCGCCCACCAGTCGTCGGGGTCCTGCTCGGCCTGCCCTGGCCGTGGGTAGGAGGTCTGGTAGGGCGTCGCCTCGAAGGCCAGCGGATGCCCGGTGGTGTCGAACACCCCCACCCGGCAGCTCTCGGTGCCCATGTCGATCCCCAGGAGGAACGGCCCGGTCTTGCTCGCCTCGCTCATCGTCGGCTCCTTCGTGCTGATCGTGCTGCGGCGGATGCGCCGGCGCGTGCGCGCCGCGCGTGCGGTCAGGTCGGGGCGGGGGCGTCGTCCTGCCATCCGAGCTCGTCCCACACGGCTGGTGGGAGGAGCTGGTCGATGCGGTCGAGGACGTAGTGGGGGGCGTGCTCGGGCGCGGTGGCCGCGAGGTCCTCCAGGCCGGAGTCGCCGGTGAGCACCAGCGCCCCCGCGGCGCCGGCGTTGCGGGCCAGGCGCACATCGGTGGCCAGCCGGTCGCCGGTCATGATCGCCTCGGACGGGTCGAGGTCGAGGTCGGACAGCGCCAGGGCGAGCATCTCAGGGTCGGGCTTGCCGACATGCTGCTCGCAGGCCACCCCGGTGCACGCCTCGATCGCGGCGATGACCGCCGCGACGTCGGGCTCGCCCCGCCCACCCGGAAACGGGCAGTACCGGTCGGGGTGGGTGGCGATGAGCCGGGCCCGCCGGTGAAACCACAACGCGTCGAAGGCGATCTGCAGCTTGCGGTAGTCAAAGCCGTGGTCGTAGCTAGCGATGACGAGGTCGATCTCGGCGGGGTCCTCCGACATCGGGATGCCCGCCTGCTGCAACGCCCGGATCAACGGCGGGTCGCCCAACGGGAAGACGACCTGGCCCGGGGCGTGCTCGAGCAGCCAGCGGGTCATCGTCACCACGGTGTTGACGATGTCGCCCACCGGCGTCGGCAACCCCAGACGGGTGAGCTTGTCGACGTACTGCTCAGGATCCTTCGTCGGGTTGTTCGACAGGAACCGCACCGGGATCGACCGCTGCCGCAACGCCTCGATGAGCCGCTTGGCCCCCGGCAGCAGCCCCTCACCCAGATAGATCGTCCCATCCAGATCGAACACATACGCCGGAAAGAGACGGTCAGGCCTGCGCAGGGCGGTGCGGGAGACGGCGTCGTCGGTGGTCATGGGTTCACCCGTTCGATGCGGCGGCGGTGGTCAGGACACGCGGCGCCCGCCCGTCGAGGACGTCGGCCGAGTCCTCGTGGCCTCTGGGACCGGGGCGCTCACGGGATCGGGGCGCGGCGTCGGCGACCGCCAGCGGCCGGCGCACGGCCCCGCGGTGTCGGGCCTCCTGCCGGCAGGCCTCGAGGAGGTCGGCCAACGGCTCCGGCGGTGTCGACGCGCTCGCGCGCCAGACGACCTGCGAGGCCACGTCAGAGCGGGGCGCGTGCGCGATCGTCGTGAAGGTCACGCCTCGGGCCTCGACGCTCGCTGCCGTCGACTGCGTCACGAGTGCGCAGCCCAGCCCCGCGGCGACCGCCGACAGCGCCGCCTCCATCGACGGGACCTCGACGAGCTCGGTCGGGCGGCCCCCGCTCATGGCGACGGTGCGCAGCAGTGCCTCGCGCAGCCAGGGGTCGGGCTCGGACGCGGGCAGGACGAGGGCCTCGGCCAGGGCGAGCACCTCGGCGCCATCGCCCGAGGCTGGCGCGGCTGCCGGCGACGCGAGCACGAGTCGCTCGACGGCCACGGTCTCATGGGCCAGGCCGGGCCCGAAGCCGCCGTCACCGAGGAGGAAGGCAGCGTCGAGGTCGCCCGCCCGCAGCGCGTCGGCGTGGGCGGCACCGTGGCCGATGACGAGGTCGACGGGGACCTCGGGACGGTGGTCGGCGAGCCGCCGCAGGGCCTCGCGCACCGGCACCGGAGGCCAGCCCGCGGGATAGCCCACCCGCAACCTCGGCTCGGTGGGACCCTCCGCGTGCCGGGCGGCCTCGACCGCGGTCTCGGCGGCATCGAGTACCCGGCGCGCCCTGGGCAGCAGCGCCTGTCCTGCCGCGGTGAGCCCGACGCTCGAGCCCCGGACGAAGAGGTCGACACCGAGCGTGCGCTCGAGCGACTGGATCTGGCGGCTCAGCGGCGGCTGCGTCATGTGCAGGCGCGTCGCCGCCCGGCCGAAGTGGAGCTCCTCGGCGACGGCGACGAAGTAGCGCAGCTGCCGCAACTCGACCATCTCTGCCCCTCGCGTCGTCCTTCGCGCCTGCGGTGACCACGTGACCGCTGCGCGCTGGGCTGACTCGGCACGAGTGTGTGCCTGGGGTGCAACTTAGCACATGGCCTGTGCGAATCCAAACACTTTTTGGGTCGTGATTGACAGTAAACCGCACATTGCGGGGCGAGATCATCCTGCGGGGTCGCGCGGGGCGCAGCGGTGGGTCAGCCCTCGTCAACGTCGACGAGGATGACCTCGATGTCGCGGGCGCGGAGGTCGGCGAGGTGGGCCTCGTCGATGCCGGTGTCGACGACGACGACGTCGAAGGCGTCCACCGGCGCGAGGTGGTGGACCGCGCGCCGGCCGAACTTCGCGTGGTCGACGAGCAGGACCTTGCGCGCGGCGGCGCGCATGAGTGCCTGCTTGACGAGGATCGTCTCCTGCGATCGGTGGTAGCAGGCGCCGTCGGTGATCGCCGTCGTCGAGGCGAAGAGGAGGTCGGCGGTCATCGCCCCGACCGACTCGGCGGTGCCGGGACCGAGGAAGGCGTCGTAGGACGGCTTGTAGGACCCCCCGAGGGCGATGAGGTCGACGCCGGGCTGCCGGCTCAGCAGGTGCAGGCTCGGCAGGAAGTTCGTGATGACCGTGACCGGTCGCCGGCTCGGCAGCAGCTGGGCGAGACCGTAGCCCGTCGTGCTCTCGTCGAGCATCACCGTCTGCCCGCGCTCGACGAGCTCGACAGCGCGCGCGGCGATCGCGCGCTTCTCGACGTTCATCGCCTGCATCCGGTGACGCACGTCGCCGTGGTAGAAGGCCGAGGGCTCGGCGGTCGCCCCGCCGCGCACCTTGCGGACCCAGCCCTGCTCCTCGAGGGCGTCGAGGTCACGGCGGATCGTCATGTTGCTCACCGCGTGGGCCGACGCGAGCTCGCTCACCCGCACGAACCCTTGGGCGAGGATGCGCTCACGGATGTCCTCCTGGCGCTCGTGGGGGTTGCGCTCCTGCTGGCCCGGGGCTGCCGTCTCGCCTGTCATCGTCCTCTCCCACCGCCGGCGCGCGTGGGCCCGCGCCAATCCTCCGCGCCGTGCCACCGGGTCTCCGTGTGCGCTCACGATAGCAGGACGTACCGATCGCTCACCGTCAGTGTCGTATCGAACAGGTGGCCGTCGCCATGCCCGCACGCTCTCGTGAGTCCCCTTCGGTCTTGGCCACCTCGCCGCGGGGCGCTAGCGTCGACGACGACGCCGGTGCCCGGCGCCTCGTGCGCGACCTGACCAAGGACCCATGCTCATGAACGCTCTCTCCTCGCAAGGGTCGACCGACCCCGACACCCTCGCTGTTGACACGTTGCGGGTGTTGGCGGCGGATGCGATTGAGCGGGCGGGTGATGGGCATCCGGGGACGGCGATGGCGTTGGCGCCGGCGGCGTTTGTGTTGTGGTCGGGGTTTTTG
>PWFH01000091.1 GCA_003553795.1 Egibacter sp. | reverse complement strand
TGTCGCGGGTTCGAGCCCCGCCCCCGGAGCTACCGACTCCACGCCCATCGCCGCGGTGCGGCCGACCGGCCGGCGGCGCGCCGAGGTGTGGGACGGGCCCTGGGCGGAAACGGGTCCATCCCACGAGCGTGGAGCGGAGAGGAGCGCGCGATGCGGTTGTTTGGATTCCGGTTCGGCCTGGTGCTCGGCATCGGGATCGGCTACGTCCTCGGCACCCGCGCGGGGCGCCAGCGCTACGAGCAGCTCGCCCGGTGGGCCCGCTCGCTCGCGCACTCCCAGCCGGCGCAGCAGATCGGCTCGGAGATGCGCGACGTCGCCGGCAAGGCCGGTCAGGCGATCGAGGACAAGGCCGCCGAGGGCGTGACGCGGGTCACCGATCGTGTCCGCAGCGGCTCCGATGGCGGGCCGGCCGCCCCGACGGCGGAGGCGTAGCGCCCCACCCCGGCGGAGGCGTAGCCGCCACGGCACCGCAGGGCTCATCCCCCACGACGGCGGGCGCGGGCGACCGGCGGTGAGGCCTCGGAGGCGGGCCCCGATCAGGTCCCCTCGAGGTAGCCCCGCAGCTTGCGGGCCCGCGAGGGGTGGCGCAGCTTCGAGAGGGTCTTCGCCTCGATCTGGCGGACGCGCTCGCGGGTGATGCCGAACTCCGCGCCGACCTCCTCGAGGGTCCGCGGCGGCGCGCCGTCCATGCCGAAGCGCAGCCGGATGACCTCGCGCTCGCGCTCGGCGAGGGTGTGGAGGATGCCGGCGAGTTGCTCACGCAGCAGCACGAAGCTCGCCGCCTCCGAGGGCACCTCGGCGCTGTCGTCCTCGAGGAAGTCGGCGAGCACCGCGTCGTCGTCCTGGCCGACGGGGGTGTCGAGACTGACCGGCTCGAGGTCGAACTCGAGGATCTGTCGCACGCGATGGGCCGGGAGGTCGACGCGTGCCGCGAGCTCGTCGATCGTGGGCTCGCGACCCTCGAACTGGTAGAGCTCGCGCTGGGCGCGGATGACGCGCTGCATCGTCTCGACCATGTGCACCGGGATGCGGATGGTGCGGGACTGGTCGGCGATCGCGCGGCTGACCGCCTGGCGGATCCACCACGTCGCGTACGTCGAGAACTTGTAGCCGCGGGTGTAGTCGAACTTCTCCACCGCGCGGATGAGGCCGAGGTTGCCCTCCTGGATGAGGTCGAGCAGGCCGAGACCGCGCCCGGTGTAGCGCTTGGCGACGGAGACGACGAGGCGAAGGTTGGCCTCGACGAGTCGCTGCTTGGCGAGCTCGCCGCCGCGCTCGATGCCCTGGAGCTCGCGCAGCCGCTCACCGTCAAGCGGGCCATCGGGGTGTCGCAGCAGCCGCGCGGCGACCTCCCCCGCCTCGGCGCGCTTGGCGAGGTCGACCTCCTCCTCGGCGGTGAGCAGGCGGACCTGGCCGATCTCGTGGAGGTAGAGCCGGACGGGATCGCCGCCCGCCCCGCCGCCCGCCCACTCGGCAGCGCCTCGACCGGCCCCGTGGGTGCGCCCGGACGCGACCGAACGACCGGGGTCGGCCGCCGCGGAGGCGGACTCGGAGCCGCTCGACTGCGTCATGGCCGTGGCCGCGCTCACACGCGCGCGGCGCCCCTCCCCTCCTGGATCACGTCACGCTGGCGCCGCAGGGCGACGAGCTCGGTCTGCAGGGCCCGCCGGTCCTCGGGCGGCAGCTGCTCGGCGCCGGCGACGAGGCGGTCACGGATCCCGGCGACCTTGCGGGCGATCGCCCGGACCCGGAGGTCGTCGACGAGCTCGGCGACCTTGGCGGCCTCGGCGGGGAACGTGAGGTCGGCGAGCGCGAGACCGCGCACCCGGTTGCGTGTCTCGTCGTCGGGCAACGCGGCGAGGACGGCCTCGAGCCCACCGTCGCCGGCCGCGCGCAGGGCGGCGAGCAGCAGCCGGGAGGCCTCGGCGGTGAAGTCCTCGTCGTCGACCTCCTCCCACGCCGGGGGCAGGAGCTCGGGGAGCTGGAGCGCCGCCTGCAGCACCTGCCGCTCGAGGCGCAGCTGCGGGTCGCTCGGCAGACCGGGCTCACCGCCAGGGGCCCGGGTTCGGGCCGGCGGTGCAGGGGCGGCGGCGCGGCGGGAGCGATCGTCGTCGAGCTCCGCCTCGATGCGGTCCGCCGACAGGCGCACGACCGGCGCGACGACGTCGCGCACGTAGCGGTAGCGCAGGGCGCGGTCCTCGATGCGGGCCAGCAGCGGGAACGTCCGGCGGTACGCCGCGATCTGCCCCTCCGGCGTCCGGGTGTCGGCGTCGCGCAGGAGGTGGGCGATCTGGAACTCCACGGCGGTCTGGGTGCCCTCGAGGGCCTCCTCGACCGCTGCGGCGCCACGCTCGGCGAGGTCGGCGGGGTCGGTGCCGGCGGGCAGGGGCAGGACGCCGACCTCGCGGACGTCGGACTCCTCGGCGAGCGCGCGGGCACGGTCGGCCGCGGCGAAGCCCGCGTCGTCGGCGTCGAGGGCGAGGACGACGCGGCGGGCGAACTTCTCGACGAGGCGGAAGTGCTCGGCGGTCAGCGCGGTCCCGCAGGTGGCCACGGCGTGGCTGACGCCGGCGACGTGGAGCCCGATGACGTCCATGTAGCCCTCGACGACGAGGACGGTGTCGCGGCGCTGGACGTCGGCGCGGGCCCAGTTGAGCCCGTAGAGGACCTTCGACTTCTTGTAGATCTCGGTCTCGGGGGAGTTGATGTACTTCGGCGGCTCGCCGTCGCGCGGGCCGGTGGCGAGCGCGGCGTCGGGCAGGACCCGCCCGCCGAACCCGAGGGTGTCGCGCCCGCCGGCGTCGAGGATGGGGAAGAGCACGCGCCCGCGGAAGCGATCGATGAGCCCGCGCGCACCGCGGGTCGCGAGCCCGGCGTCGGCGATCTCGTCGTGGCTGAAGCCCCGGCCGCTGAGGTAGCGCACGAGGACGTCCCACTGGTCGGGAGCCCAGCCGAGCTGGAAGCGCAACGCCTGCTCGCGGGTGAGCCCGCGCCGCTTGAGGTACTCGCGCGCCGCCTCGCCGTCGTCCTCGAAGAGCCGCTGGTGGTAGAAGGCCGCGGCTTCGCCGACGCACTCGGTCAGGCGGGTGCGCCGACCCAGTGCGCGGCGCTGACCCGGGGAGAGCTCCTCGTAGCGCAGCTCGTAGCCGGTGATGCGCGCGAGCCGCTCGACGGCCTCGGGGAACGACAGCGCCTCGACCTTCATGAGGAAGGCGTACACGTCGCCCCCGGCGTCACAGCCGAAGCAGTGGAACAGCCCCCGCCCCTGGTCGACGGTGAACGACGGGGTCCGCTCGGAGTGAAAGGGGCAGAGCCCCTTGAGCCTGCCACCGGCGCGCTTGAGCGAGGTGTAGTCGCCGATCACCGATGCGATGTCGGCGTGCTCGCGCAGCGCCTGGACGTCGGCGTCGTTGATCCGGCCTGCCACGGGAGCCCTTTCTCCTGCCAGCGGGAAGTGTACGGGTGCGAGGCCCCTTCCCGGACCGGCGCCGGGAGACTGTGGGCACCGGCGGTGCGACACCGGGGGCTCGAGCCCTGCGCCTGCTCCCGTCGAGGCCAGCCCGGGCCGTGGAGGCGCCCACGCGTCTCAGCCGAGCGGACCACCGTCAGGGCGGAAGGCGCTGACGAAGGCCGCGGAGGCCTCGGCGTCGGTGAGTGCGGCGAGCCCGTCGAGGAGCTCGGCCTCGTCGAGGCGGGCCGCTGCCCCGGCCGCGCCGCTACGGCGGTAGATCGCGAGGCTCTCGAGGCAGTGGCGCGCCCGGTCGGCCTCGCGCCACGCGGCCTCACGGCGGTCGACGGCGGTGGCGAGGAAGCCCTCGAGCTCGGCCACCGCGGCCTCGACGTCGGGGCTGAGGACGACCTCGGGGCGGTCGGTGGAGACGTCGACCGCGTCGACGACGACGGCGCTCAGCCGCTCGCGGTGGGCGGTGCCGAGGCGGGTGCGCACGAGGTGGGGCACGTCATCGAGGCGCACGAGGTCGCTGACGAGCGCGTCGGTGAGGCCGTGCAGCGCCACGGCGAGGCGCACCGCCAGCGCGACGGCCTGGCCCTCGACGGTCGAGGCAGCCCCGGGCCGGGCGTGGTGGAGGATGCCGTCGCGCACCTCCCAGGTGAGGTTGAGCCCCCGGCCGCGAGCGGCGAGCCGCTCGACGATGCGCAGGCCCTGCTCGCCGACGTCGAAGGTCGCGCCGGCGAGGCCAGCGAGCGCCTCGGCGCCGGCGACGCCGAACGGCGGCGCGCCGAGCGCGTGGCCGGACGCGATGGCCTCGGCGAGGTCCTCGTTGAGCCGGAGGCCGCGGGCGAGGCTGCGCGCGAGCTCGACGGCGGCGCGCGTGTGGGCCATCTGCGACCGCCAGCCGCGCTGCGGGGCGCGGGGCTCGGCCGGCACGAAGCGGTGCGCCTTGCCCTCGAGGCGCGCGAGCGCCGAGGTCCACAGGATCCGCTCGCGGTCCTGCTGGAAGACCGTGCGCAGCGGGTCGGGCTCCTCGTAGCGGTCGCGACCCTTCGTCTCCGCAGCGAGGATGGCCCAGGTCGAGAGGCTCGCGCGCTCGATCTCCTCCACGCGCTCGCGGACGTTCCGACCGTCGTTCACCCCCCGGATCGTAGCACCGGGCCCTGCGAGGGTTGCGGGGCACCCCGGCGCGCGCGAGGGTTCGAGGCATGGAGCACGTGAGACTGCGCGAGCTCGCCGTCGCCGCGCGGGTCGCCGACGCCCTCGTCTACGCGGCCGGGGTCGCGGGGGTCGTCGCCGGCGGACTCCTCTTCCGGGAGGGCGAGCCGGTGTTCGCCGTCGTCGTCTGGATCGTGACGTTCATCGCCGGGGCGGCGCTGCGCCTGGCGTCCTGGGGCGCGCGGGCGCTCGCGGAGATCCTCGAGCGCACCCGACGCCTCGAGGACGACGTCGCGCGGCTCGCGCCGCCCTCCCCCGGCGCTCCGCGGCGGCCCGGTGAGCCCCCGGATCCCTACCGCCGCTGGGGCGGCTGGCACTGAGCCGTCGCGACGGCGATGGGGCCGTCGAGTCACGCGGTCCTCAGGACGGGGTGTCGAGCCGCTCGGCGAGGTAGGCCTCGAGGCGGTCGATCGCCACGCGCTCCTGGACCATCGTGTCGCGGTCGCGCACGGTGACCGCGCGGTCCTCCTCGACGGTCTCGAAGTCGACGGTGACGCAGAACGGCGTGCCGACCTCGTCCTGGCGGCGGTAGCGCTTGCCGATCGAGCCGGTCTCGTCGTAGTCGATCATCCAGCGTGGCCGCAGGATGTCAGCGACCTCGGTGGCGGTCGGCACGAGCTTCTCGTTGCGCGACAGCGGCAGCACCGCGACCTTCATCGGCGCGAGCGCGTGGTGCAGCTGCAGCCACACGCGGCGCTCGGTGCCGCCCTTGGCCGTCGGCGCCTCCTCGTCGCGGTAGGCGTCGACGAGGAACGCGAGCGCGGAGCGGTCGACCCCGGCGGCGGGCTCGATGACGTAGGGGACGTAGCGCTCGTCGAGCGCGGGGTCGAAGTAGGAGAGGTCCTTGCCGCTGAACTCCGCGTGACGGGAGAGGTCGAAGTCGGTGCGGTTGGCGATGCCCTCGAGCTCGGACCACGCGAACGGGAAGCGGTACTCGACGTCGACGGTGCGCTTGGCGTAGTGGCTGAGCTCGTCGGCGGCGTGCGGGCGGATGCGGAGGTTGTCCCGGCGGATGCCGTAGCGCAGGTACCAGTCCCAGCGCTGCTGGATCCAGTACTCGTGCCACGGCTCGTCGGTGCCCGGCCGCACGAAGTACTCCATCTCCATCTGCTCGAACTCCCGCACGCGGAAGATGAAGTTGCGGGGGGGGATCTCGTTGCGGAAGCTCTTGCCGACCTGGGCGATGCCGAAGGGCACCTTCTGGCGGCTCGTGAGCTGGACGTGGGCGAAGTCGACGAACATCGCCTGGGCGGTCTCGGGCCGCATCCACACCGCGGCGCCGGACTCCATCGTCGGGCCGACGTGGGTCTGGAACATGAGGTTGAACTGCTTGGCGGGGCCGAAGTCGCAGAGCGAGTAGTCGCTGCGCGGGCACTCGTAGGTCGAGGCGTCGCCCTGGGTGACCTGGTCCTCGCGGAAGCGCGCGTTGCAGGTGCGGCACTCCACGAGCGGGTCGGTGAAGCCCTCGACGTGCCCGGAGGCCTCCCACACCCTCGGGTGCATGAGGATCGAGGCGTCGAGCTGGACGACGTCACCGCGCAGCTGGATCATGTCGCGCTTCCAGGCAGCCTTGACGTTGTCCTTGAGCGCCGCGCCGAGCGGGCCGAAGTCCCAGGCGCCGCGCAGGCCGCCGTAGATCTCCGAGGACTGGAAGATGAGTCCGCGGCGCTTGCAGAGCTCGACGACGGCCTCCATCGTCGTGTCGTGGCTGCCGGCGGTGGTGTCGGCGTCCTCGGCCACCTCGACGTAGTCGGAGGCGACCTCGGGGGCGAGTGCGCGGTCGGTGGTCATCGGGCCCTCCATGCGTGACCCCCGGGTGGCTCCCGGGGGTGTCGCCGACAGAGGCTAGCGCAGTGCGCGCCCGGGCGGGCCGCGCGGCGCCGCCCAGGTCACGCGGCCGGGTGGGCGACGCGCCACGCTCGGGCCGCGCGCCCCCTCAGCGGGCCGCGCGGCTGGACTGAGTCGGCGCGGTCCCCTCAGCGGGCCTCAGCGGGCCGCGCGGCGCACTGCGACGAGGTCGTCGAGCAGGCTCGAGGCGCCGAGGCGCAGCCGGTCGGCGGCGTCGTCGCCGAGCACCGCGCGGGCGATCGCGAGGTAGGCGAGGGCCTCGCCGGTCTCCCGGATGCCGCCGGCGGGCTTGACGCCCGCGCGCCGGCCCGTCGCCCGCTCGTGGGCGGCGACGGCCTCGCACAGCACGAGGACCGCCTCGCGGGTGGCGCCGGGCTCGACGGTGCCCGTCGAGGTCTTCACGACGTCGGCGCCGGCGAGCAGCGCGAGATGCGCCGCGGTCGACAGCGCGCCGAGGTCGGCGAGCTCGGCGTGCTCGAGGATGACCTTGACCTTCGCCTCCCCGGCCGCCTCGACGAGGGCGCGCAGGTCGGCGACGACGTCGGCCCAGCGCTGCTCGGCAAGCGCGCCGCGGTCGACGACGACGTCGACCTCGCTCGCCCCGGCGGCCACCGCCGCGGCGACCTCGGCGACCTTGACCTCGCGCGGTGACCGGCCGTGCGGGAACGCCCCGGCGACGCTGGCGACGGGCAGGCCGCTGCCCTCGAGCGCCGCCACCGCGGGGGCGACGAGGTCGGCGTGCACGCAGACCGCGGCCACCGGTGGGCAGGAGGGGTCGTCGGGGTCGGGACGGCGCGCCCGAGCGCAGAGCGCGGTCACGCGGGCGGGGGTGTCGGTGGCCTTGAGCGTCGTGAGGTCGACCCGTGCGATCGCGGTGTCGACGTCGGCGGCGGTGGGCAGCGCGACGTCCTGCGCCGCGCCGACGGCGACCCCGAGGGCCCGGCTGCGCGCCGCGACGTCGCCCGGGGAGGGCAGGCCCTCGACGAAGGCCGCCAGCGCCGCGGGGTCCTCGAGGTCGGCGGGCAGCGGGGGCAGCTCGTGCATGCGGGCGTCCTCCTCTGGCCTCGGCGTCGCGACCGCCCGCGGCCGAGGCTAGAGGATCGCACCGCGCCGGGCGTGCCCGGCGGCTGGCCGAGGCCGATACTGGCCGCCATGCCATCGGTGCTCGCGGGCCTGCTCGTCTTCGCCACCTCCGCGGCGGTCCTCGTCCTCGAGATCCTCGCGGGGCGCATCCTCGCGCCCTACGTCGGCGACACGCTGCAGACCTACACCGGCATCATCGGCACGGTGCTCGCCGGCATCGCCGCGGGCACCTGGCTGGGCGGGCGCCTGGCCGACCGGCGACCGCCGCACACGCTGCTCGGGCCGACGATCGTCCTCGGCGGGCTGCTCACCCTCCTCGTCCTGCCGCTCATCGCCCTCTTCGGGCCGCAGCTCGCCGGCCGCGAGGTCTCGGCGATCGTCTTCCTCGCCTTCCTCGGGTTCTTCGCCCCCGCCGCGGTGCTCTCCGCGGTCACCCCGACGGTCATCAAGCTCCAGCTCGCCGACCTCGACGAGACCGGCACCGTCGTGGGCCGGCTCTCCGCGCTCGGCACCGCCGGCGCGATCGTCGGGACGTTCCTCACCGGCTTCGTGCTCCTCGCGGCCTTCCCGACCCGACCGATCGTCCTCGCGATCGGCGGGGCGCTCATCGTCGCCGGGTCGGTGCTGTGGTGGTGGCTCGGCGCGGGGCGGGCCTCGGCAGGGCTGGCCGCCGCGATCCTCGCCGCCCTCGCCCTCGCCGCCTGGGCGCCGGTGCCCTGCGAGCTCGAGAGCGCCTACTTCTGCGCACAGGTCGTCGAGGACCCCGAGCGGTCCTCGGGGCGCATCCTCATGCTCGACGCCCTGCCGCACTCCTACGTCGACCTCGCCGACCCCACCCACCTCGAGTTCGCCTACACCGTGGCCCTCGACGCCGTCATCGACGAGCACGCCGGGTCCGCACCACGCCTGCTGCACCTCGGCGGCGGCGCCTTCACCCTGCCGCGCCACGCCGCGGCGACCAGGGCGGGATCGACGAACGTCGTCGTCGAGGTCGATCCCGCGCTCGTCGACCTCGCCCGCGAGGAGTTCGGCTTCGCGCCCTCCCGCGAGGGCGTCGACGTCGTCATCGATGACGCCCGGCTCGACGTCGCCGAGCGTCAGGCCGGCCACTACGACGCCGTGCTCGGCGACGCCTTCGGCGGCCTCGCGGTGCCCTGGCACCTCACGACCGCGGAGTTCCTCGCCGACGTCCACGCCGCGCTCGCACCCGGCGGGGTCTACGCCATCAACGTCATCGACCATCCGCCCTACGACTTCGCCCACGCCCAGGCAGCGACGCTGCGCGAGGTCTTCGACGACGTCGCGCTCGCGGCCCCACCGGCGTGGCTCGACGGGCGGCAGGGCGGCAACGCCGTGCTCGTCGCTGGCGCCGAGCTCGACCCCGCTGGCCTCGAGGCCACGATGGCCGTTCGCGACCTCGACTGGCGGGTGCTGCACGGCGCGGCGCTCGACGCCCGCCTCGAGGGAGCCATGGTCCTCACCGACGACCACGCGCCGGTCGATCAGCTCCTCACGACGCAGACGTCGACGCGGACCCTCAGACCGCGCCGAAGCGGCGCTCCCGACGCCCGAAGTCACGCACCGCGGCGAAGAGGTGCCCGCGGCGGAAGTCCGGCCACAGCACCGGCGTGAAGGCGAGCTCGGCGTAGGCGGCCTCCCACAGCAGGAAGTTCGAGAGGCGCTGCTCACCGGAGGTGCGGATGAGCAGCTCGACCTCGGGGGCGTCGGGCTGGTACAGCCGCGCCTGCAGCGAGCGCTCGGTGATCCCATCGGGCGAGAGCCGGCCGGCCTCGACGTCGCGCGCGAGCCGACGGGCGGTGTCGACGAGCTCGTCGCGCCCGCCGTAGTTGAACGCGATCTGCAGGGTGAGCCGGCGGTGGTGCGCGGTGCGGGACTCGGCATCGTCCATCTCGGCGAGCACGCGCTTGGGCACCGGGCGGGTGCGACGGCCGACGAAGCGCACGCGCACGCGGCGCTCGTCGAGCTCGTCGAGGCGGCGGAGCAGGAGGTCGCGGTTGAACCACATGAGCCAGCGCACCTCCTCGGAGGGGCGCTTCCAGTTGTCGGTCGAGAACGCCCACACCGTGAGGTGGTCGAGGCCGAGGTCGAGCGCGCCCTCGACGGTGTCGAAGAGCGCGGCCTCGCCGGCGGCGTGCCCGACGCGGCGCGGCTCGCCGCGCTCGGCGGCCCACCGGCCGTTGCCGTCCATGATGATCGCGACGTGCGCCGGCAGGCGCTCGAGGTCGACCTCGTCGAGGCGCGCGGTGAGCTCGGCGTCGGTCATCGCGGCACGAGCTCCCAGGCGGCCAGCGGGCGACCGAGGTGGTGACTGAGGTAGCTCGCGACGAGCGAGCCCGCGAGGCGGCGGGCGGCGGGGGCGACGGCGGCATCGAGCCCCCAGTCGGCCTCGCGCAGCGCCGCGAGCGCATCGAGGACGCCCTCGGCGAGCGGCTGCGAGCCCACCGGGGCGCATGCCGCGCACAGCGCCCCGCCGAGCTCGAGGTGGAAGACCTCGTGGCGTCCAGCGCGCCCGCAGCCCGCGCAGGCGTCGAGGGAGGGGTGGTAGCCGGCGACCGAGGCCAGGCGCAGGAGGTAGGCGTCGAGGACGACCGAGGGCTGCGCCGGCACCGTGGCGAGCTGGCGCAGGCCGTCGAGCAGGAGGAGGAACAGCGACGTCGTCCGTTCGTGCTCCTGGGCGAGGAGGTCGGCGGCCTCGACCATCGTCGACCCGCACGCCGAGAGCACCCAGTCGCCGCGCACCGCGTCGAACGGGGTGATGAGCTCGGCCTGGTTGACGATGTCGAGCCCGCGCCGACCCTCGTAGAGCTGGAGGTCGACGTGACCGAAGGGCTCGAGGCGCCCACCGAAGCGCGATCCCGGCTTGCGCACGCCCTTGGCTACCGCGCGCACCTTGCCACGACCTTGGGTGAGGACGTTGAGGATCCGGTCGGTCTCACCGAGCTTCGTCGTGCGCAGGACGATGCCCTGCTCGCGGTACAGCGCCATGGCCCACACCCTAGAGTGCGCGGTCCCGCCGAGCCGGCAACACCGGCGCGAGCAAGGAGGCCACGCGGATGGACGCGCAGGTGCGCCGTGCCCTCGTCACCGTCGCCCGGCGCCTCGAGGGCGCCGAGGTCACGTTCAGCCTCGGCGGCAGCGGGCTGCTGTGGGCGCTCGGCCTGGCCGAGGACGTCGGCGACCTCGACGTCATGCTGCCCGCCGACGGCGAGGCCGCCGCGCTCGCCGCGCTCGCCTCGGGGCCGGTCGACGTCGACCGCGACGGCACCGACCTCTGGGCCACGGCCTGGTTCGCGACGATCGTCATCGCCGGTGTCGACGTCGACCTGCTCGGCGGCATGGCGCTGCGCCACCCCGGCGGCGTCGCCCGCCTCGACCACCACCCGCACGGTTGGGCCGAGGTCGACGGCCATCCCGTGCCCTACGCCGATCCCGCCGGATGGTGGGTCATCTACCGGGCCTACAAGCCCGCCAAGGCCGCCCTGCTCGAGGAGGTCGTCGATCCCCCTCGCCGCACGGAGGCGCTCGCCGAGCTGGGTCTGCCCCACGACTGGTAGGGCCTGCTCGGCCGGCGCGCCCCCCGTGGCAGCGCCCCGGTGAGCCAACGGCGCGGCCGGGCACACCGAACCCTCACCACCCCGCCGCCGGCGCCCGCGACGCCGACCGCTGGTGCGCCAACGGCGCGGCCGGGCACACCGAACCCTCACCAGCTCACCCGCGGTGTCCGCCTACCGCACGGGCCACCGCCGCAGCGCGCCGAACGCTCACCACCTCGGGCCGCCACGGCGAAGGGAATACCGGCCCGCCGCTAGTAGCCGAGGCGCTGCAGCGCCTTGGGGTCGCGCTGCCACTCCTTCATGAGCTTGACGCGCAGGTCGAGCCACACCCGGCTGCCGAGGACGAGCTCGAGCTCCTCGCGGGCGGCACGCCCGATGTCGCCGAGGACCCGGCCCTGGTGGCCGATGACGATCCCGCGCTGGGACTGGCGTTCGACGTAGAGGACGGCGTGCACGGCGGTGACGCCCTCCGACTCGCCGGGGCCGACCTCCTCGACGACGACGGCGACCGAGTGCGGCACCTCCTCGCGCATGCGCACGATCGCCTTCTCGCGGATGATCTCGGCGAGGACGCGCTCGAGCGGTTGGTCGCTGGCCATTTCCGGCGGGAAGTACGGCGGGCCCTCGGGCAGGCGGGCGAGGATGAGCTCGGTGAGGGTGTCGAGCCCCTCGCCGGCGGCGGCGGAGATCGGGACGACCTCCTCGAAGTCGCCGAGGGCGTCGAGGGCGGCGAGCGCCGGTAGCTGGGCGGCCCGGCTGAGCCGGTCGACCTTGTTCGCGGCGGCGAGCACCGGCACGGGGGCGTCGGCGAGCAGCCCGGCGACGTAGGCGTCGCCGCGGCCGATGCCCGCGGCGGCGTCGACGAGGAAGATGACGAGGTCGACCCCGCCGAGCTGCTCGCGGGCGACCTCGTTCATGCGCGTGCCCAGGACCGACTGCGGCTTGTGCAGCCCCGGGGTGTCGACGAAGACGACCTGGGCGTCCTCCCCACCCTCCTCGTCGGCGGGGCGGTGCAGCACCCCGCGGATCGCGTGACGGGTCGTGCCGGGCACCGGCGTCGTGATCGCGACCTTCTGGCCGACGAGGGCGTTGACGAGCGTCGACTTGCCGACGTTGGGCCGACCGACGACCGAGGCGAATCCGCTGCGCATGACCCCAGTCTGCCTCGGCGCGGCCTGCCAGTGGTCGGCGGGGCCTCGTCCTCCCAGCAGCGGGGCCCCCGTCCCCGGCGCGGGTCGGCGGGGCCTAGTCCCGGGGGCCGTAGACCAGCTGGACCGACACCTCGTCGTCGAAGCCCTGCAGCGAGGTGACGATCGTCGTGCCATGGCCGACGGCCTCCCAGCCGGCGATGTACGCGCCCTCGCTCTGCTGGCTGAAGGTGTCCTCGATGTCGTAGCCCCCGTCCTCGAAGGCCGCTTGGAGGGC
This sequence comes from Egibacter sp., assembly GCA_003553795.1. Lineage (GTDB taxonomy): Bacteria > Actinomycetota > Nitriliruptoria > Euzebyales > Egibacteraceae > T1Sed10-49. Next base: position 10,094 of record PWFH01000091.1, on the reverse strand, counting down.
CGCTTCGACCGAGGCGACGTCCTCGGTGCTGCGGAGCTGGACGGCGGTGTGCTCGACGCCGTCCTCGGTCTGGCTGAAGACCCCGAAGGCCTCGAGGGAGGACGGCAACGTCAGCTCGGAGGGGAAGGAGTCGGGCAGGTCGACGCCCTCGCCGGCGCTGTAGGACGCCTCGCCGCCTTCACCGTCGGACAGCCGGATCTCACCCTCGTCGGCGTCGATCTCGACGTCACCGTCGGTCATCGCACCGGTGACCTCCTCGGCGACGCGCTCGCCCACCCGATCCGAGACGCTCGAGCAGCCGGCGACGAGCGCGACGAGCCCGGCCACGAGCAGCAGCGTCATGCCACGCATGCCATCCCCCTTGCGGTCAAGGTCCCGCAGGGCAGCCGCGGGACGAACCCGACGCGATGGGCACCGCCCCCCTGCTCCCCGCGGTCCTCGCGCCCGTGCACGGCAGGCTAGCAGAGGGCGGAGGCCCCGAGGCGCCAGCGCGGCTGAGAAGCGCCGGGGGCGACGGCGGGCGCGGTCGCGCGAGCGCGCAGGCGAAGCCGTCGCTCAGGCGCGCAGACGAAGCCGTCGCTCAGGCGCGCAGGCGACGCGGCCCGAAGCCGTCGGGCAGGAGGTCGCGGCCGAGGATGTAGGCGCGGACCGCGCCCTCCTCGCCGCTGGCGAGGACGCGGAGGTTCGGCGCGAACTCGTAGAGGAACTGCCGGCACATCCCGCAGGGGGTGCAGGGACCGGCGCCGTCGCCGACGACGGCGATGGCGGTGAAATCGTGGCTGCCGGCGACCACGGCCTGGCTCGCGGCGACGCGCTCGGCGCAGATGCCCGCGGGGTAGGCGGCGTTCTCGACGTTCGCCCCCGAGAGGATCCGCCCATCGACGGTGGCGATCGCCGCGCCGACGCGGAACCGCGAGTAGGGGGCGTAGGCGGTCGTGCGCGCCGCGCGGGCGATGTCGAGCAGCTCGGCATCGCTGGGCGGAGGCAGGGACCGGTCCTGGGCGTTCATGCGGGCTCCTCCTACGGCGTCTCGGCGCGGTCGACGAGGACCTTCGCGATGCGCCGCCCTCGGACGCACTCAGCGGTCAGGCGAACCCCGTCGACGGCGACCTGCTCGCCGGGGCTCGCGACATGGCCGAGGAGGCCGAAGAGCAGGCCACCGACGGTGTCCCACTCCTCGTTGGGCAGCGGGGTCTCGACGAGCTCGGCGAGCTCGTCGACGGGCAGGCGCGCGTCGACGCGCCACGCACCTTCCCCGAGCGGCTCGACGAGGACCTCGGCCTCGTCGTACTCGTCCTCGATCTCGCCGACGATCTCCTCGAGGATGTCCTCGATCGTCACGAGCCCCGCGGTCGCGCCGTACTCGTCGACGACGACGGCGAGGTGCACCCGGGCGCTCTGCAGCTCACGCAGCAGCGCGTCGACGGGCTTGAGCTCGGGCACGAAGTGCGCGGGGCGCAGGAGCTCCTCCCACGGGCTGCGACGGTCACCCGAGAGGTGCAGGCGACGCAGGACGTCCTTGGCGTACAGCAGCCCGACGATCTCGTCGCGGTCGGTCTTGTAGACGGGGATCCGCGAGTGCCCGGCGTTGAGGACGACGTCGAGGACCTCAGAGAGCGGGTCGTCGACCGAGACGGTGACCATGTCGGGGCGGGGCACCATGATCTCGCGCACGACGGTGTCGCCGAGCTCGAAGATCGAGTGGATCATCTGCCGCTCGTCGGACTCGATGACCTCCTCGGACTCCGCGGCGTCGATCATCGCCCGGAGCTGCTCCTCGGTGACGAACGGCCCCGACTCCAGGCCGCGTCCCGGCGCGAGCCAGTTGCCGAGGACGATGAGGGCCGAGGCCAGCGGCGCGAGCGGGCGGGCGAGCCGCGCGACGAAGGGCGCGACGACGAGCGCGACGGGCTCGGTGCGCTGCAGCGCCGTCGTCTTCGGGGCGGCCTCGGCGCCGACGTAGAGCACGACGCTGGCGAGCACCGCCGCGGCGGCCACCGCCCAGCCGGCCTCGAGCACCGACAGGAGCACGAAGGTCAGCAGGGCCGTGCCGGTGACCTGGGCGGCGAGACCGAGCAGCGCGAGTCGGTTGGCGGTGCGCGCCGGGTCCTCCATGAGGCGGACGAGGGCGTGGGCGCCGCGGCGCCCGTCCGCGGCGAGCTTGAGCGCCGCGGGCAGCGTCATCCGCGACAGCGCCGCCTGGGCCGCACCGGCGAGGGCGGCGAGGACGACGAGCGCGGCCGCCGCGAGCAGCGCCAGCAGCTGCGCCTGGCTCATCGGGGCTCACCGTGCCCTCGCGTCGCGCGCTCGCGCTGCCAGGCCTCGAGGAGCTCGGCGGTGCGGCCGAACATCCGGCGTCGCTCGTCCTCCTCGGCGTGGTCGTGACCCAGGAGGTGGAGGATGCCGTGGACGACGAGGAGGTCGAGCTCGACGGCGAGGTCGTGACCGGCTCGGCGCGCCTGCTCGGCGGCCACCGCCGGGCTCAGCACGACGTCGCCGAGGATCGCCGGTGCGTCGCCGAGGCTCTCGCCGGGCAGGTCGATGGGGAAGGCGAGGACGTCGGTCGGCCCCTGCGCGCCCATGTGCTCAGCGTTGAGCTCGGCGATGGCCGCGGTCGAGACGCAGAGGACCGAGAGGTCCATGCCCTCGGGGACGCGCTCGGCGGCGGCGACGAAGGCCGCGAGGTCGCGCAGGCGGGTGAGGTCGACCGACTCGTCCTCGTCGGCGTCGCGCTCGTCGGCGACGAAGACGCTCATCGCGCGCGTCCGCAGCACGGGCGCGGGGGGGGGGCGGAACTCACGCCGACGCCTTGCCGCCGTCCTCGACCGCGTCGTCGTGGCGGTTGTAGGCCTCGACGATCTCCTGGACGATGCGGTGGCGCACGACGTCGGCACCGGAGAGCTCGCAGAACGCGACACCGTCGATCCCGGTGAGGATGTCGCGCACGACGCGCAGCCCCGAGTGGCGGCCCTGTGGCAGGTCGACCTGGGTGACGTCGCCGGTGACGACGGCCTTCGAGCCGAAGCCCAGGCGGGTGAGGAACATCTTCATCTGCTCGGGCGTGGTGTTCTGCGCCTCGTCGAGCACGACGAAGCTGTCGTTGAGGGTGCGCCCGCGCATGAAGGCGAGCGGGGCGACCTCGATCGTGCCGCGCTCGGTGTGGGTGGCGATCTGCTCGGCGTCCATCATGTCGTGCAGGGCGTCGAAGAGCGGCCGCAGGTAGGGGTCGATCTTCTCGTAGAGCGTGCCGGGCAGGAACCCAAGCCGCTCCCCCGCCTCGACCGCCGGGCGCGTGAGGATGATGCGGTTGACGTCCTTGCGCCGCAGCGCGAGCACGGCCATCGCCATGGCGAGGTAGGTCTTGCCGGTGCCCGCCGGGCCGATGCCGAAGACGACGGTGTTCTGTCGCATCGCGTCGAGGTAGGCCTTCTGCCCTGCGGTCTTGGGCCGGATCGCCCGCCCGCGGTGGCTCAGCGCCTCGTCGGCGAGGACGTCGGAGGGGCGCTCCTGACCGGAGCCCTGGACCATCTGGATCGTCGCCGAGACCCCGGAGGTGTCGACGCCGCCGTTCTGCTCGACGAGCTTGACCATCTCGCTGAAGACCGTGAGCGCCTGGCGCGTCTGGTCCTCCGGACCCGACACCGCGATCTCGTTGCCGCGCACGAGGACGTCGACGTCGAAGGCGTCCTCGACGAGATGGACGTGCGCGTCGCCGGTGCCGAGCAGCGACACCATCGAGTGGTGGGCCGGCACCGCCGTCTTGATGCTCGTGAAACCGCTCAATCCAGGCCTGTTCAGGACGTCGACTGCAGCCCTCAGTCTAACGTGGCCGGGCGCGTGTAGCGGCTCGGCTGCGATCTGCGGGGCAGGGGCTCAGCCTTGCTCGATCTCGGCGCGCAGGGCGTGCTGGGCGGCGTCGAGGTCGGCGGGGTCGGGTGAGGCCTCGGCTCTGGCGAAGTCGAGGTCGTGGACGTTCCAGATCGGCACGAGGTGGATGTGGACGTGGGGCACCTCGAGGCCGGCGAGCATCATCCCGCCCTTCTCCGGGGCGAACGCCCGCTCGATCGCCCCGCCGAGGTGCTGCGCCACCGCGGTGAGGTGCGACCACGTCGCCGCGTCGAGGTCGAGCCAGTGGTCGACCTCCTCGCGTGGGACGACGAGGGTGTGCCCCTGGCGCAGCGGGTTGATGGACAGGAACGCCACGCAGACGTCGTCGTCGTAGACGAACCGTGCGGGCAACTCGCCGGCGATGATCCTCGAGAACACCGTGGCCATCGTGACCTACCCCTCTCCGTGGTCGCTGGGCTCCTGTCGCCCGCAGTCGCAGGATCCCGCCGCGCCGGCGGCCTTGCGGGCCATCCCGATCGTCGGCAGGGCGGTCGTGCCCGGCGGGGTCGTGACCTTGACCTCCCCGCAGCGGGGGCACACGAGCTCGTTGGCTGCGGTCATCCGTCGTCCTCCTGTCGTGGCCAGGCGAGCCCGCCGGCGTCGAGCGCGCGCGTGAGGAACGCGAGCACGTCGGCGCGCTCGTCGAGACGCTTGGCGGTCGGCTTGCCCGCGCCGTGGCCTCCGCTGCGGTCCACCCGCAGCAGGACCGGCGCGTCGCCACCCTGCGCGGCCTGCAGCGCGGCGGTGAACTTCAGGGAGTGCCACGGCACGACGCGGTCGTCGTGGTCGCCGGTCGTCACGAGCGTCGCCGGGTAGGACCGGCCGCGCTCGAGGTTGTGGTAGGGCGAGTAGGCCAGCAGCGCCGCGGCGTCGGCCTCGTCGTCGGGGTCGCCGTAGTCGCTCGTCCACGCCCAGCCGATCGTCGAGCGGTGGAAGCGCAGCATGTCGAGGACGCCGACCTCGACGACGGCGGCGCCGAAGCGCTCCGGCGCACGGGACAGGCACGCCGCGGCGAGCAGACCGCCGTTGGAGCGGCCCTTGATCGCGAGCCGGTCGGGGCGGGTCCAGCCGGCGTCGGTCAGCCAGTCGGCGCAGGCCAGGGCGTCGTCGAAGACGTTCGTCTTGTTCGCGCGGCGCCCGGCGTCGTGCCAGGCCGCCCCGTACTCCCCGCCCCCGCGGAGGTTGGCGACCGCGAGCACCCCGCCGGCCTCGATCCACGCGGTCCAGTGGGCGCGGTGGGTCGGGGTGACGGGGATCCGGAAGCCGCCGTAGCCCCACAGCAGCGTCGGGTGCGCCCCGGGGCCGTCGACGGCGGGCGCGAGGTCGCGACGGTGGACGACGAAGAGCGGCACGCGCGTGCCGTCGGCGCTCTCGGCGAAGGCCTGGCGGGCCACCAGGGCGTCGGGGTCGTGGGCGGTCGCCGGGCGGAAGACCTCGGTCGTGCGCCGGTCGGCGAGGTCGTGGCGCAGCACGCTCGCCGGCTGGGTGAAGCGCTCGACGCTGAGGTGGACGACGTCGTCGCCGGCGCGCCCCGACAGCCCCCTCACGCTCGCGAGCGCCCCGAGGTCGACCTCGCCGTCGGGGGTGCCGTCGAGGCCGCAGCGCCACACGCGGTGGGTTGCGTCGACGAGCGCGACGACGAGGAGGCGGTCGCCGGCCACGCGGGCGCGCTCGAGGGTCGCCCCGCCCTCGGCGAGGACCTCGCGCGGCTGCCCGCCGGCGGCGGGCACGGCGACGACGCGGCCCAGCGGCGCCTCGTCGTCGGTGAGGAAGAGGAGGTCGGTGCCGACGCTGCCGGCGAGCTCGTAGGCGGCCTCGCCGTCGTCGAGCAGCGGGCGCAGCCGGCCGTCGCCGGTGAGGTCGGCGACCGCGACGCGGGTGCGCGGGTCGGTGCCGCGGTGCTGGGTGACGACGAGCCAGCGCCCGTCGTCGGTGACCGACGGCTGGAAGATCCAGCGCTCGTCCTCGCGGGCGAAGACGACGTCGTCGTCGTCCTGGGGGGCGCCAAGGCGGTGGAAGGCCAGGCGCTGCCCGCTCGTGGCCTCCTCGTACTCCCGGCCGGGCTCGGGCGCGGGGTAGGCGCCGTAGTAGATCCCGGAGCCGTCGGGATGCCACACCGCGGCGGTGAACTTCGACCAGCGCAGCTCATCGGGCAGGTCCCGTCCGCTGTCGACGTCGCGGAAGCGCCAGCGCAGCCAGTCCGAGCCCCGCTCGGCGACGGCGTAGGCCACCGTCGCCCCGTCGTCGGCGACGGCCACCGGCCCGAGCGCGGTCGTGCCGTCGGCCGACCAGTCGGAGGGGTCGAGCAGCACCCGGCCCTCGGCGTCGGGGTCCTCGGCGACCCACAGCGCGGCCTGGGGTGCGAGCCCGGCGTTGCGCAGCTGGAACCAGCGCCCGCCACGCCGCCAGGGCACGCCGCACTGCTCGTGGTCGGAGAGGGCGTCGAGCCGGGCGCGGATCGCCCCGCGGGCGTCGACCTCACCGAGCCAGCCCTCGGCGAGGGCGGCCTGGGCGTCCATCCACGCCTGGACCTCGGGCTCGGCGAGCTCCTCGAGCCAGCGGTAGGGGTCGGCGACGTCACGGCCGCCGTGACGCTCGACGACGTCGACGGTGCGGGTGGCGGGGTAGTCGGGTGGCATGGCCCACACCCTAGACCGCCAACGGGCGCCTCAGCGCAGGCGGCCGAGCAGCGCCATCGCCGCGCTCGCAGCGACGATGCCCGCGGTCTCGGAGCGCAGCACCGTCGGGCCGAGGGTGACCGCGGGCACGCCGGCGTCGGCGACCTCGCCCCGGGTCAGGCCGCCCTCGGGACCGACGCCGATGACGAGCCGCGTGGAGCCGTTCTGCGCGGCGACGGCCTCGGCGATCGGCGTCGCGGCCTCCTCCCAGCAGACGACCCCCTCGGCGCCCGTGCCGGCGAGCGCGTCGCCGAAGGCGTCGGACCATGGGGCCACCGGCGCGAGCTGGGGCAGCCAGGCGCGGCGCGACTGCTTGGCGGCGGCATGGGCGATCGCCCGCCAGCGCTCGAGCGCGCGCTCGGCGCTCTCGGCCTTCGGCTCGGACTCGCCACGCGTCGTCGTCACCGGCCAGATGCCCTCGACGCCGAGCTCGGTGAGCCGTCGCACCGCGTCGTCGAGCTTGCGGCCCTTCGGCAGGGCGTGCAGGACATGGACCTCCGGGTGGGCCCGGGGCACGTCGACGTGCTCCTCGAGGCCGACGAGCACGGTGTGACCGAGCTCGGCGACACGGCCCTGCCAGAGCCCGCCGACGCCGTCGGCGACGCTGACGGGGTCGCCGGTGCCCGCGCGCAGGACGCGCAGGAGGTGGTGGGCGTCGTCGCCGACGAGCGCGACGGTGTGGTTGTCGAAGGCCGCCGGCGGGACGACGAAGTGCGGTCCGTGGGTCCGGCTCACGCGCCGAAGGCCTCGCGCAGCCGGCTGAAGAGGCCCTTGCCGTTGTGCACCGGGGTCGGCTCGTCCTCGCCACGCTGCTCGGCGAGCCGCTCGAGCAGCGCGAGCTCGTCGGGCTCGAGGCGCTTGGGGATCTCGACGTCGAGCTCGACGCGGAGGTCACCGCGCGCCCCGCCCCCGTTGAGCTTGGGCATCCCGGCCCTGCGCACGGTGAGCACCGTGCCCGGCTGGGTGCCGGCGGGCACCTCGAGGGTCGTCTCGCCGTCGATCGTCGGGATCGGCAGCTCGACGCCAAGCGCCGCCTGGGTCATCGGGATGCGCACGCGGCAGCGCAGGTCGTTGCCCTCGCGCTCGAAGACGTCGTGGGGCCGGACGTGCACGCGGACGTAGAGGTCACCGGCGCGCGCGCCCTGCCGACCGGCCTCGCCGCGCCCCGACAGGCGCAGACGGTTGCCGTGCTCGACGCCGGCGGGGATGTCGACGGTCACGGTCTCGGTGACCTGGCGGCGGCCCTCCCCCGCGCAGGAGGCGCAGGGGTCCTCGATCGTCGTGCCGACGCCCTGGCAGGCCGGACACACCGACGAGGTGAGCATCTGCCCGAAGACGCTGCGGGTGACCTGCTGGACCGCGCCCTGGCCGTCGCAGGTCGCGCAGCGCGTCGGCTGCGTGCCAGGCTTCGCGCCGCTGCCGCCGCAGGCGTCGCAGTCGCGCGCCATCTCGAGCTCGATCTCCCGCTCGGCGCCGGCGAAGGCCTCGTCGAGGGTGAGCTGGACGTCGACGATCGCGTCGCGACCGCCACGGGGGCGCGCGCGCCCGCCAGCGCCGAAGCCGCCGCCACCGCCGAAGCCCCCGCCGAAGAAGGCGTCGATGAGGTCGGAGAGGTCGCCGAACCCCGCCCCGGCGAACGGGTCGCTCGCGCCCTGCGGACCGCGCGGGTCGCCGTAGCGGTCGTAGTTCGCGCGCGCCTCGGGGTTCTTCAGGACCTCGTAGGCGGTCGTGAGCTCCTTGAAGGCCCCCTCGTCGCCACCCGCGTCGGGGTGGAGCTCGCGGGCCTTCCTGCGGTACGAGCGCTTGATCTCGTCGTCGCTGGCGTCGCGGGCGACGCCGAGGATCTCGTAGAGGTCTTGCACGGTGATCGGCTGTCCTGGGAGTCGATGTCAGTCACGGGCGCCGGTGAGCTCGGCGATGGCGCGCTCGAGTGACGAGGCTACCGCCTGCACCGCCCCGAGCGTGCGCGGGTAGTCCATGCGGCGCGGACCGAGGACCCCAACCGAGCCAGCGGCCTCGGAGGCCTCGTAGCGCGCGGCGACCAGCGAGCAGATCGCGAGCTCGGGCGGGGTGAGCTCGCGACCGATGCGCACCGCCGGGTCCCCACCATCGAGGGTGTCCTGGAGCATCTGGCTGAGCACGACGTGCTCCTCGAGGGCGGCGTAGACGTGCTGGACGTCCTCGAGGCGCTCGAAGGAGCCCGAGCCGACGATGTTCGCGGTGCCCCCGACGAAGAGGTGCTCGACGGAGGAGGGTGAGGGCGCGAGGTTGTGCCGGATCGACTCGGCGACGGCCTCGAGGAGGTCGGCGAGCTCGCGGGGGGCGCCGGCGGCCACCCCGGCGACGACGTCGGCGGCCTGGGACAGGCGCACCCCGGCGACGGCGTCGTTGACGGCGTGGCGGGTCCGCTGCACGTCGTGCTCGGCGACGCTCGTCGGCACCTCGAGCATGCGCTTCTCGACCCGGCCGGTGTCGGCGATGAGCACCGCGAGCACCGCGGTCGGCCCGAGCTGGACGAGCTCGACGTGCTTGAGCCGGCTGCGGTCGAGCCGCGGCGCGGCGACGAGCGCGGCGACGCGCGTCAGCCGCGAGAGCACGCTCGTGGCACGGCGCAGGAGGTCCTCGAGGTCGACGGCCTCGCGCAGCAGCCCCTCGAGGGCGTCGCGCTGGGCGGGGCCGAGCTCGGCGGCCTCGGCGAGCTGGTCGACGAAGTAGCGGTAGCCGGCGTCGGTGGGCACCCGTCCCGCGGAGGTGTGGGGCTGGGCGATGAGCCCGGCCTCCTCGAGGACGGCCATGTCCGAGCGCACCGTCGCCGTGGAGACCTCGAGGCCCCACTCCTCGACGACGCGCTTGGAGCTCAACGGCTCGCCGTCGCGCACGTAGCCCTGCACGATCGCGGTGAGGATCGCGCTCTTGCGGTCGTCGAGCAACGGCGGGGCGTCACGGCCCTCCACAGCGGACATGCCTGCACCTCCTTCCCTCATCCCTACGATGATCGCACCGGCGCGGGGTGGCCTCAACGCGGCGACGGTCCCCCACCGTGTCATCGCCATGGGAGGGCATCGTGCGGACGGCGGGTGCGTCACGGCAGCTGCGGCCGTTCGGCGGGCCCAACCGGCGGACCCTGCCCGGCCGTCCCCGTGATGAGGGAGACCGCCCCCGGTCGCAAGGCGGCCTCGGCCACGACGGCGTCCACCGCCGACGCCCCGGTGCCCTGCCGCCGAGACGCGGCCGCACGAGCGTCGGTGAGCGGCAGGCGCTCCTCGAGGTCGACCTGCGTGCGGACCTGGCTCACCGCGGCATCGCGCGCGTCCCCAGTCAGCGCCTCGACGGTGGCCACCGAGGGCACGAGCACACCGCCGGCGCCTGCCCGGCGCCGTCCCCTCCTGTCCCGCACGGGGCGTGCCGGCACTCTGGGCATCCCTCTCGATGCACAGCCACCACAGTCGACGCACGCTCCGCGGCGTACACTGACCGCATGACCGGTCGGCAGGCTGACCTCATCGTGACGGACCCTGACGTGGTCCA
>PWFH01000200.1 GCA_003553795.1 Egibacter sp. | reverse complement strand
CCGAGGGCATCCGCGTGAAGTCCGTCGTCATCGACGACGACGTCGCGGTCAAGGACTCGCTGTTCACCGCGGGTCGCCGCGGCGTGGGCGGCACCGTCCTCATCGAGAAGATCATCGGGGCGTGCACCGACCGGGGTGACGACCTCGACACCGCTGCGGCGCTGGCCGCAGACCTCAACTCCCGGGTGCGCTCGATGGGCATGGCGCTCACGCCCTGCACCGTCCCGCACGCCGGCGAGCCGACGTTCGAGCTCGACGACAACGAGATGGAGATCGGCATCGGCATCCACGGCGAGCCGGGTCGCGAGCGCATGCCGCTCGAGAACGCCGACGCCGTCGCCAAGCGCCTCCTCGACCCGATCCTCGAGGACATGCCGGTCGAGAAGGGCGAGGACGTCCTCGTCATGGTCAACGGCATGGGCGGCACGCCGCTCATCGAGCTCTTCATCATCTACCGCCGGATCTGCGACCTGCTCGCCGAGCGCGGCGTCCACATCCGGCGCAACCTCGTGGGCAACTACATCACCGCCCTCGAGATGGCCGGGTGCTCGGTCACGGTGATGAAGCTCGACGACGACACGACCCACCTCTGGGACGCGCCGGTCGACACGCCCGGCATGAGCTGGGGCTCCTGGGAGAAGCCCGCGGTGCCGTGGGTCTCGACCTGGGGCATCTCCACCCACCGGCGCAACCTGCCGTGGGTCCACGCGGGCGAGGAGTAGGCCCGCGCACGTCCGACGGGGCGTGGCGCGCACGGCCGGCGGCAAGCCGTCCGGCACGGCGCGCGCCCGCCCCGCAACCCGGAGAGCGCGACACCGCCGTCGCCTGAGGCGAGAGGAGCTCCCTGACCATGGCCAACGCCACGACCAGCGACGTCATCGCCTTCATCGAGGCCTACGCCGGCGTCGTCGCCGAGCACAAGCGCGAGCTCACGAAGCTCGACAGCGCGATCGGCGACGCCGACCACGGCGAGAACCTCGACCGGGGCTTCAAGGCCGCCCTCGAGCGGATGCCCGGCGACGACGCGACGCCCGCGGAGATCCTCAAGGCCGTGGCGATGGCGCTCGTGAGCAAGGTCGGCGGTGCCGCGGGGCCGCTCTACGGCACGGCGTTCCTGCGGGCCGCCGCGGCAATCGACGGCCGCGAGGAGCTCGACACCGCGGGCATCGTCGAGGCGCTCGACGCCGGGCTCGCCGGGGTGATCTCCCGCGGCAAGACCGAGCTCGAGGACAAGACGATGGTCGACGCGTGGTCGCCCGCCGTCGATGCCGCCAAAGAGTCGCTCGAGGGTGGTGCGGAGTGCTCCGAGGGGCTCGCCTCGGCCGCCGCAGCCGCGGAGGAGGGCATGAAGGCCACCATCCCGCTCGTCGCCAGGAAGGGGCGCGCGAGCTATCTGGGCGAGCGCAGCGCGGGGCATCAGGACCCCGGTGCGACCTCCACCTACTACCTATTCCAGACACTCGCCGACATGGCGGGCTCGGATGGATGACCGGCGCCTGAGAGGGCGTCTTGCACGGGACCGATCAGGAAGAGCTCAAAGCGAGCGACAACGTCTGAGGAGGCGGTTGGGCACATGGCAGAGTTCGTAGCAGCCATCGACCAGGGAACGACGAGCACGCGGTTCATGATCTTTAACCACTCCGGTGAAAGCGTCGGATCCGCGCAGCTGGAGCACGAGCAGATCCTTCCGCAGGCCGGTTGGGTCGAGCACGACCCCGTGGAGATCTGGGAGCGCACCCGGACGGTCATCGAGCAGGGCCTCGCCCGCGCCGGGATCGCCGGCAACCAGCTCGCCGCCATGGGTATCACCAACCAGCGCGAGACCACCGTGGTGTGGAACCCCAAGACGGGGCGTCCGTACTACAACGCGATCGTCTGGCAGGACACCCGCACCGACCGCATCGCCAGCAAGCTCGAGCGTGAGGGCAAGGGCGACGTGATCCGCGACAAGGCGGGTCTGCCCCCGGCGACGTACTTCTCCGGCGGCAAGGTGCAGTGGATCCTCGAGAACGTCGACGGCGTCCGCGAGGCCGCTGAGCGGGGCGAGGCCTTCTTCGGCACCATCGACACCTGGGTGCTGTGGAACCTCTCCGGCGGCATCAACGGTGGCGTCCACATGACGGACATCACCAACGCCAGCCGCACGATGCTCATGAACCTCGAGACCCTCGACTGGGACGACGAGCTCCTGAGCTTCTTCAACATCCCCCGGGCGATGCTGCCCGAGATCAAGGCGTCCTCGGAGGTCTACGCCCAGACGCCGGTCAACGGCCCCGTGGGCGCGGCCGTGCCGATCGCCGGCATGCTCGGCGACCAGCAGGGCGCGACCGTGGGCCAGGTCTGCTTCGACCCCGGCGAGGCGAAGAACACCTACGGCACCGGTAACTTCATGCTCCTCAACACCGGTACCGACATCGTGAAGTCCAACCACGGGCTGCTCACCACCGGTGGGTACAAGATGGGCACCGACCCGGCCATCTACTGCCTCGAGGGCGCGATCGCCGTCACCGGCTCGGCCGTGCAGTGGCTGCGCGACCAGCTCGGCATCATCTCCGGTGCCGCGGAGTCCGAGACCCTCGCCAAGCAGGTCGAGGACACCGGCGGGATGTACTTCGTCCCGGCGTTCAGCGGGCTCTTCGCGCCGTACTGGCGCTCCGACGCCCGTGGCGCCATCGTCGGCATGAGCCGCTTCAACACCAACGCCCACCTCGCGCGCGCGACGCTCGAGTCGGTCTGCTACCAGACCAAGGACGTCGCGGTGTCGATGGAGAAGGACTCGGGCGTCGAGCTCGAGGTCCTCAAGGTCGACGGCGGCATGACCGCCAACGACACGCTCATGCAGATGCAGTCCGACATCCTCGGCGTCCCCGTCTCGCGGCCGCAGGTCGCCGAGACGACCGCCCTGGGCTCGGCCTACGCCGCGGGCCTCGCCGTCGGCTTCTGGAGCACCTTCCAGGAGATGCGCGACAACTGGCTCGAGGACAAGCGCTGGCACCCGCAGTGGTCCGACGACCAGCGTGAGACCGGCTACGCCGGCTGGAAGAAGGCCATCGAGCGCACGCTCGACTGGGTGGACGTCAGCTAGGAGCAGACGGGCTCAGCACGAGGGGGCGGTGCGCTGGCACCGCCCCCTTGGCGTTGCAGTCGCAGCACCACGGGGGAGCCGCCAGGCCGGTGGCCGGGCGGATGCGAGCAGGGCGCAGGATCGCGTGGCTCGCCCCGACAGGGGCCTGACGAGGGAGACAGGGCAGTGGCGGTCGGGATCGTCATCGTGTCGCATTCGGACCTCCTCGCTCGAGGGGTCGCCGAGCTCGCCGGGCAGATGGCCGAGGGCGTGACCCTCGTGGCGGCCGGTGGTGCCGACGACGGCAGCATCGGGACCTCCTTCGACCGGGTGCTCGCGGCGATCGACGAGGCCGACGCCGGCGACGGGGCCCTCGTGCTCGCCGACCTCGGCAGTGCGGAGCTCACCGCCGAGCAGGCCTTCGAGTTCCTCGAGCCCGAGCAGGCCGAGCGTGTGCTCCTCGCCCAGGCCCCGATCGCCGAGGGCACGATCGCCGCGGCGGCGACGGCGGGGGCTGGCGCGGCGCTCGCCGAGGTCCTCGCCTCGGCCGAGGCCGCCGGTGGGGGCGCGGCCACCGATGCCGGCGAGGCGGTCCTCGCCGAGCCCGACGTCCGCGAGCGCATCGTCCTGACCAACCCCCTCGGGCTGCACGCGCGGCCGGCCTCGCACGTCGTCGCCGCGCTGCGCAACCTCGACGCCGAGGTGCACATCGCCCGCACCGACACCGGCACCGGCGCCTCGGCACGCTCGGTCCTCGACGTCGTCGGGCTCGGTGCGACCGGCGGGGTCGAGGTCGAGATCGCCGGGCAGGGCCCTGACGCCGTCGCCGCCGTCGAGCGCCTCGCGTCGATGGCCCGGGAGGGCTTCGGCGAGGCGGGGGATGAGGCGCCGACCGAGGAGGACGCACCCGCGCCGCTCGAGGGCGCCGCCGACGAGCCGCCGCCGGCAGGCGCGACGCTGGCCGGTCGCGGGGTCGTGGGCGGCACGGTCATCGGCCCCCTCGCGGAGCTGCGCCGCGCGGTGCCGCCGGTGCCCGAGGGGACCGACCACGATCCGGAGGTCGAGGCCGAGGTCCTGGTCGCCGCCCGCGAGGCCGCGCGCGCCGAGCTCGAGCAGCTCGCCGCCGGCGCGGAGGGCGCGATCTTCGCGATGCACCTCGCGCTGCTCGACGACCCGGCGCTGTCGCGTGAGGTCGAGGAGGCCCTCGCCGAGGGGCTCGCCGCCGCCGCGGCCTGGCTGCGCGGCGTCACCGCCCACGAGGAGCTGCTCGCCGGCATGGCCGACGCGGCCTTCGCCGCCCGCGCGCTCGACGTGCGCGACGTCGGCGACCGGGTGCTGCGCCACCTCCTCGGCTCGGAGGCCACCGCCGTGGCCACCCCGCCGGCCGGCGCGGTCGTCGCCGCGAGCGACCTCACCCCCAGCGACGTCACGCAGTTCGCCGACGCGCAGGTCGCCGGGCTCGCCACGGCGGCGGGCTCGCAGACCTCCCACGCGGCGATCCTCGCGCGCAACCTCGGCATCCCGCTCGTCATGCGCCTCGGCCCGTCGCTGCTCGCCGTCGCCAAGGGCACCGAGGTCATCCTCGACGGCGACGCCGGCGAGCTCGTCGTCGCCCCCCACCCCGAGCGTCGCGAGGCCGCACGCGCGGCGATCGCCGACGCCGAGGCCGCGGCCGAGGCCGCCCGGGAGCTCGCCGCGGCGCCGGGCCAGCTCGCCGACGGCACCCGCGTCATCGTCGCGGCGAACGCCTCCTCGCCCGCCGAGGCGCGCCGCGCGGTCGCCGAGGGCGCGGAGGGCATCGGGCTGCTGCGCACGGAGTTCCTCTACCTCGAGCGCACCGAGCTGCCGAGCGAGGACGAGCAGGTCGCCGAGCTCTCGGCGATCTGCGAGGCGATGGAGGGCCGCCCGGTGATCGTCCGCACCCTCGACGCCGGCGGCGACAAGCCCGCGCCGGCGCTCGACCTCGACCCGGTGCGCCACGGCTTCCTCGGCCAGCGCGGCCTGCGGCTCTCCCTCGCGCGTCCCGAGGTCTTCGGGCCCCAGCTGCGGGCGATCCTGCGGCTGGCCGCCGCCCACGAGATCGGCGTGATGTTCCCGATGGTCACCGACGTCGGCGAGGTGCGCCGCGCGAAGGTCGCCCTCGAGGAGGCCGCCGCCGCCCTCGAGGCCGAGGGGGTGCCCTACGGCCGGCCCGTCGAGGTCGGCGTGATGGTCGAGGTGCCCGCGGCGGCGGCCGCGCCACAGGACCTCGTCGCCGAGGTCGACTTCTGCAGCGTCGGCTCCAACGACCTCATCGCCTACACGATGGCCGCCGACCGCACCCTCGAGGAGGTCGCCGAGTACTACCGGCCCGACCATCCCGCGATCGACCAGCTCATCGCGTGGCTGTGCGACGCCGCGGCCGACGCCGGCTGCTGGGTCGGGGTGTGCGGGGAGATGGCCGCCGACCCCGACCACGCTGCCCGCCTCGTCGGCCTCGGCGTGCGCGAGCTGTCGATGGCCTCCGGGGCGATCCCCGCGGTCAAGGCCCGCCTGCGCGAGACCTCCCCGTAGCCGCGCCGGCCCCCAAGCCAGGCCGCGCCGGCAGCCCACCCAGGCCGCGCCGCGTCCCCGCCGCCTGCCCGCTTCGAGCCCCCTCGCCGCGCCCCCCTCCCGCCGAGTGGCGGCTCGCGGCGCCTACAGCGCAGAGATCCGCCACTCGCCGAAGCGGCGGTGGCTCCGCCGTGCGGCCCGCGATATCGAGTGGCGGCTCGCAGTCGTAGGAGCGTCGTG
>PWFH01000213.1 GCA_003553795.1 Egibacter sp. | reverse complement strand
TGGCGCGCTCGTTGGAGCCTTCGTCCGCCGTGCCGGCCAAACGCTCCACCGAACACGCCAGCGACGGCCAGTAAGGCGTGGAGCAGGTGGAGGCGGCGGGCACGCGCGGCGATGGGGACGGGCGGCGGTCAGCTGCGGTGGGGGCGGCCGGGCGCCGCCGCGGCGGGCCCTCAGCCGCGGCGCAGCCGCCAGGCCAGCGCGAGCGCGACGAGCCCCGCGGCCGCGGCGAGCCCGGCGAGCAGCGCGAGCGGCAGCTCGGAGGGCTGCTCGCCGGTGACGGTGAAGGCGACCTCCTCGCCGGCGGGCACCTCCCAGCGCACGGTGCGCTCGTCGTCCTCGAGGGTGCCGCCGTCGTGCTCGAGCACCTCGCCGGGCATGCGCACGACGACGGTGTAGCGCAGCGCATCGTCGAGCTCGGCGACGGCGGCGTCGCGGTCGACGCCGAGGTCGGCGACGGCCTCCCCCAGCGCCGTCGAGGCGACCCCGGCGACGGTGAGCTGCCCCGCCTCGTCGTCGACGTCGACGGTGAGGTCGTCGAGCGGGCGGAGCTCCGGGCCGGCGAGCCCGTCGGCGAGGTCGTCGAGGAGCCCGCCGAGCGCCTCGGCATCCCGCGCGCCGGCGGTGAGCTGGAGCCAGCGCCCGCCCGGCTCGGTGTCGGCGAGCTCGGCCGACCAGCCCTCGGCCTCCTCGGCGGCCGCGGCGGCCTCGTCGAAGACCGCGAGGTCGGCCTGCGCGGCCGCGGCGGAGGCCTCCTCGTCGGTCACGAGCGTGAGGGTGAGCGTCCCACCGCCCTCGGCGGTGACGTCGAGGGCGACCTCGGCACCGAGCCGGCAGCCCGACAGCGCGAGCAATCCGACCAACAAGACCAACAAAACGCTATAGCGTCTTATGCGGCGCTGGGCTAGCATGACCGAACGTGGAGAAGGGCCGGTCCCCGTGGCCATCGCCCATGCTCCTGCGAGAAGTAGTGGTCAAGTTCTCCTGCAGCCTACCGACGATGGAACCATGAGCCCTCAGCCACAGACCTCCGGGGAACCTCAGGCGCGGCCGCGTCGCCGCCGCCTCGGCGAGGTGCTGCTCGACGCCGGGGTCATCACCCAGTCCCAGCTCGACCACGCCCTCGGCGAGCGGCTCATGCAGGACGGCCGCCGCGAGCGCCTCGGCGCGGTCATCAAGCGGCTCGGCTACGCCACCGACGAGGACGTCGCCCGCGCGCTCGCGACCCAGCTGCGCGTCGAGCACGCCGCCGGCGCCGACCTCGAGCTCGACCCGTCGGCGATCTCGGCGGTGCCAGCGTCGATCGCCGAGCGCCACGGCGTCGTCCCGGTGCGCTGGGAGGGCGACGAGCTCGTCGTGGCCTGCGACGACCCCACCGACGTCGTCGCCGTCGACGACGTCAAGATCGCCGCGGGCGCGCGCACCGTCCGCCTCGTCGTCGTCACCCCCAACGAGCTCACCGAGCTGCGGCAGAAGGCCTACGACTTCGAGCACCGCGCCGGCGAGCTGCTCGACGCCGGCGAGGAGGACGAGGACGACGACGAGCCGCTCGCCACCGCGTCGATCGCCGACAACGCCCCGATCGTCCGCCTCGCCCAGCGGCTGCTCACCGACGCGATCGACGGCGGCGCCTCCGACATCCACGTCGAGCCGGGCAACGAGGGCACCGACGTGCGCTTCCGCGTCGACGGGGTGCTGCAGCACATCACGACGGTGCCCAAGGCGATGAGCAACGCGCTCGTCTCGCGGCTGAAGATCCTCGCGAACATGGACATCGCCGAGCGGCGGCTGCCCCAGGACGGTCGCATGCGGATGAAGCGGCCCTCCGGCGACGTCGACGTCCGCGCCTCGACGCTGCCGTCGGTCTTCGGCGAGACGATGGTGCTGCGGCTGCTGCGCAAGGGCGACGAGCAGCTGCTCGTCGACGACGTGGGCTTCGACGAGACGCAGCGCCGCCGCGCGCTCGAGGCGATCGCCCGGCCGCAGGGCCTCGTGCTCATCAGCGGGCCGACCGGCTCGGGCAAGACCTCGACGCTCTACGCCTTCCTGCGGGAGATCGCCGAGGAGACCCGCAACATCATCACCCTCGAGGACCCCGTGGAGTACCAGCTCGACGGGGTCAACCAGACCTCGATCAACGAGCGCATCGGGCTGACGTTCCCGCGCAGCCTGCGCACCGTGCTGCGCCAGGACCCCGACATCGTGATGGTCGGCGAGATCCGCGACCCCGAGACCGCCGAGCTCGCGCTGCAGGCCTCGCTGACCGGCCACCTCGTCTTCTCGACGCTGCACACCAACGACGCGCCGAGCACCGTCGTGCGGCTGCGCGACCTCGGCGTGCCGTCCTACCTCGTGTCGAGCTCGCTGACCCTCGTCATCGCCCAGCGCCTCGTGCGCCGCCTCTGCGGGCACTGCGCCAGGCCCGCCGAGCCCACCGAGCAGGAGCTCGCCGAGCTCGGCGTCGCCCACGAGGACGGCGCCACCTACCTCGTGCCGGTCGGCTGCGCGGCGTGCGGGCGCACCGGCTACCGCGGGCGCACCGGCCTCTTCGAGGTCCTCGAGATCGACGACGCCGTGCGCGAGCTCATCGGCAGCGGCGGCTCGGAGGCGGCGATCCGCCGCGCCGGCGGCAACACCGGGCTGCGCAGCCTGCGCGAGCACGGCCTCGAGAAGGCCCGCGCCGGGCAGACCTCGCTCGCCGAGGTCCTGCGGGTCACCCCCGTCGACAGCGACGCCGAGGGCGCGTGCCCGACCTGCTCGCAGACCGTCGAGGAGGACTTCGCCTTCTGCCCCTGGTGCACCACCGACCTGCGGCCGCCGGCCTGCGGTGCCTGCGGGCAGGAGCTGCGCTTCGGCTGGCGGGCCTGCCCGACCTGCGGCGCCCCGCGCGAGGAGGGCTGAGCGGCACAGGCGGGGCCCGCCGCACCCGGCGCCGGCGCACGTCGCCCGAGGACGGCTGAAGGCCGCCTCCCGCCCCTGCACGGGCCGGTCTGCGGCCCCGACGGCCGCTCGTTACGATGCCCTCCGTGTCGCGCCCGTCACCTCGGGCGCCGCCTCGGCACAGCCGACCTGCCGCCCGCCCCGGAGAGGAACCGAGCGCATCGTGGCCATCGACGACCCGCACTCCCTCGACGCCATCCGCGACGCGCTCGGCAACGTGCGCGACCCCCTCGTCGACCTCACCCTCGCCGAGGCCGGCGAGCTCGGCGAGGTCAGCGTCACCGGCGGCCGCGTCGAGCTCACCGTGCGCCTGCCCGTTGCCGGCTACCCCGCCGCCGAGGCGATCAAGCAGCGCGCCGTCGAGGCGCTCAGCGAGCTCGGCCAGCTCACCGGCCTCGACCTCGCGTGGGAGGTCATGGACGACGAGGCGCGCGACGCCCTCGTCGAGCGGGTGCGCCCGGCCAAGCACGGCGAGGACGAGGGCGGGGACCCCCACATCCCCTTCAACGAGCTCGACAACGACACGAAGGTCCTCGCGATCGCCTCGGGCAAGGGCGGGGTCGGCAAGTCCTCGATCACGACGAACCTCGCCGCGGCGCTGGCGGCGAAAGGCCACCGCGTCGGCGTGCTCGACGCCGACATCTGGGGCTACTCGATCCCGCGGATGATGGGCATCGAGGGCCGGCCGGTCGCGCTCGAGGACATGGTCCTGCCGCTGCTCGGCCACGGCGTGAAGGTCATCTCCATCGGCTTCTTCCTCGACAGCGACAAGCCGGTGATCTGGCGCGGGCCGATGCTGCACCGCGCGCTGCAGCAGTTCCTCGCCGACGTCTACTGGGGCAACCTCGACTTCCTGCTCTGCGACCTGCCGCCGGGCACCGGCGACATCTCGATCTCGCTGGCGCAGATGCTGCCCAACGCCGACATGGTCGTCGTCACCACCCCCCAGCAGGCCGCGCAGAAGGTCGCGCTGCGCGCCGGGCAGACCACCGACCAGACCGGGATGCGCGTGGCCGGGGTCATCGAGAACATGGCGACGTTCATCGCGCCCGACACCGGCACCGAGTACGCGATCTTCGGGGAGGGCGGCGGCGGTCAGCTCGCCGAGGAGCTCTCCACCGAGCTCTTCGGCTCGGTGCCGATCGACCCGCGGCTGCGCGAGGGCGCCGACGACGGCGTGCCGCTCGTCATCGGCGCGCCCGACGCCCCGGCGAGCAAGCGCCTCGTCGAGATCGCCGAGCGCCTCGAGGGGCTGCGCAGCTCCCTGGCCGGCAAGAGCCTGCCGCTGTCGCTGTAGGGCGGCTACGCCCGACGGCCGGCGCGCCGGCGGCGCAGGCCTGCGGCGAGCGCCGCGCCGAGGACGCGGGCAAGGGCGGTGGAGACGGCCACGGCGCGCGCGACGACCCAGCGGCCGAGGCCCCCGAGCGGCCCGCGCCAGGCGGTGGCGAGCAGCGTGCCGAGCCCTGCGCCGCCGACGACGTCGGAGGGGTAGTGCACCCCGGCGTAGACCCGGCTCGCGGCGACCTGGGGGCCGAGCCCGCTCAGGATCGCGCGGCCGGCGGGGTGGGCCGCACCCTCGGCGAGGGTGAGCCCGACCGCGGTGGCCACCGTGGCGTGGCCCGAGGGGAACGACGAGCCCGCCGGGGGGCGCAGCAGCCGGCGGGTGCCGTCGGCCTCGTAGGGGCGGCGGCGGTCGAAGACCCGCTTGGCAGCCTCCGAGCAGGCCCACGCCGACAGCCCCACCCCGGCGACGTCGGCGGCGTCGCGGCGGCGGCCGAGCACGGCGAGGGTCGCCGAGGCCGACAGCGTCGCGTAGACCGAGCCGAGGTCGGTCGTGGCCACGACCGCGCGGTCGACGGCGGGCCCCCCGGCGTCACGCAGCGCCTGGCCGGCGGCGACGTCGGCGCGGGCCACGCGGGGGCTCGCGATCGCCGACCAGCCCACGGCGAGCAGCCCCGCGCCCGCGGCGAGGCGCCACGCGACAGCGCTACGTCGCATCAGGGTCGAAGGGCGCGGGCGCGCGCTCGTCGTTGGCGGCGGCCAGCGCCTCGTCGGCGGCCTCACCGAGCTGGCGGGCCTCGGCCTCGAGGGTCGCGGCGGCCTCGCGCAGCTCGGAGGGGTCCACGGCGGCCTTGAGCTCCTCGATCTGGCTCGCGCGCTTGAGCTCGTCGAGGGTGGAGTTCGCCTCGGTGCGCAGCTTCGAGATCGTCTTGCCGGCGTTGCGGGCCATGCCCGGCAGGCGCTCGGGCCCGAAGATGAGCAGCGCGAGCAGCGCGAGCGTGAGGATCTCCCACGAGCTCAGCACCGGCTCACCTCCGCGGGGCTAGGACGACGGCCGCTCGGCGAGCTCGACCGTCGTGCTCGCTGCCGTCTCCCCCCGACGATACGCCACCTCGACGGCCTCGCCCACCTCGAAGGTCAGCACGGCGACGATGAGCTCGCCCATTGAGGTGACCTCCTCCTCACCGACGGCGGTGATGACGTCACCGGCCTCGAGTCCGCCCTCCTCGGCGGGGCTGCCGGGGCGCACCGCGAGGACCTCCGCGCCGCCGTCGATGCCGAGCGCGACGGCCTCGGAGCCCTCGACGGACTCGCCCTCCACGCCGAGGAACGGGTGCACGACGACGCCGTTGGCGATGAGCTCGTCGGCGATGTCGGCGACGATGTCGACGGGGATCGCAAAGCCCACGCCGGCGTTGGCGGGCCGCCCGGAGGTGAGGATCGCGGAGTTGATGCCGATGAGCCGCCCGTGGCCGTCGACGAGCGGGCCTCCGGAGTTGCCAGGGTTGATCGGCGCGTCGGTCTGGATGA
Organism: Egibacter sp.; assembly: GCA_003553795.1. Taxonomy (GTDB): domain Bacteria; phylum Actinomycetota; class Nitriliruptoria; order Euzebyales; family Egibacteraceae; genus T1Sed10-49. The sequence goes on along the minus strand of PWFH01000213.1, from coordinate 16,992 downwards.
CCCGCGGCAGGGTGAGGCTCGCTCCGGACGGGCCATCGACGTCGATGCCGCGGTCGAGCGCGCTGATCACCCCGGCGGTGACCGTGCCCTCGAGGCCGAAGGGGCTGCCGACGGCCACGGCGAGCTCGCCGACCCGCAGGCTCTCCGCGGCGCCGACGGCGACGGTCGGCAGGTCCTCGACGTCGACGGAGAGGACCGCGAGGTCGTTGAGCTCGTCGCTGCCGACGACCTCGGCGGACTCGGTCGCGCCGTCGGCGAAGACGACGGTGAGGTCGCCGCCGCTGGCGACGACGTGGTGGTTGGTGACGATGAGGCCGTCGCTGCGGTAGACGACGCCGCTGCCGTTGCCGCGGGCGGTGCCCCCGTCGATGTCGACGCGCACGACCGCGGGAAGGACCGCCTCGGCGACCGCGGCGACGCGGTCGTCGGCGGCGCCGAGCTCGACCGGCGCGACGGCCGGCTGCGGGGCGGGCTCAGCGTCGTCGGTCCCGGCGGGAGCGCCGAGCATCACCGCGGTGATGACCGCGCCGGCGATGCCGGCGGCGAGCCCGGCGAGTACCGCCGGGGCGGTGCTGCGGGAGGGCCGGCGCCGCGGCACCGGCGGGAAGCGGGGCGCGCGCGGCTCGGCGCTCACCGGTCGACGGCCGGCACGATGATGAGCCCGTCGGCCACGCCGTCGAACTGCTCGACGTAGAAGGCCTCGTCAGGCGGGGCCTCGGCGCGCAGCGGCTCGCGCTCGACGGACGCGCCGAGCAGGGCGCTGGCGAGCATGACGATCGCGGCGAGCCCGGCGGCCACCGCCACCCGCGGGCGGGAGGGTGGCGGGCCGAGCAGCGGGTCGAGCGCGGCGCGGCGCAGCCGCTCGACGTCGGCGCGGGTCTGCGCGAGCGCGTCGGGGGCGGCCTCCTCCTCGTCGTGGCGCGGCAGGCTGCGCAGGTGCGCGCGGACCTCCCGCAGGCCGGCGACCTCGCAGGCGCAGTCCGCACAGCCCTCGAGGTGGGCGCTGACGCGGCCGGCCTCGGTCTCGCCGAGCTCGCCGTCGAGCCAGGCCGACAGCAGCGGCTCGAAGGAGCAGCGCTCAGCCATCGTCGCCCCGCTCGGCGACGGCGACCCCGTCGAGGGCCTCGCGCAGCTGGCGCCGGCCCCGGTGGATGCGCGAGCGCACCGTGCCCATCGGCCAGCCGGTGAGCTCGGCGATCTCCTCGTACGACAGCTGCTCGACGTCGCAGAGCACGACGGCGAGGCGGAAGTCCTCCCCGAGCTCGGCGAGGGCGCGCTCGAGACGGCTGCCGAGCGTGCGGTTGTCGACGACGTCGGCAGGGCCGGGCTCGGAGGAGACCGGCGCCTCCCACTCCTCCTCCCCCAGCGGCTGCATCCGCAGGCGGGCGCGGCGGCGCATGCGGTCGAGGAAGAGGTTCTTCGTAATGCGGTAGAGCCAGCCGTCGAACGTGCCGGGACGGTAGCTCTCGAGGTTGCGGTAGACGCGCACGAAGACGTCCTGGGTGAGGTCCTCGGCGTCGTGGGGGTCGCCGGTGAGCTTGAAGGCCATGCGGCGGATGCGCGGGCCGTAGCGCTCGGCGACCTCGTCCCACCCCGGTCGGGGGTCGGGCTCGCCATGGGGGCCCTCGGCTTGCGGGCCGGGCGTCCCCGCGTCGGCGGGGTGCGCGTCGGGGGGGTGCGCGTCGGGGGGGTGCGCGTCGGAGGGGTGCGCGTCGGCGGGGTGCGCGTCGGGCGAACCCCGGTCGGCCGCCTGCGGACCAGGTGCCGCCAAGTCGGCCGGGTGCGCGTCGGGCATCTGCGGGTCGGGGGCGGGCAGAGCGGCCACGCGCGGGTCGGTGCCCCCAGGCCCCTCGGGCCCGCGGTCCCGGGCCGTCCGCTCGTCCGTGAGCCCACCGAGCGGGCGCCGGGCATCGACGCGACGGTCGTCGCACTGCTCCCCCGGGCGCGCAGCGGTGGCCACGGCGCTCCTTTCCTCGCGGTGGAAGTGTACGTCGCCGCTCTACGAGGGGCCGTGGCGGGTAAGGTGCAGGCGCCGTCGATGACAAGAGGACAGGCCGGTGGACAGCGACGCCAACGCCCGCGCGTACCTGCAGCGGGTCAACCCCCCAGAGGACGAGCCCCTCCGCGCCGCCCGCGCGCGCAGCGAGGAGGCCGACATCCCCTCGGTCGCCTACGAGACCGGGGCCATGCTGCGCTGGCTGGCCGGCCTCGAGCCCGCGAAGACCATCGTCGAGATCGGCTCCGGCGGCGGCTACAGCGGGCTGTGGCTGCTCGCGGGCATGCACCCGCGCGGGGCGCTGACGACGATCGAGGCCGACCCCGACCACCAGGCGCTGTCGCAGAAGGCCTACGCCGAGGCCGGCCACAGCGAACGGGTCCGCTCCATCCTCGGCCAGGCGCTCACCGTGCTCGAGCGGCTCGCCGACACCTCCTACGACCTCGTCTTCTGCGACGCGGCGAAGACCGAGTACCCCGCCTACCTCGCCCACGCGCGGCGGTTGCTGCGCCCCGGCGGACTGCTCGTCGCCGACAACGTCTGGTGGGGCGGCGAGATCGCCGACGCGCCCGCCGACGACGAGGACGCCGCAGGACTGCGCGCCTTCGTCGAGGAGGTCGCCGAGGACCCCGACTTCGAGGCGCAGGTGCTCTTCGTCGGCGACGGCCTCCTCGTTGCCGTCTACCACCCCAAGGAGCGCTAGGGCATGCGGATCTGGTGCGTGACGACCTCGCCGGACAACTTCGAGCGGACCGCCGAGCGCGGCTGGAGCGTGCAGGGCATCAAGGCCCGCCGGCGCAAGACCGCCGAGCAGCTCACCCCCGGCGACAAGCTCATCTACTACATCACCAAGCACGTCGCCTTCGGCGCGACCGTCGAGGTCACGAGCGAGCACTTCGAGGACCACGAGCTCATCTGGACCTCCAAGCCCGGCGAGGACTACCCCTGGCGGGTCGAGATCGCCCCCGAGGTCACCCTCACCGACCCCGAGGCGTGGGTGCCCGCCGAGGAGCTCTACGACGACCTCGAGTTCGTGAAGAAGTGGCCGCCGGAGAACTGGAAGCTCGCCTTCCAGGGCAACATCCGCGAGTGGCCCGAGAGCGACTACAAGGTCGTGCGCGCCGCGCTCGAGGAGGCCGCGGGCGGCTGAGGCGCGCTGCGGCCGCCCGACCCCCATGGTCTGCCGCGCCGCGCCGGCGGCGGCGCCCGCGCCCCGCTTGTCCCCGCGCCGGCGGCGGCGCCCGCCTGACCCCCCTGGTCTGCCGCGCCGCGCCGCTGGCGGTGCCCGCGCCCCGCTGGTCCCCCGCGCCGGCGGCGGCGCCCGCGCCCCGCTTGTCCGGCGTTCGGTGGAGCCTTCAGCCGCCAGGGCGGCCAAACGCTCCAATCAGTCTTCAGCGGGCTGGCGGCCCACCGCTCGATGAAGCCTTCAGCCGCCAGGGCGGACAAGCGCTCCATCATCCAGCGGCCGGCCTTGGTCGCCGTCTAGGCGAGGTCCGTCGAGGCGAGGTCACCGCAGTGCGCTGACGCCCTCGCGGAATCGCGACAACCGTGCGAGCTGGCGCTCCCAGGTCGCCGAGACCACGACGAGGACGAGGCCGGCCAGGGCGAGGACGAGCCAGCCGGGCGCGGCCTCGGCAGCGACCCAGAGCTGGGTGGCGACGACGACGGCCACGGCGACGCCGGCGGCGAGCACGAGGGCGCCCCAGCGCGTCAGCCAGCCGGCGACGCCGAGCGCGACCGCCGCCGCGACGAGCCCGAGCAGCCGCGGCAGGTCCGCGGGATCGGCGAGGAGCTCGGCGGCGGTCGGTACGAGCCCCAGCGCGAGCGGCACCCACAGCGCCCTTGCGCTGCCGAGGGCGCGGTCAACACGCAGGCGCCAAATCCCGTAGGCGCCGAGGCCGGCGACCGGCACCGCGACGTAGGCCTCGACGACGTCGACACCCGCGTCGGCGAGCAGCGCGGCGGTCGCCGCGGCGGCCAGCCACCCCGCGGCCTGCAGCGGCCAGGCCAGCGGCGAAAGCAGACCCGCGGCGAGGGCACCGGCGGTGGCGAGGAAGCCGACGGTGGCGAGGGTCGCGAGGCTCGGTGAGGCCGCCGCTGCGCTCGCGAGCGTGACCGACCCGGCCACGGCCACCGGCACCGCGCTGGCCGCCAGCGCCGGGTGCTCGCGCAGCCCGCCCGCGGCTGCGGCGAGGGCGACCGCGCCGACCGCGGCGGCGAGCACGACGACGAGCTCGCTGGCGAGGCTCGCCGCGCGCCCGGCGACGGGCACCGCGAGCAGTCCCGCGACCGCGGCGGCGGCCACGGCCCGGCGGGCCGCCCCCGCGAGTGCCTCGGGCACCGCGGGTCCGCCGGACTGCGGTGCGCGACGCGTCAGCGCGGAGGCGAGCAGGCCCGCGACCAGTGCGACCGCAGCGAGCGCAGCGACGGTCACCCAGCGCTGGCCGAGCGACCAGACGGCGAGCCACACCGCCCCGGCTCCCGCGCCGACCTCGCCCGCCAGCGTGGGCCGGCGCAGCTGCGCTGCCGCCGCGCCAGCGAGCACGACCGCCGCGACGAGCGCCTGGCCCTGCCAGCCGCCGCCGAGCAGCGTCACCGCACCGACCGCGCTCCCCGCGACACCGGCGAGCAGGGCGAGCAGCCCGCGACGCCGTCCGCCGAGCGCCACGGCGAGCAGGGCCGCCGCGACGGTCAACGCCGCGGCGGCGGCCAGGACCGCGACGGCCGCATCGTCGGCCTCACCACGCCAGGGCTGCCACGCCTCGACGACGAGCCGGACCGCGTCGCCCACCAGCGCCTCGAGGAACCACCCGAGGACGCTCAAGGCGACGAGGCCCACGACCCCGGCGCTGCCCCAGGCGATCCCCCGACCGCGCGAGGGCACCCCGGCCGCAAGCGCCGAGGCGAGGGCCCCCGCGGCCAGCGCGCCGACCGCCGCGCCGGTGAGCACCCATGGCAACTCGGCGGCAGGACCGCCGAGGCGCCCGGCGACGTCGTCGGCAACGACCGCCCCGCTCACGGCGAGGAGGACCGCGACCGCGACGCCGGCGGCGCCATGGGCGATGGGCTGTGGGCGTGAGGCCAGCGCGACGGCGAGGACCACGGTCGCCGCCAACGGCCAGCCGAGGTCGGGCAGCGAACCGTCGACGCCGACGCCGATCGCCGCGAGCAGCGCGCCGAGCCAGGCGATGGCGAGCAGACCCGCGATGAGAGGAGCGCTGGTCGCCGCGGCGCTGCGGCTGCGCAGCGTGCCGCGCAGCGGCCAGAGCAGCACCGCGGCGAGCGCGAGGCCGAGCGGGTAGGCCTCGGCGGTGAGGACGGTCTCGTCGATGACCGCGGCGGGCCCGACCAGCGCGGCGAGCACGGCGGCGGGCAGCGCGACGGCCTCACCGCCGCGGGTGCCGGCCGCATGCCCCAGCGCGAGGAGCACGATTGCGAGCAGCGCCGCCGACACCGCGACGTAGGCGAAGACCGCGGGCGTATCGGCGCCGAACGCCCCCTGCGCGCGGGCACCGAGGATCGTCACCGCCCCGAGCAGGCCCGCGAGCGCAGCGATGGACTCGCCGGTGGCGCGCAGCCCCCGACGCACGAGCACCGGGGCGAGCAGCGCGGCGAGGACGGTCGCGCCGAGCAGGACGAGCGCCTGCCCGGCGGGGGTCAGCCGCGCCCAGGCCACCGCGGTGAAGACGAGCGCGCCGACGGCGAGCAGCGCCACGCCGGCGATCGCGAGCAGCGTCTGCGCCGAGCGGCCCGAAAGGCCGCGGTGGGGCGCTGGCCATCCGGACGCCGGCGCCGCCGGCGGCGGCCAGCCTGCCCCGGGCGCTGGTGGAGGCCACCCGCCCTCCGACGTCGGCGCGGGCGCTGGCCCCGGCGGCGGCGCCTCCGCCTCCTCTCGCAACCGGTCGACGAGCGCGGCCCGCCGCTCGTGCGCTCGGCCGAGCTCGTGGTCGAGCGCGACGATCTCGTCGACCTCAGGGCCCTCCAGCGGCACCCCACACCCCTCGCAGCGCCCGCGCGGCGGCCACGGGCAGGGATGCCCGCAGGCCGGGCAGGGCCAACCCTCGGTCACCCTCTCGACTCCTCTTGCCCAACTCTCGAGAGTCGGTCTCGGTCAGCAACGGGGCACGATCTCACCTCCCGTCAACCGCCCTGACCGTACTCGCTCGGCGGCGCCTCGCCAGCAGATCTCGAGAGCGGCCCAGCAGCGACAGCGGGCACCGCGCAGCCGCCCCTCAACGCGGCAGGCGGCCGCCGGGTGGGCCCGCCGGCCGCCTGCCGCTGCTGCCCAGGTGCTACTTCGCCGTGTACGCGCCGTCAACGGCGAGCGCGTGGCCGTTCATGTATGAGGCGCGATCGGACCACAGCCACAGGACGGCCTCGGCGATCTCCTCGGGCTGGCCGAGGCGCCCCGCGGGCGTCGAGCTCTCGATCTGCTCGATCACCTCGGGGTTGTTGCGGGCCTTCAGTGCCCCATCCATGACCATCGGGGTCTCGGTAAATCCCGGGCACACGGCGTTGACGCGGATCCCGTGGCCGGCGTTCTCGAGCGCCGCCACCTGCGTGAGCCCGACGACGCCGTGCTTGGCCGCGGTGTAGGCGGGGGTATTCGCGAACCCGACAAGACCGAGGATCGAGGCAGTGTTGACCACCGCTCCGGCACCGCGCTCACGCATGACCGCAAGCTCAGCCTTGAGGCAGTTGAAGACGCCGGTGAGGTTCACAGCGATGACCTTGTCCCACTCGGCGTTCTCGTAGGTGTGGGTCTCGCCGAGGGCGCCCGCGATGCCGGCGTTGTTGAAGGCGAGATCCACGGTCCCGAAGCGGTCGAGCGTCTCGGCCATGAGCCCATCGACGCTGGCGACGTCGGTGACGTTGGCCTGAACGAACAGCGCTTCGGCGCCGGCTTCCTTCACAAGGTTGACGGTCTCGCCGCCGCCTTCCGCGTTCATGTCTGCAACGACGATGCTCGCGCCCTCTCGGGCGGCACCGAGCGCGGTGGCCCTGCCGATGCCAGAGCTCGCACCAGTGATGACGGCGACCTTGCCGGTGAGCGTGCCCATGCCATGCCCCCTTCTACGAAGAGCCCGATGCCCAACTTGGACTCGGACACAAAACGTAGAACCAGTACAAACATAAAGCGCAGGGCCAAAGGTCACGGCCTGGAAGGCCGACCAGACTGCCGTTCGAGCCCTGCTCGAGGAGGTCGCGCCAGTCCGACACCACCGGCATGGCGCCGCGCAACGCTGGAGCTGCGGACCCAACAGCAGGTGCGTCGCCGCCAGCCGGCCCTGCGTCAGATGCCGTGCTCGGCGGGCACGTCGCCGCGGCGCACCGCGGCGACGAGCGCGGCGTGGTCGGCCTCGGTCTGGTCGGCGTAGGCCCGGGCGAAGCGGGCGAGGTGGCCGTCGAACTTCTCGGACTTGCCGAGGTAGCCGACGATGAGCGAGGCCCCGCTCGTCCGCGCATGCCCCTTGGCGAGCAGCTGCCCGCAGATGCCGGCGTAGTCGGTCAGCGCGTCGGCGTCGATCTCGTCGAGGGGGACCGTGCCCTTCATGTTGCGGAACTGCCGCACGTAGTACTGGTGCCCGCGCACCGTCGTCCAGCCGAGCAGCGGGTCGCTGACGGTCTGCAGCGCCTGCTGATACTCGACGACGCGCTGGCCCTGGTGGGCGTGCCAGGCGGAGTCGCCGTGGACATGACGGGCGATGACCGAGCGGCGGGCCTGCTTGAGCTGGAGGAAGATCACGTCGTCGGGCCCGGAGCCCTCGAGCAGGGCGATGTAGGCGCGCAGGCCGACGCTGCCGACGCCGACGACCTTGTGGACGATGTCGACGAGGGTGTAGCCACCGAGGACGCGCTGCCAGTGCGACTCGAGGGTCGCGAGGTAGTCGTCGAGACCGGCGGCGACATCCTCGAACTCGAGGTCGCTCGGACGGGTGATGAGCGGCGGCTCCTCGACGATGCGCCGGTAGCCGTCGAAGACCTCGGTGAAGCGCGGCAGCGCGCGGTCGGAGGTCCGCCGCTTCGCCCGCTTGGCCGAGCGCTTGATCTGCTTGGTCAGCGACTTCTCCGACGCGGTGTCCTTGAGACGCTCGAGGTCGAGCTCCTCGAACGACCGCAGGAACAGCGGTTGGTCGTAGAGCTCCCGCATGTGCGCCCGGTAGGCCGCTGAACAGGCCCGGGCGGCGGCCTCGCACTCCTCCTCGCTCGCGCCGTTCTCGCGGCCTGCGACCCACACGCTCGTCGCGAGTCGGCGCAGGTCCCACTCCCAGCTGCCCGGGTGGGACTCGTCGAAGTCGTTGAGGTCGAGGACGAGGGTGCGCTCAGGCGAGGCGTAGAAGCCGATGTTGCCGACGTGGGCGTCCCCGCAGATCACCGGCTGGATGTTCGTCGAGGGCAGGTGGGCGAAGTCCTCGGCCATGACGATCGCCGTGCCGCGCAGGAAGCCGTACGGCGAGGCGGCCATGCGCCCGTACCGCACCGGCACGAGCCAGTCGATCCGTCCGTCGTGGCTGCGCGCGATGAGCTCGAGCGGGTCGACGCGGTCCGGCGGTGGCTCCCAGTGCCCGAGGGTCGAGCGCGGCACGTCCTTGCGCAGGCGCTTGCCGATCTTGCGGCGCTCCTCGCGCGGCAGCGGGCGGCTGCGCAGCGAGGCGAACGGCTCGGCGTCGGTGCTCGCGAGGACGACGTGGCGGCCGGGAGGCCGCAGCGAGGTGCCGGGCAAGAGCGCTCCTCCGTGGGTCGCGGTCGGTGCTGCCGCGCGCACGCTACCGCCTGCCCGGCGCGCTCGGCAGGCCGCGCGCTCGGCACGTGGGCGGTGCGGGTTCGGCGCGAGGGTCGCTCGGGTGGTGCGGGTTCGGCGCGGCGGTGGTGCGGGTCCGGCGCGGGGGTGGTGAGGGTTCGGCGCGGGGGTGGTGCGGGTTCGGCGCGGCGCAGCGCCGCGCGGGCGGCGCGCTCGGCCCGGTTCGACCGGTGGGTAGCGAACGGCGCGCTCCGGCGCGCCGGAGGCTCACCACCTCGCCGTGGCTTGCCCGTTCATCCGGACCGTAGGGCCCGGTGGTGAGAGTTCGGTGCGCTCGGTCGCGCCGTCTTCGCACCACCGCGCTCCAATCGCGGGCCATGCCGGCTGCTGGTGAGGCGCCGGCCTCGCCCGCCGCGCCGCAGCCTCACCACCCCGACGCCGGGACCGCCGACGACGCCTCGCGAAGGGGCCCATCGACGCCCGGCGCGCCGCAGCCTCACCACCTCCGCGGCGGGCCGCACCGAGCCGGGAGGACCCGGTATCAGGCGCCGGCGAAGAACCGGACCTTCGAGGAGACCTCGGCGCTGAAGGCCATGATGAGGGCGAGGTACATGAGCCCGGTCGCCGCTTGGATCGAGCGGCCACCCTCGGTGGCGAGCTTCCAAGTGAACCCGGCGATGAGCGCGCAGACGGCGACGAGGCCGAAGGCGAGGTAGACCGAGAAGCCGGGGATGGCGAGGAACGGCGAGAAGCCCCCGAGCGGCGGAGCGGGGTTGGTCGCCGAGAGCGCTGCGGAGCCCGCTGCAGCAACGCAGCCGACGGCGTAGGCCTTCGCCGCATCGATCATGTGGCGGTTGTCGAGGGCGCGCTCGAAGAGGTACCAGTGCCCGAGCACGAGCCCGTAGAGGGTCGCGCCGAGGAAGGCTGCGCCGAGGACGACCTCGCCGACCCCGGCGGCCACCGCGGTCCCCCGTGCCGCGGCCAGCGGCACGAGCGCGACCACGCCGACGAGGGCGGAGGCCACGCCGGCGCGGCGCCCGGCGCGGTCGGCGCGGGCGAAGAGCAGCCCGACCGACAGCGTCGACAGCAGTGCGGTGACGAGCAGGAGCAGCGACGGGTCGCCGGGCAGGACGGTGATGACGGCCTCGGAGGGCTCGAACGCGGCGCGCGCCGCGGCGTAGGCGCCCCAGGCGACGAGGGTGACCGTCACGCCCATGAGCAGGAAGAACCCGCGGCGGGCCTGACCCCACAGCCCGAGCAGCCACGTCAGTGCCGCGCCGCCGACCGCGGCCTGCGCGGCGATGATCGCCATGACGCCGAGCGGGTCGTTCACGCCGGGCTCCACTCGCGCTTGAAGGCCGCTTCACCGTCGCTCATGCTGGGTCCTCACGGGGCCGATCGACACGCCGGGCTGCGCCCGCCCACCAACGAGCCATCCTGCCAGCGCGGACCCGGGCTGGCGAGCGAAGAGGACACGATGCGAGAGCCCAGCGACTGCGTACCGGGACTCCGAGCAAGCGTCGAGCTCCCCGTCGCCGAGGCCGACACCGCGAGCGCGCTGGGCTCCGGTGACCTGCCGGTGCTCGGCACCCCCCGGGTCGTCGCCCTCTGCGAGCAGGCGGCGGTGGCCGCGCTCGGTGGCTGTCTCGAGCAGGGCCAGACCAGCGTCGGCTCCTGGCTCGAGGTCGATCACCAAGTGCCGACGCCTCTCGGCGGGCAGGTCCTCGCCGAGGCAGTGCTGCTCGGCGTCCACGGCCGACGGCTGGAGTTCAGCGTGAGCGTCACCAACGGCGACGAGCGGGAGGTCGCCCACTGCCGTCACCGCCGGGTCGTCGTCGACCGCGACAGCTTCGGGCAGCCCTGAGGCCGGGCAGGCCTGAGGCCGGGCAGCAGGCCTGGGGACGGGCGGGCCTGAGGCCGGGCAGGCCCGCTAGTCGGCGAGGCCGCAGGCGTAGGCCACGAGGGTGCGCACGCCCATGCCGGTGCCCCCCTTGCCTTGCAGCGGCCCGTTGCCGTTCTCCTCGAACGCCGGCCCGGCGATGTCGAGGTGGGCCCAGGGGACCTCGCCGGTGAACTCCTTGAGGAAGAGCCCCGCGGCGAGCGTGCCAGCCTCGCGGCCCTTGCCGATGTTCTTGAGGTCGGCGACGTCGCTGTCGAGGTGCTCGCGGTACTCCTTGGGCAGCGGCAGCCGCCAGAGCAGCTCGCCGGTCTGCTCCGCGGCGCCCTCAAGGGCGGCGAGGAGGTCGTCGTCGGAGCCCATGAGCCCGGCGATCTTCGAGCCGAGCGCGACGATCTGGGCGCCGGTGAGCGTCGCGACGTCGATCATCGCGTCGGGCTCCTGCTCGGCGGCGTAGGCGAGCGCGTCGGCGAGGACGAGGCGGCCCTCGGCGTCGGTGTTCATGACCTCGACGGTCTTGCCGCCGTACTGGGTGAGGACGTCGGAGACCCGCTGGGCGGTGCCCGACGGCATGTTCTCGGCGAGCGGGAGCAGGGTCGTGACCTTGAGCTTGAGCCCGAGCTCGGCGATGGCCACCGCGGCGGCGAACGTCGTCGCCGCGCCGGCCATGTCCATCTTCATCGTCGCCATCCCCGAGGACGGCTTGAGGCTGACCCCGCCGGTGTCGAAGGTGATGCCCTTGCCGACGAGGACGAGGTGGTGCTCGGGACGGCCCTTGCTGTAGGTGAGCTCGACGAGGCGCGGCGGGGCCGAGGAGCCCTGCCCGACGCCGAGGATGCCGCCGAAGCCGCGCTTGGCGAGGTCGTCCTCGTCATGGACCTTGACCTTGAGGCCGGCCTCCTTCGCGCGCTCGGCGAGCCGCTCGGCCAGCGCCGGCGGGCGCTTGTCCTGCGGCGGGGTGTTGACGAGGTCGCGGGTGAGGCACACCGCCTGGGCGATCGCCTCCGCCGGGACGATCGCGTCCTTGACCTCCGCACCCTTGAGGCCGTCGCCGGCGAGCAGGGCGACCTCGCCGATGCCGGGCGCGTCGGGCGCCTTGGACTTGAACGCGGTGTAGGCGTAGGCGCCGAGCGTGGCCCCCTCGACGACCGCGGCGGTGCGCTCCGCGGCGCCGGGCTCGCCGGCGAGGAGGTCGCCGGGCACGGTGATCGCGAGGTCGGCGTCCTTGGCGGCGGCCTTCGCCGCGGCCCCGGAGGCGGCCCGCAGCGCGTGGACGTCGGGCTCGGAGCCGAGGCCGACGACGAGCGCGAGCGGCGCCTCGGCCTTGCCGCGGGTGGGGATGCGCGCGGTCTGGTTCGCCTCGCCGGTGAAGCGCAGCGCGGCGAGCTCCTCGCCGAGGTCGATCTTGAGCGCCTTGCCGAGCGCCGCCGCGTCCGCGCCGAGCGTCGGCGCGTCCTCGCCCTTGGCGGCGAAGACCGCGACGACCGCGGTGGCGACGTCGTCGGGCGAGTGCTTGCGGAACGCGAACGTGGGCATGACGACCTCCGGGGTCGAAGCGTGGCGCCGCCGTCGACGGCAGGGCTCTCGGCGCGCGAGTCTAGTGGCCGTCGCCGGCTACGCTGTCGGCCATGTCCGCGACGCCGGAGCCGGGCGAGCCGATCGCCGCTGACCTGCGCGACTACGTCGACTTCACGAGCGGCGGCGCCTCGAGCCGGCGGGTGTTCGCCACCGACCTCCTCGCCGTCGACGTCGTCTGCCTCGAACCCGGGCAGCACATCGGCGCGCGCGAGCTCGCCGAGGCCGACGTCGTCTACACCGTGCTCGGCGGACGCGCGTGGATCGTCACCCCCGAGGCCGAGGCGGTGCTCGAGCCGCTGCAGGCCCTCCTCGTGCCCGCCGGCGTGACCCACGGACTGCGCAACGACGGCGCCGACCCGCTCATCCTCCAGGCCTCGGCGAGCCCGACCGCCGAGGTGCCGGCGCTGCACGAGGGCCCCGCGCGACGTCCGGTGCACCGCGGCGAGGCGCGGCGCGGCGCCCTCGACCGCCTCCGCGGGGTCTTCGGCACGACCGACTGAGCCGCTGCTGTCCGGGGCCACCGCAGCCCCGATGGCGAGCCGCGGGGATGGCCCGGCCGTGGCCCGGGGCCGCACCGCGGCAGGTCCGAGGCGGCCGCCGGCACGGTCCGTCCGGGGTCAGTCGTCGCGGGGGATGACGTCGAAGTCACCGGAGACCCGGCCGTCGGGGAGCTCGAGGCGAACCTCGCCGCGGTAGCGCACGAGCGGCTCGACCGCTTCGATGAGGACCTGGCCGCCGCGGGCACGGACACGGTCCTCCCCGACCTGGACATCGACGACGGCGTGCTCGGTGATCGTCTCGCATCGATCGCCCCGACAGTCGGAGCCGGCGACGTCGAGGACCGCGCCGTCCTCGAGGAGCGCGGGGTTCTCGAAGACGAGGACGAAGGTGTCCCCGACGACGGTCTGCGTGATGATGCAGACGTCGTCGTCGGCGCCGGTCGCCGGGTCGCAGGCGCCGAACACGAGTTGCGGGGCGCCGTCGCGCACACTGACCTGCCGGCCGTCGACGGTGCCCGCGAGGGTGATGCCCGCGCGCCCATCGCGGGGCTGGTTGTCGGGGTTGGCCTCACCGCCCCCGCAGCCGGCGAGCACCACCGCGGCGACGGCGAGCGCGACGACCGCGCCCCGGGCACGACGGCGTCGGTGACGCACCGTGGGCCTGCACCTCCTCGCCGCTCGATCGCCGCTCGCCGGCCCGCCATGGTAGGCCCGGGACGGCTGCGGCGGCGCGCGCCCCGCTCCCCGCGGGGAGTGGCGACTCGCGTCGGTCAGGCCGACGGGATCCGCCACTCCCCGCATCGGGCGGCCGCAGGGGTGTCGCGATCGTCGAGCGGGCAAGACTGGAGGCCATGACGACCAAGGGACTGCCGCTGCACGGCGCCGACGCGACCTACCTCGACGCCGAGCCCGACGAGGCGACGGCACGGCTCGCCGAGGCGATGGACGACGACCCGGCCGCGCGGGCCGAGGCGCTGCGCCGCGCCGCCGCGGCGGCCCCCACCCACCTCGAGGCGTGGGCACGACTCGCCGAGCACGCCCTCGACGCCGGCGACCCCGTCGCCGCCTACGCCTTCGCCCGCACCGGCTACCACCGCGGCCTCGACCGGCTGCGCAAGGCCGGCTGGGGCGGGCAGGGGCCGGTGCCCTCGAGCCACGCGCCCAACCACGGGGTGCTGCGCAGCGTCGCCGCGCTCGGGCGGGCGGCCGCGGCGATCGGCGAGGACGAGGAGGCCGAGCGCTGCCGCGTCCTGCTCGCCGAGATGGATCCCGACGACGGCCTCGGCCTGCTGGGCTGATGCAGCGCGCCCAGACCACCGTCGTGGCCGTCGTCGACGCGACCGCCGAGGGTGACGTCGCCCGGAGCGCGGCCCGGCGGCTCGCCTCCGCGCGCAACGTGCGTTACGTCGCCGACGAGGCCGGCGGGGCTGGCCTCGCTGCGCGCGGCGCGGCGACGCTGCGGGAGGTCGCCCGCACCCAGGCCACCTACGCCGTCAGCGCCTTCGACCCGCTCGGCGCGGTCGCCGAGGCGTGGACGCGGACCTACACCGGCGTGGCCGCCCGCGGTGAGCTCGAGGTCGCCGTCGAGGAGACCCGCAGCGCCGCGCAGGCCAGCGCGCTCGAGCTGCCCGACTACTACCTCGTCCTCGCGCCCGACGACTGGCCGGCCACGCGGCGGCACTGGTACCTCGGCGCGCTGCACGAGCACGCCCCGCACCGGGTCGTGCCGACCGGCGCGAGGCCCGAGCCCGCCGTGCTCGCCGAGCTCGCCGCGGGACGCTGGTGGCCGCCGCTCGAGCGGCTGCTCGACCGCCTCGTCGCCCGGCTGCCCGACGCCGCACCGTCGACTGGCCCACGCGGGGCGGGGCTGCTCGACCCCGCGGGGCGGGCGCATCCGCCGGCCTCCGAGCTCGCGGCCTCCGGCGACGACGAGGTGCTGCTGCCGGGCGATCCGCGCGCCGACCTCGACGCCGACGACGACGGGTAGCGCGCGGCCGGCGCGGGCAACCGCGGCGCGGTGGGTTAGCCTGCGCGGGTCACCGAGATTGGGAGCGAGGATGTTCATCGAGCTGAACGGGGTCCGTCACCACTACACGTCCACCGGCGAGGGCCCCCCGGTCGTGCTCGTGCATGGGCTCGGCGGCAACCTCCACACCTGGCACGGCGTGACCGAGGCCCTGAGGCTGCACCACCACGTCATCGCCCTCGACCTCCGCGGGCACGGCCGCAGCGACACCGGCAAGGGCGCGTTCTCGATCAAGACGTGGGCCAACGACGTCGCGGCGCTCATCAGCGCGCTCGAGCTGCCGGCGGTCACCCTCGTCGGGCACTCGATGGGCACGCTCATCGCCCAGCAGGTCGCCGTGGCCCAGCCCGAGGCCGTCGACCACCTCGTGCTGCTCGGGGGGATCAGCCACTTCGAGCCGCCGGCGAAGGAGGCCTACGCCAAGCGCGCCGAGGCCGTCGAGGAGGGCGGCATGGACGCGCTGGTCGACGACTGGGTCCCCGGGGCGCTCGCCCCCCGCACGCACGCGAAGCTGCCGCAGCTCACCGGGATGCTGCGGGCGATGTTCCTCGGCAACGACCCCAAGCAGTACGCGAAGGCGTGCCGCGCGCTGTCGAAGGCCCCGAACATCGACAAGGAGAGCATCGGCCAGCCGACGCTGCTGCTCGTCGGCGACCACGACCGCTCGACGCCCATCGCGATGACCGAGGACCTGCACCGCCAGATCCCCGTCTCACGGGTCAAGGTCGTGCCGGCGGCCAGCCACTGGGCCTCCCTCGAGCAGCCCGACGTCATCGCCGCGTCGATCCTCGAGTTCCTCACCTAGCGGCGGCCTACCCCTTCACGACGCCGAGGGGGCGCAGCCGCGCCACGCGACGCGAGAGCCCCGCGGCCTCGCACACCGCGACGACCTCGTCGACGTCCTTGTAGGCCTCGGGCGCCTCCTCGGCCAGGCCGGAGGCGCTCTTGGCCCGCACCTCGACCCCCTGCTCGGCGAGGCCGCGGGCGAGGACGTCGGGGGCGATGCGCTTGCGCGCCTGCTTACGGCTGCGCAGCCGTCCCGCGCCGTGGCAGGTCGAGGCGAACGCCCGGCCGCGGTCACCAGCGAGCACCCACGTCGCGGTGCCCATCGAGCCGGGCACGATGACGGGCTGGCCGACGCCGGCGAGCTCGGCGGGCAGGTCGGGGTGCCCGGCGGGCAGGGCGAGCGTCGCCCCCTTGCGGTGCACGCAGAGGTCGCGCTCGGTGCCGTCGACGACGTGGCGCTCGCGCTTGGCCATGTTGTGGTTGACGTCGTAGACCATCACCGCCTCGCGGCTGCCGAAGGCCTTTCCGCAGGCGTCACGGACGGCCTCGGCGATGAGCTGACGGTTGGCGCGGGCGTAGTTCGCCGAGGCCTCCATCGCCGCGACGTAGGCCCGGCCCTGCGCCGAGTCGACGGGCACGCAGGCGAGCTGGGCGTCGGGCACGGTGATGCCGTAGCGGCCCATCGCCTCGCGCATCACCCCGACCGCGTCGGTGCAGACCTGGTGGCCGAGGCCACGGGAGCCGCAGTGGATCGTCGCGGCGAGCTGGCCGCGGGCCAGCCCGAAGACCTCCGCGGCCTCGGCGTCGACGACCTCCTCGACGACCTGGACCTCGAGGAAGTGGTTGCCGCCGCCGAGGCTGCCGAGTTGGGCCTTGCCGCGCTTGCGGGCCTTCGCGCCGACCTCGCCGGGGTCGGCGCCGGTGAGCCGCCCGCGGTCCTCGGTGCGGTCGAGGTCGGCAGCAACGCCAGCGCCGTCGGCGACGATCGCCTCCGCGCCCTCGGCGAGCACCCGGGTGAGGTCGGCCTCGGAGGGGCGCGCGAGCCCTCCCGGGCCGGTGCCGTGCGGCACCGCCTCGGCGAGGGCGTCCATGAGCGCGGCGAGCGCCCGGCCGTCGACCTCCTCGGCGAGGGCGGGCAGCGCGAGGGTGCGCACACCGCACGAGATGTCGAAGCCGACCCCGCCGGGGGAGACGACGCCGCCTCGGGCCACGTCGGTCGCGGCGACCCCGCCGATCGGGAAGCCGTAGCCGACGTGGAGGTCGGGCATCGCGTAGGAGGCCTCGACGATGCCCGGCAGGGTCGCGACGTTGCGGACCTGGGCGAAGAGCGCCGCGGGATCCTCGGGCAGCAGGGCCTGCGACGCGAAGATCACCCCGGGCACGGCCATGTCGCCCTCGGCCGGCAGCGTGCGGGTGACGTCGTCACTCGACCGTGCCATCGTCGCCTCCTGCGGTGGACACTCCGCA
>PWFH01000056.1 GCA_003553795.1 Egibacter sp. | reverse complement strand
GCAGGCTCCTCAGCCGCAGGCTCCTCAGCCGCAGGCTCCTCAGCCGCAGGCTCCTCAGCCGCAGGCTCCTCAGCCGCAGGCTCCTCGGCCTCGGCGACGGGCTCCTCAGCCGCGGGCTCCTCGGCGACGGACTCCTCTGCCTCAGGCTCCTCGGTGAAGGACTCCTCAGCCGCAGGCTCCTCGGCGAAGGACTCGTCGGCCGCAGGCTCCTCGGCGGTGCGCCCGGCCTGCTGCTGGAGGTCGGCGAGGACGTCGCCGAGGGAGACGCCGGTGTCCTCGCGCTCGGCGCTCTCGGCGGCGCCCCGCTGCTGCTGCAGGGCGGCCTCGAGGGCGGCGCCGACGCTCGAGGCGGGGGCCTCCTGGGGCGCGCCCGCGCTGGGCTCGGGCTCCGCGGCGGTGTGCGTGGGCTCCTCGACGATCTCTGGCTCCTCGCCGTAGCCGGCCTTCACGGCCTGCTTGAGCGAGAGCGAGATGCGGCGGCGCACGTCGTCGATGTCGATGATCTTCACGGTGAGCGGGTCACCGACGTTGAGCACCTGCTCGGGGACCTCGACGTGGGCCTCGGCGATCTCGGAGATGTGGATGAGCCCCTCGATGCCCTCCTCGACCTTCACGAAGGCGCCGAACGGGACGATCTTCGTCACCGTGCCCTCGATGAACTCGCCGACGTAGTGCTGGCGGGCGAACTGGCGCCACGGGTCCTCCTGGGTGGCCTTGAGCGAGAGGCTCACGCGCTCGCGCTCGAGGTCGACGTCGAGCACCTCGACCTCGACCTCCTGGCCGACCTCGACGACCTCGCCGGGGTGGTCGATGTGCTTCCAGGAGAGCTCGGAGACGTGGACGAGCCCGTCGACCCCGCCGAGGTCGACGAAGGAGCCGAAGTTCACGATCGAGGAGACCGTGCCCTTGCGGATCTCGCCCTTCTCGAGGGTCTCGAGGAACTCGCGGCGGAACTCCGACTGCGTCTCCTCGAGGAACTTGCGGCGGGAGAGCACGACGTTGTTGCGGTTCTTGTCGAGCTCGATGACCTTGCACTCGAGCTCGCGCCCCACGTAGGGGTGGAGGTCGCGCACCCGGCGCATCTCCACGAGCGAGGCGGGCAGGAAGCCGCGCAACCCGATGTCGAGGATGAGCCCGCCCTTGACGACCTCGATGACCGTGCCGGTGACCGTCGACTCGGCCTTGTGGATCTCCTCGATCTTGCCCCAGGCGCGCTCGTACTGCGCGCGCTTCTTCGACATGACGAGGCGGCCGTCCTTGTCCTCCTTCTGCAGGACGAGGGCCTCGATGACGTCACCGAGCTCGACGACCTCGCTGGGGTCGACGTCGTGCTTGATCGACAACTCCCGGGAGGGGATGACCCCCTCCGACTTGTACCCGATGTCGAGGAGGACCTCCTCGGGGTCCACCTTGACGACGACGCCCTCGACGATGTCGCCATCGTCGAACTCCTTGATCGTCGCCTCGAGCGCACGCTCGAACTCCTCCTGGGAGCCGAACTCCTCGAGGGCGATCTGCGCGCCGCGGTCACGCTCGAGGCGTGGCGCGGTGGCGAGCGTCGCCGTGGCGGCGCCCGTCTCGTCGGTGGTGAGCTGGTTGTCGTCGGCGGTCGGGTCCATAGGGTGCGTCGGTCTCCTGGAGTGGTCAGCGTCTGCCCGCACACCGTAGCGGCGCCCGACGGCCGTCGTGCACGCCGAAAGGCCCCACGGTGCAGGGGGTGGGCGGCCAGTGTCCCCTACGAGGGTCGGAGTGTCAACGTCGCCACCGCGGCGGGGCGCTCAGTGCTTCTCCGCGTCGAACCACGACGCCCCCGAGGCGGTGTCGACCTCGAGCGGCACCGCGAGGTCGGCGACACCGGCCATCTCGGCGACGAGGAGCTCGCGCAGCGTCGCCTCCTCGCCCTCGACGACCTCGCAGATGAGCTCGTCGTGGACCTGCACGATCACCCGCGAGGCGAGCCCATGGCGGGCGATCGCCGCGTCGACGGCGATCATCGCCTCCTTGATGATGTCGGCGGCGGTGCCCTGGATCGGCGCGTTGAGCGCCATGCGCTCGGCCATCTCCCGGCGCTGGCGCTGGTCGCTGCGCAGGTCCGGCAGGTAGCGCCGCCGGCCCGACAGCGTCGCGGTCCACCCGTCGCGGCGGGCCTGCTCGACGACGCCGTCGAGGTAGCCCTTGACCTTCGGGAAGCGCGCGAAGTACGCCTCCATGAGCTCGCGGGCCTCCTCGGGGGGGATGCCGAGCTGCTGGGCGAGCCCGAAGGCCGAGAGGCCGTAGGCCAGACCGTAGGTCATGCCCTTGATGCGGCTGCGCAGCGCGTTGTCGACGGCGTCGATCGGCAGGTCCCAGACCATCGCCGCGGTCTGGGCGTGGATGTCGTCGTGCGAGGCGAACGCCGCGAGCAGGCCCTCGTCGCCGGAGAGGTGGGCCATGACCCGCAGCTCGATCTGGGAGTAGTCGGCGACGAGCAGGCTCGTGTAGCCCTCCCCGGGCACGAAGGCCTTGCGGATCTCGCGGCCGGTCTCGGTGCGGATGGGGATGTTCTGGATGTTGGGATGCTGGCTCGACAGTCGCCCGGTCACGGCCACGGCCTGGAGGTACTCGGGGTGGATGCGCCCGGTCTCGGGCGCGACGAGCGGTGGGAGCGCGTCGACGTACGTGCCCTTGAGCTTGGAGACCTCGCGGTACTCGAGGAGGAGCCCGGCGATGGGGTGCTCGGCGGCGAGGCCGCGCAGGGCCTGGGCGTCGGTGGAGTAGCCGGTCTTGATGCGCTTGGTCCGCGGCAGCCCGAGCTCCTCGAAGAGGACCTCCTGGAGCTGCTTGGGGCTGTCGAGGTTGAACTCGCGCCCCGCCTGGGCGTGGATCGCCTCGCGCAGCCGGTCGATGCGCCCGCCGAGGGCCGCGCCGATCTCGGAGAGCACGTCGAGGTCGACGGCGATGCCGGCACGCTCCATGCGCGCGAGGACCGGGACGAGCGGCAGCTCGAGGTCGCGCACGAGGGCGGTCTGCTCGCGCTCCTCGAGGATCCCGGCGAGCTCGTCGACGAGGGCGAGGCAGGCGGCCGCGGCCACCGCCCGGGCGCCGCGGTCGTCCTCGACGGCCATCGCGAGCTGCCCGTCGTCACCGCCGGGCCCGCCGGCGGCGAGCTCGGCGTCGAGGTACTGCCGGGCGAGCCCGTCGAGGTCGTAGCTGCGGCTGCCGGGGGCGACGACGTAGGCGGCGAGCTCGGTGTCGAACGCGAGGGCCGCCACGGTCCAGCCGCGCGAGGCCGCCGCGTGCAGGAGGGCCTTCGCGCCGTGGGTGCGCAGCGGACGGCCCTCGTCGGCGAGGAGGCCAGCCAGCGCCTCGCGGTCCTCCTCGGCGAGGTCGTCGAGACGGCCCGCCGCGGGGTCGCGGCCCTCGGCGGCGAGCGCGACGCCGCGCCAGCGCACCCGCGGGGGGTGCCCCTCGGCGTCGGCGAGGACGACGACCGGCGCGCCGTCGTCGAGCGCGGCGACCCAGGCGGCGAGGCCGCCGGGCTCGAGCGCGACCGGGGTGACCTCGAGGGCGTCGCGCCCCTCCTCCCCCACGACCCCGAGGGCGTCGAGGAGGCGGTCGGTGAGCGCGCGGAACTCGAGGGTGGCGAAGAGCCGGCGCACCCCCTCGACGTCGACGGCGCCCTGACGCAGCTCGCCGACGTCGAGCGGCACGTCGACGTCGCGGCGCAGCTCGATGACACGGCGGGCGTCGCGCACCGCCTCCTCGTGCTCGGCGAGCGTCGTCGGCAGCTTCTTGCCGCGGACCTCGTCGAGGTGGGCGAAGAGCGCGTCGAGGTCGCCGAACTGCGCGAGGAGCTTGGCGGCGGTCTTGTCGCCGACGCCGGGCACCCCCGGGATGTTGTCGCTCGCGTCGCCGCGCAGCGCCGCGAGGTCGGGGTAGCGCTCCGGGCCGACGCCATAGCGCTCCTCGACCGCGGCGGCGTCCATGAGCACGGTGTCGCTGATCCCGCGCTTCGTGTAGAGCACGGTGACGTGGTCGTCGACGAGCTGGAAGACGTCGCGGTCGCCGCTGACGACGAGGACGTCCATGCCGGCCTCGACCGCCGCGGTCGCGTACGTCGCGATGAGGTCGTCGGCCTCGACGTCCTCGATGGCCACCTGCGGGATCGCGAGGGTCGCGAGGAGCTCGTCGATGAGCGGGAGCTGCTCGCGGAAGGCGTCGGGCGCGCGCTCGCGCTGGCCCTTGTAGTCGGGCAGGATCGCGAGCCGCTCGGCGGGCCGGCCGCGGTCGAAGGTCACGGCGATGCGGTCGGGCGCGTGCTCGGCGAGGAGCTTCGTGAGCATCGTCGCGAAGCCGTAGACGGCGTTGGTGAGCTGCCCGGTGCTCGTCTGCAGGTCCTCGGGCAGCGCGAAGAAGGCGCGGTAGGCCAGGCTGTGGCCGTCGAGGAGCGCGAGGACGGGGCGTTCGGTGGGGGGCACGGCGCCTCGATGCGTCGCGGTCGCGGTCGGCGCCGAGCGTACAGCGGCCGCCGGCGCGCGGGCGCGGGGCCCCCTCGAGGCGCGCGCAACGCAGGCCGCCCGGACCGCGCGCCACCGCGCCTTCCAACTATGGGATTCGTAGGCTACGATGATGCTCGTGGCGACCGGGTCGAACAGCCTGAGGCCGCACATCCCAGGGGGCGCTGGTCGCCACCCGAGGCTCTGCCCCACGAGACCACACCACAACAGGAGACATCACATGCTGCGACCCACGGTTCTGCGCATGCTTGCCTTGCTCCTCGCCCTCGCCCTCGTCATCGCCGCGTGCGCGGAGGATGACGACGAGGTCGAGGAGGAGCCCGAGGAGGACCCCGTCGAGGAGGAGGACGAGCCCGACGAGGACGACGACGAGCCCGAGGACGACGAGGAGGCCGAGGCCCCGGAGGCCGACGGCATGCTCTTCGGCTACGTGCTGCCCGAGTCCGGGCCGCTCGCCTTCCTCGGACCCCCCCAGGTCGAGTCCCTCAACCTCGCCATCGAGGACATCAACGCCGCAGGCGGCGTCCTCGGCGCCGACGTGACGGTCAGCGGCGGTGACGAGGCCGGCGACCCCGCCGTCGCCTCGGAGGACACCGAGCGCCTGCTCGGCGAGGGCGTCCACGCGATCATCGGCGCGGCGGCCTCGGGCATCTCCACCCAGATCGTCGGCCAGATCACCGGCGCCGAGGTGGCGCAGTGCTCCGGCTCGAACACCGCCGCGGTCATCGACGAGGCCGAGACCGGCTTCTACATGCGCACCGCACCCACCGACGTCCTGCAGGGCCCGGTCCTCGGCGACGTGATCGTCGGCGACGGCTTCCTCGACGTCGCGATCATGGCCCGCGCCGACGACTACGGCCAGGGCTTCCTCGAGGACCTCTCCGCGTCGATCACCGAGCAGGGTGGCGACGTGCTCGCCGAGGTGCTCTACGACCCGGAGGCCGCGAGCTTCACCGCCGACGTCGAGAGCGCGATCGCCGATGACCCCGAGGCCATCGCGATCATCGGCTTCGACGAGGGCGCGCAGGTCATCGCCGACCTCATCGAGGCGGGCTACGGCCCGCAGGACATCGCCCTCTACACCGCCGACGGCATGCGCGGCGCCACCCTCTGGGAGGGCGTCGACCCTGACAACCCCGCGGTGCTCGAGGGCATGCGCGGCACCGCCCCGGGCGCGTCGCTCGACTACAACGAGCGGCTCACCGACATCGACGGCGTCGACGACCCGATCTTCGGCGGTCAGGTCTACGACTGCGTCGTCGTCCTCGCGCTCGCCGCGGAGGCCGCCGGCAGCTACGACGCCGCCGACTTCCAGCCCGAGCTGCGCGACATCACCCAGGACGGCACGGAGTGCAGCTCCTTCGAGGAGTGCGCCGGCCTGCTCGCCGACGGCGAGGACATCGACTACCAGGGCGTCTCCGGCCCGATCGAGTGGAACGAG
>PWFH01000071.1 GCA_003553795.1 Egibacter sp. | reverse complement strand
CTCGCGACGCAGGAGGCGTCGCGAGCCGCCACTCGGCGTTCAGGGGCGCGGGGTGGCGGGGGCGGCGCGGGGTCCGCCGTTGCGGCGAGTGGCGGATCTCAGTCGTCTGAGCGCGTCGATCCGCCACTCGGCTAACCTCGCCGGCGACACCGGGGTAGGGGCCCGTGTGAGCCGGGGTGAGCCGACCCGCGGGGAGACCGGACCCGCGCGGGGTCAGGGGGCGGGCGATGGGGCGAGCGGCGGGTGACGCAAGGCGGGGCCGCGTTGGCGCGAGGCTGGTTGGTGTGCTGCTCGCCGCGCTGCTGCTCGCCGGCTGCGGCGACGGCGAGCCGGCGAGCTTCGAGGAGGGCTACGACGCCGCCACCGACCGCTACGCCGACGCGATCGAGCCGATCCTCGAGGGGCAGATCGCGATGCTGCTCGACCCCGCGGGCATGGAGGAGGCCTACGCGGACCTCGGCGCGGCCACCGATGAGCTCTTCGACGACGTCGCCGCGCTCGAGCCTCCGCCGGAGCTCGCCGAGGCCCACGAGGCGATGCTGCTCAACCTCGTCGCGCAGAGCCGCACGCTGGAGGGAGCCGCCGAGGCCGAGCGCACTGGCGACGAGGCCGCGGCGATGGCGGCCATCGAGGACTTCGCCGAGCTGCAGGAGGAGTGGCGCGACCTCGACGACGAGCTCACCGGCGCCGCCGCGGGCCCAGATCCCGGGGACTGATCCGGCCGCCCGACGCGCGGGCGCCGGCTGTGATCAGGCCAGCGCGCGGACGGCCTCGAGGGCCTTGGCCGACTGCTCGGCCGGCTTGATCTGGTCGAAGACCGCGGCGACCCGACCGTCGGCGTCGACGACGACCGAGGAGCGGATGACGCCCATCGAGGTCTTGCCGGCGCGGACCTTCTCGCCCCAGGCGCCGTAGGTGTCGATGACCTCGCGCTCGGGGTCGGCGAGCAGGGTGTGGGGCAGCTCGTGCTTCGCGGCGAAGCGCCCGTGGCTCGCGACGTCGTCGGGGCTGATGCCCGCCACCGCCGCGCCGGCCTCGGTGAAGCCGGCCCAGTGGTCGCGGACGTCGCAGGCCTGGGAGGTGCAGCCGGGGGTGTCGTCCTTGGGGTAGAAGTAGAGGACGACCGGGCGGCCGCGCTGGTCGGCCAGCGACCACGACGTCCCGTCCTGGTCCTCGAGGGTGAACTCCGGGGCGGGCTCGCCCACGGTGACCTTCATGGCTGTCTCCTTCGCTGTCGCTGCGATGCCTGCGCCGGCGTGCGGGACCGGCCTCCCCCGGCCAGGTATGCCCCGTGTCATCGTGGGTATGCCTGCGCCCGGCGAGGGGTCGGAACGGAGTGAGCCGCATGTCCGACCTGGGTGACGGCCGCGGTCCCGGCCCGCACTCTGGGGCCACGCGCCGCCGCAGCGCGGAGGCGCGCCGATGAGCGCGGTCACCGCCGGCCTCGTCCGCGTCCCCCCGATCGCCTGGGCCAAGGCCGCCCTCGACGAGGCGCAGGAGGCCCCGCCCGACATCGCGCCGGCCGCCTCCCGGGCCGCGAGCACGCTGTCGGTGGCCACGCTGCTCGCCGTCGCCGTCGGCAGCGCGCTGCTGCCCGCCGGAGGCAGCGCCGTCGTCGGCTGGGTGGCGCTGGCCGCCGGGCTCGTCATCGGCCTGCCCCACGGCGCGGTCGACCACCTCGTGCCCGAGTGGCTGCTCGGCCGCCGCGTCCCCGTGCGCACGATGATCGTGCTGCTGCTCGCCTACGTCGGCACCGCCGCGGCGTTCTTCGCCGCGATGACGCTCGCGCCGGCGCCCGCCGGGCTCGTCTTCCTCATCGTCTCCGTCGTGCACTTCGGCTGCGGCGACGTCGCCTTCACCGCCGCGCGGGCCGGCCGCGCCCCGCGTTTCCGCCCGCACCTCGTGCTCGGCTTCGGTGCCCCGCCGCTGCTCCTGCCCGTCGCGCTGTGGCCCGAGCCGGCCCGCGCGGTGCTCGAGGGCTTCGCGCCGGGGCTGGCCTTCCTCGTCGCCCCCGGGGTGCGCGCCACCCTGCTCGCCGTCGCGCTGCTCACGGCGGCCGCAGCGGCGGCGAGCCTCTGGCGCCTCGGCGACCGCCGCTCGGCGGCGGAGATCGGGCTGCTCGTCGGCGTCTTCGCGGTGACCCCACCGCTCATCGCCTTCGCCGCGTACTTCGGCGCGTGGCACGCCGCCCGCCACGTCGCCCGGCTGCTCTCCGCCGACCCCGCCAACGCCACGCCGCTGGCCCGCGGCCGCCTCGGGCGTCCGCTCGCGCGCTTCGCCAAGCAGGCCGCGCTGCCGACGCTCGCGTCGGTGACCGTCCTCGGGCTCCTGTGGTGGGGCGCCGGTGGTGCCGAGGGCTTCGTCGCCGCCCACCTCGGGCTCATCGCCGCGCTGACGATGCCGCACGTCGCCGTCGTCGCCGCGCTCGACCGCACCGAGAGCCGGCGCGGCTGAGCCGACGGTGGCCCGGGCCGGTCCCCCGGCCCGCCGGCGTCGCGCCGCCGGCCCGAGCCCTGCGGCCTGGCCCCCGTCGGCGTGGCCGGGTGGCGCTCAGGCCGGCCCGAGCAGCGCCATGCAACCTCGAGCGGCCGGCTGGGTAGCATCCCGACCATGCGTGTGCTCACCGTCTGCTCAGGCAACATCTGCCGCTCACCGACCGCCGAGGCGGCGCTCAAGGAGGCGCTCGCCGCCGAGGGCCTCGCTGACCGCGTCGAGGTCGACAGCGCCGGCACCGGCCCATGGCACGTCGGCGAGCCGCCGGACCGGCGGATGCGCAAGGCCGCCGCCGACGCCGGGCTGCACCTCGACGGCCGCGGCCGCCAGCTCGCGCCCGGCGATGTCGAGGACTACGACCTCGTCCTCACGATGGACCGGTCCAACCAGCGCGACGTGCTGCGCCTCGCCGGCGACGACGCCCGCGACCGCGTGCGGATGTTCCGCGAGTTCGACCCCGAGGCCGACCCCGGCGACGACGAGGTGCCCGACCCCTACTACGACGGGCGCGAGACCTTCGACGAGGTCGTCGTGATCGCCCGGCGCACCGCCCGCGAGGTCGTCGAGCAGCTCCGCGGGCAGCTCGCGTGACCCCGCCGCTGCCCGCCGGCCTGCCCGCGGTGCGCTCGAGCCGTCCGCTCGGCGGCGGCTCGATCTGCGACGTCTGGCGCGCCGAGCTCGACGACGGCACCGCCGCGGTCGTCAAGCGCACCCCCTACCCCGCCGAGGTCGAGGCCGACGGGCTCGAGGCGCTGCGCGACGCCGGCGGCCCGGTGCCGGCGGTGCTCGGCGTCGACGACGACGTCCTCGTCCTCGAGCACGTGGCCGGCCCGCCCGACTGGGAGGGCCTCGGCGCCGCGGTCGCCGCGCTGCACCGCGACACCGGCGAGGCGTTCGGCTGGCACCGCGACAACCTCATCGGCTCGCTGCCCCAGCGCAACGACCCGAGCCCCGACTGGCCGGAGTTCTACGTCGAGCACCGCATCCGCCCGTGGCTCGGCGCCCGCGCGCTGCCCGGCGGGGTGCGCCGCCGCCTCGAGGCCGCCTGCGACGGGCCGCTGCAGGCGCTGCTCGACACCGACCCGCCGGCGAGCCTCGTCCACGGCGACCTGTGGTCGGGCAACGTCGTCGAGGGGCGCTGGCTCATCGACCCGGCGGTCTGCCGTGCCGACCGCGAGCTCGAGCTGGCCTTCGCCGACCTCTTCGGCGGCCTGCCGCGGGCCTTCACCGCCGCCTACGAGCAGGCCTGGCCGCTCGAGGAGGGTTGGCAGCGCCGCCGTCCGGCGCTGCAGCTCTACCACCTGCTCGTGCACGTCGAGCTCTTCGGCTCGGGCTACGCCGGCGCGGTCGCCTCCCGCCTCGACGACCTCGGCTGGTAGCCCACCGTGGGTCGTGCGCTCTGCGCCCGCTGGCCCGCCTGCGTGCGAGGCAGCCTGGCGGCCGGCCGGTAGCCTGCCGCCAGGCTCGTGCTCCTCGCCGCGGGCGCCCATGTCCCCGCGAGGCCACGCCATGGCGGCGGCGCGAGCCAGCGTGAGCCGTGCCGGAGGGAGCGGGCCATGAGCGAGCAGGAGGTCACCGGCAGCGTGCGCTTCGAGCGCACCCGGACCGGATGGGACATCGCCCTGGGGTTGCTGGCGGTCATCGCGGGCTTCGTCGTGCTCGGCCACGTCGCCGTGGCCAGCGTCGTGTCGATCCTCTTCACCGGCTGGGTGCTCATCGCCGCCGGCGTGGTCGTCCTCGTCTGGGGCCTGGCCGGCCCCCGCGAGCCCGGCCACTGGTGGGGCTTCGCCAGCGGCGGCGCGCTGCTGCTGCTCGGCCTCGCGATGGTGCGCTTCCCCGGCGAGAGCCTGCTCGTGTTCACCCTCCTCGCCGGCTCGCTGCTGCTGCTCGGCGGCATCGTCCGTGTCGTCGCGGCGTTCCAGCCCGACGCCCCGCGCGGGCTGCTGCTCCTCAGCGGCTCGGCCACCCTCCTGCTCGCGGTGCTCATCCTCGCGGAGTTCCCCGTCTCGGCGGTGTGGTACCTCGGCACGATGCTCGGGGTCTCGCTCATCATCGACGGGGTCAGCGCGGCGCTGAGCGGTCGCTACCGCGCCGTCGCCTCGACGTGACCGTCGGCGCGAAGCTCCAGCTGCATCCTGCGGCCACCGTCTGTGTGCTCGGTCGTCCCGCTGGCGTCGACCTCGAGCTGCCCGAGCGTGCCCGGCTCGTCGACGAGCCAGGCGATGCCGCGGCGGTCATCGTCTTCGCCGTCGATGCCGCAGCGCTGGCGGTGCACCTCACGGCCCTCGTCGAGGCCGCTGCCCGCGACGCGCTCGCCTGGCTGTGCTACCCCAAGGGCCGCCAGCTCGGCACCGACCTCACCCGCGACGTCGCCGCCGAGCTGGTCGTCGCCGGTGGCGGGGTGCGCCCGGTGCGGCAGGTCTCGATCGACGCGGTGTGGTCGGCGCTGCGCTTCCGCCCTGCGCCCGAAGGCGGGTCGTAGGGCCAGCGACGCCCCGCCGGGTGTGGGCGGCCGCGTTGGCGTCGGCGCGGTCGGCGGGCCCGCCAGGGCGCGGGCGCTCAGCCGGCGAGCGCGTCGTAGGCGATCCACGCCCCGACGAGCAGGAACATCGCCGCGGTGCCCCAGCGCAGGGCGCGCTCGGGCAGACGCTGGCCGAGCAGCCGGCCGGCGGCCACGCCGACGAGTCCGGCGAGGGTCATGCCGATCGCCGAGCCGACCCAGACGGGCACGAAGCCGTCGCGCGCGGCGAGGGTGAGCGTCGCGAGCATCGTCTTGTCGCCGACCTCGGCGAGGAAGACCGTCGCGGCCACCACGGCGACGACGCGCAGCCCGCCGCCGGTGACCTCGCCGGTGACCTCGCCGTCCTCGTCGTCGTCGTCGCGCAGCGCGAGGACGGCGAAGACGACGAAGAGCGCCGCCGCGCCGAGGCCGACGGCCGCGCCGTCGACGAGCGATCCGAGGACGTCGCCGGCGAGCGCGGCGAGCCCCTGGGTCGCGACGTTGGCGACGACGAGCCCGGCGACGACGAGGCTCGTGCGCGCCCGCGCGGCGAAGGCCATCGCCAGCAGTTGGGTCTTGTCGCCGAACTCCGCGACGAAGACGACGACGAGCGCGAGCCAGACCGCCTCCACCGTCACCTCCCGCGCGCCGGGGTGTCCCACTCGGACAGGGCCGAGGCAACGCTACCCGCTGGCTCTTGACTGATCGTTCAGTTATGATGCTGAACACAAGGTCAGCATGGGTCGGTGGGGTGCGACCCCGGTGGTGAGCGGAGGGGACGGCCATGGCCGAGCAGTCGACGGCGATCGCCATCGCGGGGCTCACGAAGCGGTTCGGGTCGGTGCAGGCCCTCGACGGGCTCGACCTCGACGTCGCCGCCGGGGAGGTCCACGGCTTCCTCGGCCCCAACGGCGCGGGCAAGACGACGACGCTGCGCATCCTCCTCGGGCTGCTGCGACGCGACGCCGGTGAGGTCCGCCTGCTCGGCGGGGACCCGTGGGCCGACGCCGTCGCGCTGCACCGCCGTCTGGCCTACGTGCCCGGCGACGTCGAGCTGTGGCCCAACCTCACCGGCGGGGAGGCCATCGACCTCCTCGGCCGGCTGCGCGGCGGCTTCGACCCCGCCCGCCGTGACGCGCTGTGCGAGCGCTTCGACCTCGACCCCACGCGCAAGGGCCGCACGTACTCCCGCGGCAACCGCCAGAAGGTCGCGCTCGTCGCCGCGCTCGCCAGCGACGTCGAGCTGCTCCTGCTCGACGAGCCCACCGCCGGGCTCGACCCGCTCATGGAGGCGGTCTTCCAGCAGTGCATCCGCGAGGTGCGCGAGGCCGGCCGCACCGTCCTGCTCTCGAGCCACATCCTCGCCCAGGTCGAGGTCCTCGCCGACCGCATCTCGATCATCCGCCAGGGCCGCATCGTCGAGTCCGGCACGCTCGCCGAGCTGCGCCACCTCACCCGCACGACGATCACCGCCGAGACCGCCGCGCCGGCCGAGGCCCTCGCCGACCTCGCGGGCGTGCACGGCCTCGAGCGCCTCGACGGGCAGGTGCGCTTCGAGGTCGACGGCGAGCACGTCGACGCCGCCGTCCGCGCCCTCGCCCCGCTCGGGGTGCGCTCGCTCGTGGCCCATCCCCCCACCCTCGAGCAGCTCCTGCTGCGCCACTACGGCGAGGACTCCCGCACCGGCGGGTCGGACCGATGACCGCGACCGCCACGCCGCCGACGACGCGCGCGGGCGGCGCGGACGGGGCGAGCCCGCTGGCCGGCACCGCCGCCCTCGTGCGCTTCGGGCTGCGCCGCGACCGCGTGAAGCTGCCGGCCTGGACCGCCGGCGTCGGCGTCTTCACGCTCTACCTCGTCGGGGCGATCCCCGCGGCCTACAGTGCCGAGGAGGGCGACCTCGCCGGCGCCGCGCAGCTCTTCGGCGACCCCGTCGGGCGGATGCTCACCGGCCCGGCCTACGGCCTCGACGCCCCGACCTACGAGCGCTTCGTCGCCGGCGGCTACGGCCTGTACTTCCTCCTGCTCGTCGCGCTCATGAGCCTGCTGCTCGTCACCCGCCACACCCGCGCGGAGGAGCAGACCGGTCGGGCCGAGCTCGTGCGCGCCGGCGTCGTCGGCCGCCACGCCCCGCTGACGGCCACCCTCGTCGTCGCAGCGCTCACCAACCTCGCCGCCGGCCTCGCCGTCCTCGCGGTCATGACCGGCGTGGGCGGCTACGACCCCGCCGGCGCGGGGCTCTTCGCCGTCGGGGTGGCGGTCACCGGGCTGGCCTTCGCCGGGGTGGCCGCGGTGACCGTGCAGCTCTCGGCGTCCTCCCGCGCGGCCGGGGGCCTGGCCGGGGCGGTGCTCGGCGCGGCGTTCGTCATCCGCGCCGGCGGCGACATGGCTGGCGAGGGCGGCAGCGCCCTGTCGTGGGCGAGCCCCCTGGCGTGGGCCCAGCAGACCGCGCCGTTCGTCCTCGACCGCTGGTGGCCCCTCGGCCTCACCCTCGCCTTCGCCGCGGTGGCCGCCGCGGCCGGCTACGCCCTGTCGAGCCGGCGGGACCTCGGTGCGAGCCTGCTCGCGGTGCGCGCCGGGCGGGCCCGTGCCGGCGCGGCGCTCGGCACCCCGCTCGGCCTCGCCCTGCGCCTGCAGCGTCCGCTCATGCTCGGCTGGGGCGCGGCGCTCGTCCTCATGGGGCTGGTCTACGGCGCGTTCACCGACGCGCTGCTCGCCGCCGCCGGCGACATGCCCGAGGCCTTCCTCGAGCTCTTCGGCGGAGCGGAGGGCATGCTCGCCGGCTACCAGGCCTACATGGCGGTGTTCATGGCCTTCCTCGCCGCCGGCTACGCGGTCATGGCGGTGCAGGGCGTGCGGGCCGAGGAGACCCGCGGGCGCGCCGAGGCGGTGCTCACCACGGCGGTGGGCCGGGTGACCTGGCTCGCGAGCCACCTCGCGGTCATCGCCGGTGGGGTCGTCGTGCTCATGGTCGCCACCGGCGCGGCCACGGGCCTCGGCACGGTGCTCGTCACCGGGCAGGGCGGGCACACCGTCGATCTCGCCCTCGCCCACCTCGGCCATGTGCCCGCGGTCCTCGTCGTCGGGGCGGTCGCCGCGCTGCTCTACGGCGTGGTCCCGCGCGCGGTGCCCGCCGCCTGGGCGCTCGTGGGCTACGGCCTCGTCGTCGGCACGTTCGGCCCCCTGCTCGACCTGCCACAGGCCGCCTTCGACGCCTCGCCCTTCGAGCACGCCGCGGCGATGCCCCAGGAGGCCTTCGCCGCGGGACCGGTCGTGGCACTGCTCGGCCTCGCGGCGGCCCTCGCCGCGCTCGGCGCGCTCGCGCTGCGCCGCCGTGACCTCGAGGGCCGCTGAGCCGGCCGGCACGGGTGCGGCCAGGGGTCCGGCGCGCCCGTCGGGGGTGCCGGGGGTCTGACTCGACGGTGACGCCTGGGGTCCCCCCGGCGTGAGGGAGTAGGCTTACGCCTCGCGCGGTGACGTGGCGCCGAGGCCCGCACCCGCCCCACCGAGCGAGCCGAACGCCGACTGCGAAGTGAGCGCATCGTGAGCGACGTCATCGACATCTTCGTCGAGATCCCCAAGGGGTCGCGCAACAAGTACGAGTGGGACACGACGACGGGGCGCATGCGCCTCGACCGGATGCTGTTCAGCGCCGTGCACTACCCCGGCGACTACGGCTTCGTCGCCGACGCCTGGGGCGAGGACGGCGACCCGCTCGACGCGATGGTCATCCTCGCCGACCCGACGTTCCCCGGCTGCGTCATCGAGACGCGCATCGTCGGGGTCTTCTACATGACCGACGACAAGGGCCGGGACACCAAGCTGCTCGGCGTGCCCGACTCCGACCCGCGCTGGCACCACGTCGAGGAGCTCAGCGACGTCCCCAAGCAGATGCTCGACGAGATCCAGCACTTCTTCTCGATCTACAAGGACCTCGAGCAGAAGTCCGTGCAGGTCCACGGCTTCGGCACCCGCGAGGACGCCATCGCCGAGCTCGAGGTCGACCGGGAGCGCTTCGCCAACCTCACCCATTCGCCGATCATGCCGGGGCAGCCCAAGTCGGTCACCCCGCCGATCATCTAGCCGGGAGCCACGGTGCCCACCACGACCGAGCCGGCGCGCACGCGGCGCCGGTCCGCGGGCTCAGCCCGCTCCGCCCCAGCCGCCGGGCCCCGCCGGCCCGTCACCGCCGTCAGGCCCCGTCGGCCCGCCACCGCCGCCGGGCCGCTGCGCCCCGTCACCGCCGCCCTGCGGTCCTCGCCGGCCGGGGTCGGCGGCCTCGTCGACCCCCTCGGCGAGCGCCTGCGCGCGCTCGCGCAGCACCTGCCCGGCGGAGGGGCGCACGCGCCCGGGCAGGACGAGGGCCTCCCCGGCGGTGCGCACGACGAGGCGCGACTCGCCGTCGTCGTCGGCGACCGCGACGTCGTCGATCGCCGCCCAGCCCAGCACCCGCGAGTGCCGTCCGGCGGCGAGCAGCAGGCCCGCCTCGGTCGCGCCGAGGCGGCTGCCGCCGGCGCGGCGCCACGCCGCCAGCGCGAGGAGGGCCAGGACGGCCAGCGCGGCGATCGCGGCGTTGGCCGCGAGCGTCCCAAGCCCCTCGACGAGCGGCATCGCCAAGGCGGTGGCGACGACGAGCGGGACGAGCAGGACCGCCCGGCGCCACCAGACGCTGGCCCTGGGCGGCTCGAGCCAGAGCACGCCGTCGCGCTCGCGCACCCGCGACAGCGGCGGGTCGAGGCTCAGCGCCATCGCCGCTCCGCCCCGCTCATGGCCGGCAGCCTAGCGGCGCGACCTCAAGCCCCCCACCATCACGGTCGACACTCACGATGATGCGCGCCGACGATCTCACCGCGACCCGGCGCCGGTGGCTCACCGCCGGCGTGGCCGCCGCCACCCTCTGTGTGGCGCTGGCGCTGACCCTCGCCGTGCCCGCCGGCGCGGTCGAGGTCAGCGACGAGGAGCTGCGCCTCGACGCCGGGGTGCAGGCCGCCGAGGAGCGCGCCGAGGCCGCCCGCGACGCCGAGCAGGCCGCCGAGGAGCGCGCCGAGGAGGCCGCGCAGGGCCTCGAGGCCGCCGAGGCCGCCCTCGCCCGCACGACCGCCGAGCTCGACCGTGCCGTCGCCGACTACGAGGACGCCCTCGCGCACTACGAGCGCCTCGTCGCCGAGCGCGCCGCCGAGGAGGCCTACGTCGAGGAGGCCCGCGGGCTCACCGAGGAGGCCCGCGAGGGCTTCGGCAGCCAGATCGCCCAGCGCTACATGCAGGGCCCCGTCGAGGTCAGCCTCTCCGACCTCGTGCTCACCGCCGACACCGCCGCCAGCGCGCTGCACCGCGCCGAGATGCTCGGGCGCGCCTCGGCCAGCGCCCTCGAGCGCATCGCCGAGGCCGAGCGTGGCTACGCCCGCAGCGCCGACGTCGCCCGCCAGCACGAGGTCGTCACCGCCGGGCTCGCCGGGGCCGCCGAGGACCTCCTCGCCCAGGCCGACGACCTCGAGGAGGTCCTCGCCGAGGCCGTCGAGGCCCACGCCGCGGCGGCCGACGCCCACCGCGAGGCCAGCGAGGCCCACGCCGCGGCGGCCGACGAGACCAGCGAGGCCGAGGCCGAGCTCGCCGAGGAGGAGGACGCCGCCCGCGAGCGCGCCGAGCGCGCCGCCGCGTTCGCCGCCCGCCACGACGTCGACGTCGACGTCGACGATGCGCGCCTGCCCGACGTCGACGGGATGGTCTGCCCGATCGGGGCGCCGCACGGCTTCAGCGACACCTGGCTCGCGCCGCGCTCCGGCGGGCGCCAGCACCAGGGCGTCGACATGTTCGCTGTGCACGGCATGCCGATCTACGCCGTCGACGACGGCACGGTGCGGCTGTCGAACAACCGCCTCGGCGGGCTGTCGATCCACCTCACCACCGACCGCGGCGACCGCTTCTACTACGCCCACCTCTCCGGCTACGAGGTCTCCGACGGCGAGCGCGTCGAGGCGGGGCAGGTCATCGGCGCCAACGGCAACACCGGCAACGCGCGCACGACCCCGCCGCACCTGCACTGGGAGTACCGCCCCGGCGGCGGCGACACCGTCAACCCCACCCCGCTCGCGGTCGAGCTCTGCCGGCCCTAGGTCCTGTCTGCCGGATGTGATGGAAGCACCGCGTCCAGGAGACAGGACCTCGTCGATGTGGCCGCCGTCCACGCACGCCTGCGCGGCGGGATCCAACACTCCTCCAGGCGGCCCTGCACGTGCCCTGGTCGGGTCGCTCCCTGGTGCGTGCCGACGCGCCTGCGCTCGACCAGGCGCCACGCCCGACGTGTAGGGTGGGATAGAGGGTGGCACTCTGGTTGTGATAGGAGGTGGTGCCGGTGTCCGCGGTCGAGGAAGCGCTGCAGCGGTCAGCGGTCGCGGCGCACAAGCGCGCGCACGCGCAGCCGATCACCGGCGTCGTCGCCGAGCTCCGCGAGCTGCTCACCCCCAAGCTGGTCGCCTCTATCGCCGGGGTGGGCGAGACCCGCGCCACCCGCCAGTGGGCTGAGGGGCAGCGCGCTCCGCACCAGGAGACGCAGACGCGGCTGCGCACCGCGCTGCAAGCCACGCTGGTCATCTCCGACGCCTACGACGCGCGCACCGCGCAGGCGTGGATGCAGGGGATCGACCCGGCGCTCGGCGACCGCTCGCCAGCCACCGTGCTGCGCGACAGCGTCGACGACGCCGATCGCCAGGCGGTGGTCGTCTCCGCTCAGCGGTTCGCGATCCAGTGACCGCGCCGCTTCCCGAGGTCACCGAGTGGGGAGTGGAGTGCTACCGGGTCGGCCGCCACCCCGACCCGCTCGCGCACGCGCCACACCACGCCCAGCCGTGGGACGGGCGCTACGACGACCCGGACCGCGTGTCGCGCACGCTGTACTTCGCCGACAGCGCCTACGGCGCGTGGGTCGAGGTGCTCGCCCGGTTCCGCCCCGAGCCGGGGCTCCGCGACGCGCTCGAGCGGATTTTCGGCGAGGACGACGATCCGCCCGGCCCGTCGTTCGGCGTGGAACTGCGGTGGCTGGCCACGCGCGCTCCACGGCCCCATCGGCCCGACCTTGGCCGGCGGCGAGTACGCGGTCCCAGGTGCCCTCAGCAGACCACGTGTCGTGCCGCTTGCCCGGCGTCTGCCAGGGCCCGAACTGCCTTGGCACGTCCCGCCACGGGCAGCCGGTGCGGAACTGTCCCTGCCGGGTTCGTGGTGTTCGCCGGGCCGGGCGGGGCGTAGACTGCCGACTCTCGAGCCCGCCACCTCGGAGAGGCCATGAGCGCACCAGCCGGCAAGCGTCGCATCGACCGGGTCACCGACCCGACGCTGCTCGAGCGCCTCTCCGAGCTGTCGACCCCGGACCTGCGGTCGCTGCGCGACGAGTGCCGTGAGGAGGAGTCCCGGCTCTCCTACCACCGCCGGCTGCTGCAGGGCCGCTGCGACATCGTCCAGGCTGAGGTCGAGCGCCGCGGCAGCGGCGCCGACGAGGACCTCCAGGCCCGCCTCGCCGCGGTGCTCAGCGACCGCACGACCACCCGCGGCACCCCCCGGGCGGTGAGCGTGACGACGCCGCCCGAGGACCCCGAGCGCCGGGAGGAGGACGCGCTCGTCAGCGACGCTGCGCTCGCGGGCCTGCCCGACCTCGACGAGGAGGGCCTGCGCGCCCTCGTCGAGCGGCTCACCGACGGCGAGCGGGCGATCAGCGAGCAGCGCGCGGTGGTCCTGCGCCACCTCGACGCCCTGCAGGACGAGCTCGTCGCGCGCTACCGCGACGGCCGGGCCGACATCAGCGACATGCTCAGCGGCGCCTAGCGGCCGTGGCGGCGGCACCACCACTGCTCGCCTCGGTCGTGCGCGACGGGGCGGTCGAGTCGCACCACCGCGGCCACGTCGCCGTGGCCACCACCGACGGCCTCGCCCGCGGCGTCGGCGACCCCGAGGTCTCGTGCTACCCCCGCAGTGCGCTCAAGCCCCTGCAGGCGGTCGCCACCCGCCGGCGCTTTGCCGCTGCGGGGCTCGACCTCGACGCCATCGGCACGGCGATCGCCTGCGCCAGCCACGAGGGTCAGGCCGGCCAGCAGGTCGAGGCCGCCCGGCTGCTCGCCCTCGGCGGGCTCGACGAGGACGCCCTGGCCTGCCCGCCGGCGCGACCGGCCGACGCCGCCGCGCTCGAGGCCGACCCCCGTCCGAGCCGCCTCGCGCACAACTGCTCGGGCAAGCACGCCGGCTTCGCCGCCGCGTGCGCGCTCGCCGGGGAGGACCCCTCCGCCTACCGCGACCCCGACAGCCCCCTGCAGCGCGACGTCGCCGAGGTCCTCGCCGAGGTGTGCGGCGCCGAGCCCGCCGGACCCGGCGTCGACGGCTGCGGCGCGCCGGCCTGGCGGCTGCCGCTGGATGGCCTCGCGAGGGCGTTCGCGCGCCTGGCCGCCGCCGAGACGGGCGAGCTCGGTCCCATCCGCGCGGCGATGCTCGCCCACCCCGACCTCGTCGGCGGCCGCCACGCCGCCGACACGAGGCTCATGCGCGCCGCGGAGGGGCTCGTCGCCAAGCGCGGCGCCGAGGGCGTGCTCGCCTGCGGCCTGCCCACCCCCGCCGGGGTCCTCGGCCTCGCCGTCAAGATCGACGACGGCGCCGCGCGGGCCACCGGCCCGGTGCTCGCCGCGGCGCTGGCCGCGCTCGGCCTGCCCGGCCTCGAGCCCGCGGTGGCGGTGCCCGTCCTCGGCGGCGGGGTGGCCCACGGCGCGGTCGAGCCGTCCGACGCGCTCGGCGCGCTGGCCTGAGACCGCCGCGCGGCCGGCCGACGGCTCAGCGCCGCGCGGCGTCGCGGAACGCCGCGGGGTCGGCCTCGAAGCCCTCGAGCAGCGCGAGCACCTCGGGCACCTCGTAGAGCCGGTTGCCCTTGCCTGCGCTGACGCGGGTGACCGTACCGGCGTCCTGCAGCTCGAGCACGGCGTCCTGCGCGGCTCGCCAGGTCACCCCGAGTCGGTCGGCGAGGTCGCGGGCGTGGAACGCCGGCATGTCGGCGAGGCAGTCCAG
Source organism: Egibacter sp. (assembly GCA_003553795.1). Taxonomy (GTDB): domain Bacteria; phylum Actinomycetota; class Nitriliruptoria; order Euzebyales; family Egibacteraceae; genus T1Sed10-49. Next base: position 9,251 of record PWFH01000071.1, on the reverse strand, counting down.
ACTCGCGATCACCGCGGAGTCCGACCGCGGCGCGCGACGGCCGGTCGCGGCGCGACGGTCGCGCAGCCGCCCCTCCCAGGCCTCGCGAAGCGCGGCCACGCGCAAGCCCAGGCCGACCGTGGCCTCGCACGCGAAGGTGACCGCGGTCGCGAAGAGCGAGAGCCAGGCGTCAAGGTCGTCGTCGCGGAAGGCGTTGAGTCCGTCGACGTAGCGTCGCCCGGCATGATGCAGGGCGATCGAGACCGGTGGCACGACGGTGGGGCCACCGCCTCGCCGCAGGATGGCGTGGACGAGGCAGCGGCCGACCCGTCCATTGCCGTCGTGGAACGGGTGGATGGACTCGAACTGCGCGTGGGCGATCGCGGCGACCGCCGTCGGCGCGAGGTCCCCGCGGTTGTTGACGAACGCCACGAGGTCGGCGACGAGCCCCTCCACCCGGTCGGCGGGAGGCCCCACGTACTCGGCGTTGGCGGGCGTCGTGCCCCCGATGAAGACGGGTTCGTGGCGGAACGCCCCGGCGCGGTCCTGGTCCTCCCTGACGCTCGACGTCGACATGAGCACGGCGTGCATCGACCGGAGGTCGTCGGCGGTGAACGGCTCGCTGCGCGAGCCGGCCTCGATGGCCGCCGCCATCGCCCGGACGTTGCCGAGGACCCTCCGCGCCTCGTCGTACCTCGCGCCGGGGGCGCGCTGCTCGGCTTCGGCGAGCCTGCGGTGCGACACCCGCAACGCCTCGATCCACGACGAGGCGACCGCCTCCGAGCGCATCAGGCTGCGGCTCAGCGACTCGAGTCCCGAGGCGGAGGGCCGGGGCTCGCGCAGGCGTCCGAGGGCGGCCTCGGCGTCGGCGAGGTCGGCCGCGGTCGCGCCGGAGAGCGACAGCGCGACGTCCCGGACCGGTGCCGGCACGAAGGCGTCGTACACCTGGGCGGCCTTCGAGGCGCGGCCACCGAAGCCGCTGAGGTCGGCCTCGCGGGTCTGCCGCACGTACGTGCCGCGACGATGGCGCATCCCTCGCTCCCAACGGACCAGAATCGTAGGATACGACTGATCCTACGATAAACCTTTCCCCTCGGGGGCGATCGCGCTCGCGTCGGCCGACCTTTCGATCGAGGTGCTTGCAAAAGTTTAAGACACGTGTATCTTTGGGCAGCATCAAGGGTGGAGCGCGCGACGCGATCGAGCCCGAGGAGAGGAGGCCGCGGTGGATGCCAAGGACGCGACCGACGCCGCGGCGGCCACCGCCGGGCGCACCGTCAAGGAGGTCGGCGCGTTCATCCGCGAGCAGCGCACCCAGGCGCAGTTGAGCCTGCGCAAGCTCGCGCGCATGGCCGACGTCAGCGACCCCTACCTCTCCCAGATCGAGCGCGGCCTGCGCAAGCCCTCCGCCGACGTGCTCGCCCGCCTCGCCGAGGCGCTCAAGGTCAGCGCCGAGACGCTCTACTACAAGGCCGGCATCCTCGCCGAGCCCACCGACGACCTCGGCGCGCGCATCGCCGCCGACCCCACCTTGACCGAGCCGCAGAAGCGCGCGCTGCTCGAGGTCTACCGCTCGTTTCGCGCCGGCGCGGCCGGCACCCACGACGTCGAAGGGACGTGACCGCCATGACGACCACCCGTGAGCAGTTCAAGGAGAGCGCCACCGAGGCCACCGAGCGCCTCCAGACGGTGCTGCGCGACGGCGCCTACGCCACCGTCGGTGCCGGCGACACCCTCTTGCGCTCGGCGAAGACCTTCGCCGGCCGGCTCGCCACGCTGCGCGAGGAGGCCCCCGAGCGCATGCAGAAGCTCGGCGAGGAGGGCCCGGAGAAGGCGAAGCACCTCGCCGAGGAGCTCCCCGGCAAGGTCCGCAAGACCGCCGAGGGCTACAGGACCAAGGCCGAGGAGGTCGGCACGAAGGCGCGCGGCTACGCCGAGAGCCGCCGCCCGGAGGTCGACCTGTCCGGGCTGCGCAGCAGCGTCGAGTCGGAGTTCGACCAGCTCGCCGCCCGCGGCCGCGAGATCATCGCCACGCTGCAGGGCACGAAGGCCACCCAGCGGGCCGCCGAGCAGACCAAGGCCGCGACCGGCCAGGTCAAGGCCGCCGCCGAGGGCGTCGTCAGCGCCGCCGGCTCGACCGCCGAGGAGGCCCGCAGCGCCGTCGAGGGGCTGCGCAAGACCGCCGAGGAGCGTGCCCAGCGTGAGGCCGAGCAGGCCCGCGAGTCCGTCGAGGACACCGTCGAGGAGGCCCGCGAGTCCGTCGAGGAGGCCGGCGCGTCGGTCAAGGAGGCCGGCGAGGCCACCGTCGACGCCCTCGCCGCCGCCCGCGAGAAGCTCGCCGAGGGCGCCCACCTCGAGGACCTCAGCGTGCCCGAGCTGCGCAAGCTCGCCCAGGAGCGCGACGTGCCCGGCCGCACCGGGATGAACAAGGCCGAGCTCATCAAGGCGCTCGCCGAGCAGTGACCTCGCCGCGCGGGGTGCGTCCCCGCGCCCGGCCGCGCCCCCGCCACTCCCCCATGGCGGGGGCGCCGGCGTTCGCGCGGCGGGCACGTGAGCAGCACGCCGGCGTCCTCGTGGCGCGCGCCTGGGCAGGGCGCCGGCGTCCGCGCGCCGCGCGCCCGGAGGGGGGCAAGACCGCCGCGTGAGCGACGCCGGGGATCCGAGGTCGATAGGATCTGGGCCGATGCAGCCTGATCCGCGGGGCAACGGTGCTGCCCCCCTACCGCCCGCCGCGCCGCGTCCCGACGGCGCGGTGCGCCGCGTCGGGCTCATCAGCGTCCACACCACCCCGCTGGCGCAGCCCGGCGTCGGCGACTCCGGCGGGATGAACGTCGCCGTGGCCGCCCTCGCCCGCGAGCTCGTCGCCCGCGGCGTCGCCGTCGACGTCTTCACCCGCGCGACCTCGGCGGACCTGCCGGCGACGGTGACGACGCCGGAGGGCATCGTCGTCCACCACCTCGCCGTCGGCCCGCCGACGATGGCCAAGGACGACCTCGCGAGCCACCTCTGCGCGTTCTACCTCGCGCTGGCCGCCCACCCGCGCATCGCCGACCTCGACGTCGTCCACGCCCACTACTGGATGTCGGGGTGGGTGGCGCGCAAGCTCCGTGACCGCCTCGGCATCCCGTTCGTGCAGACCTTCCACACCCTCGCGCGGGCGAAGAACGACAGCCTCGCGCCGGGCGACGTCCCCGAGCCGGCGCTGCGCCTGGCCGCCGAGGAGCGCATCGTCGCCGACGCCGACGCGATCCTCGCGCCGACCCCCGCCGAGGCGGCGCTGCTGCGCCGCGCCTACGGTGCGGCCGCCAGCCGGGTCCACATCGCCCCCCTCGGCGTCGATCTCGACCTCTTCGGCCCCGAGGGTGACCGCGACGCCGCCCGCCGGACCCTCGGCGGCGGGCGCATCGTGCTCTTCGCCGGGCGGCTGCAGCCGCTCAAGGGCCCCGACGTTGCGGTGCGCACCCTCGCCGCGCTCGACCGCCACCTGCCCGACGACGGCGTGCCCGCCCGCCTCATCGTCGTCGGTGGGCCGTCGGGCTCGGGCTTCGGGACCGTCGATCCGCCGCGGCTGGCCGCCCTCGCCGACGAGCTCGGCGTCGGCGACCGCCTCGCGCTGCTCGCCCCCCGCCCCCAGGCCGAGCTCGCCGCGCTCTACCGCGCCGCCGACGCGGTGCTCATGCCGAGCCGCTCGGAGTCCTTCGGCCTCGTCGCCCTCGAGGCGCAGGCCTGCGCCACCCCCGTCGTCGCCGCCGCCGTCGGGGGCCTGCGCGCCGTCGTCGACCCCGGCGCGGGCACCCTCGTCGAGGGCTACGACCCCGAGGACTACGCCGCCGCGCTCGCCCCCTACCTCACCGACCCCGACGCGCGGCAGGCCGCCGGCGCGGCGGGCGCGGCCTTCGCCGAGGCGCACTCCTGGCAGCGCGCCGCCGACGCCGCGCTCACCGTCTACGACACCGTCGCCTCGGAGGCGGCGGGCGGGCTCGCGACGCCGGAGCCGGTGCGGGCCTCGAGCGGGGCGTGAGCACCGCCGAGGCGCTCACCGCCGTCGAGGCCTGGCTCTCAGACGCCGGCGTCGAGGCCACCCGGCCGAGCGCCACCGGCTTCGACCTCACCCTCTCAGGCGAGCGCAAGCGCACCCTGCCGGTCCACATCGAGGTCGGCGAGCGCACCCTGACCGTGCAGGCGCTGTTCCTGCGCGCGCCCGACGAGCGCGCCGGCGAGCTCTACGCCTACCTGCTCTCGCGCAACCTCCGCAGCTACGTCGCCCGCTTCGCGCTGCACCCCGACGGCGACGTCCTCCTGCTCGCGGTCCTGCCGCTGGCCGCGGTCGACGCCGCCGAGCTCGACCGGGTCATGGGCCAGCTGCTCGCCACCGCCGAGGAGGCCTTCGAGCACGCCCTGCGCACCGGCTTCGGCGCCTACATCGCCCGTGAGCAGGCGTGGCGGCAGCGCGCCGGCCTGCCGCGCAACCCGATCACGTGAGCGGGGTCCTCGGCGGCTACCCGCCCGCGGTGATCGACTGGTTCGACGACGTCCTCGGCCTCGCCGCCGACCGCACCGTGCTCGCCGTCGGGCCGATCGCCGGCGAGCTCGCCGGGCACGCCGCGGTCAGCGAGGTCGACCTCGAGGAGGTCGCCGCCGGCCTGCGGGGCCACCCCGAGGGCAGCGTCGCCGCGGTCGTCGTCGCCGAGGCCTTCCACCGCCTCGACGCCGCGGGCGCCGCGACGCTGGCCCGCGTGCTCGCCCCCGGCGGACGTCTCGGGCTGTGCTGGTCGCTGCGCGACGAGCGCTACGGCCTCGCGCGCCGCCTCGACCGGGCGCTGCCGCTGCTCGCCGACGACGAGCAGCGCTACCGCGCGGGACTGTGGCGCGAGGTCCTCGCCGCCGGCGGGTTCGACGCCCCGCGCAGCCAGACCTTCCAGGCCTTCCGCATCGCCGGCGTCGACGAGCTCGCCGATGCGATCGCCTCGAGCCGCGTGGCCCGCGCGCTGCCGCCGAGCGAGCGGCGACAGCTGCGCCGCGCGGTGGCCCGCGAGCTCGCCGACGCCGCCCGGGCCGACGGCCTCGTCGAGCTGCCCGGCCGCGTCGACGGCTACTGGGCGCCGCGGGCGGATCGGTCCCACTCCTCCGGGCTCGACGGCGCCGGGCCGGGCCGGCCGAGGTAGTAGCCCTGGGCGAGGTCGCAGCCGACGGCCTCGAGCCGGGCGAGCGCCTCGGCGGTCTCGACCCCCTCGGCGAGCACCCGCAGCCCGAGGGCGTGGCCGAGGTCGATGGCCGCGGCGACGACGCCGGGCTCGGCCTCGCCCTCGCCGACGGTGAGCAGGACCCGGTCGATCTTCAGCGTCGACAGCGGCAGCGCGCGCAGCAGCGCGAGGTTGATCCCGGCCGCGCCGAAGTCGTCGACGGCGACGCTCACGCCGAGGTCGCGCAGCCGCGCGAGCGCCTCGAGCAGCCGCCCGCGCTCGATCGCCAGGCCCGCCTCGGCGACGTCGAGCTCGAGGCGGCCCGGCGGGACGCCGTGGCGCACGAGCGCCTCGCCGACCTCGCCGGGGAAGGCGGGGTCGGCGAGGTCGTCGGCGGTGACGTTGACGGTGACGAGGCCCTGCCAGCCGTCGCTCCGCCAGCGGTCGGCCTGCGCGAGGGCGTGGTCGAGGACGTAGCGGGTGACCGGGCGGATGAGCCCGCCCTGCTCGGCGGCGGCGACGAGCTCGCGCGGCGGCACCCACAGCCCCTGGTCGCGCCAGCGCAGCAGCGCCTCGGCGCCGACGACCTCGCCGGTGACGACGTCGCGCTGCGGCTGGAACCACAGGGCGAGGCCCTCGCCCTCGAGCGCCTCGGCGAGCCGGCCGAGCAGCCGCGTGCGGTCGTCGTCGGTGCGGTCGCTCTCGCTGAAGACCTGCGGGCCGACCTTCGCGCGCTTCGCGCGGTACATCGCCGCGTCGGCGCGGCTCACGAGCGTGTCGGCGTCGGCGCCGTGCTCGGGGTAGACCGCGATGCCGACGCTCGCGCCGAGGCGCAGCGTCGCGCCGCCGGCCTCGATGGGGGTGACGACCGCCTCGCGCAGCCGCTGGGAGACCGCCACGGCCTCGGTCGTGTCGGTCGGCGGGGCGAGCACGATGCCGAACTCGTCGCCGCCGAAGCGCGCGGCGGTGTCGGCGGCGCGCACCGCCTGGCCGAGCCGCTCGGCGACGGCGACGAGGACGGCGTCGCCGGCGGGGTGCCCCCGGGTGTCGTTGACCTCCTTGAAGCCGTCGAGGTCGAGGACGACGACCGCGCAGGGCTCCCCGCGACGCTCGGCGGCGCGCACCGCCTGCTCGGCGCGGTCGAAGAGCAGCTGGCGGTTGGGCAACCCCGTGAGGCTGTCGTGCAGCGCCTGGTGCTCGCGGTCGAGCAGCGTGCCGGCGCTCTGGTAGATCACCGCGACCGGGGCGATGACGAGCAGGAGCAGCCACGGGTTCTCCGCGGCGACGAGCGCGAGCAGCGGCGCGGGGGCGAGCAGCACGAGCGCCCAGAGGGCGTGGCCCTGCACGTCGTCGACGACGATGCCGCGCAGGCTCGCGCCGTGGAACCACAGCACCGGCACCGTGAGCGCCGCGTTGGCGGCGTGGAAGGCGAGCCCGCCGAGGACGAGCGCGGGCAGCGCGGCGACGGGGTCGGCGACCGGCCCGGTCGGCATCCCGGTGCCGGCGACGGCGCCGACGACCGCGCCGGCGGCGGCCGTCGCGAGGACGAGCTGGGCGGTGTTGAACAGCGTGGCCCGCAGCGGCCGCCGCCGCACGAGGGCGACGGCCAGGGAGGCCGCGGCGAGGCCGAGCGCGGCCGGCGCGGCCCCGAGCCAGATGAGCACCGCGTAGCCCATCGTCGTCGACAGCGACAGCTCGACGTTGCGCCCGCCCCGCACGAGCGTGAGCGGGCGCGCCTCCCCGGCGACGAGGAAGGCCAGGGCGACGAGCGCGCCGAGGGGCACCGGTTCGAGGAGGGGGACCAGCCAGCCGGCGACCGCGGCGCCGGCAAGGGTGACGGCACCGAGGTAGCCGCTGCGGGCGACGCTGCGCAGGTCCACCCGGCGTCCTCTTCTTCCTCTCGGTCAGCCAGAGTACCGCCAGCCTGTGACCGACCGTGGTCTGGGATACCCGGAGCGCGGAGGTTCGGTGGGGCCGGCTGGGCGCGCTCGAGGGGCTCACACCGATTGCGCCCGTGCCGGGGCAGAGCGCCCACTCCGGGCGCGTGCGGCGTCGCGGCACGACGGCGCACAGCGGGCGCTAAAGGGCATGTCGGCGCCCCCGGGACGGACTTGAGCGTCCTTGAGCGTCCGCGGACGCCCGGCGGGTGCCGCGCCGCCCCCGCGGCGGACATGAGCGCTGCGGGCGCCCGGCGGGTGCCGCGCCGCCCCCGCGGCGGCTACGCTGCCCGACCATGGACGGAACACTCGCGATCCTCGGGACCGGACGGATGGGCGAGGCCCTGCTCTCAGGGCTCTTGCGCGTGGGCTGGGTGCGCCCCGAGCAGGTGCGCTGCACGGTGCGCCGCCCCGAGCGCGCCCGACAGCTCGCCGACACCTACGGGGTGCGGGCGGGCACCGACTCCGCCGAGGCCGCCGAGGGCGCCGACGTCATCGTCCTCGCGGTCAAGCCCCAGAACCTCGCCGATCTCCTCGCCGAGGTCGGACCGAAGCTGCACACCGGCCAGACGGTCATCAGCGTCCTCGCCGGCGTGCCGACGACGACGATCCAGGACGCCACACCCGAGGACGTCCCCGTCGTCCGCGTGATGTCGAACCCCCCGGTGCAGGTCGACGAGGCGATGAGCGTGCTGGCCCCCGGCACCCACGCCGGCCCGGAGCACACCGCGGTGGCCGAGGAGGTCCTCGGCGCGGTCGGGCGGGTCATGACCCTCGGCGAGGAGCACCTCGACGCCGTCACCGCCCTGTCGGGCTCGGGCCCGGCCTACGTCTTCCTGCTCGCCGAGGCGATGATCGACGCGGGCATCCTCCTCGGCATCAGCCGCGACGTCGCCACCGAGCTCGTCGTGCAGTCGATCTCCGGCGCGGCGAAGATGCTGCGCGACACCGGCCGGCACCCCGTCGAGCTGCGGGAGGGCGTGACCTCGCCGGGCGGCACGACGATCAACGCGATCCGCGTCCTCGAGGAGGAGCGCGTCCGCGCGGCGTTCATCAACGCCATCGAGGCGGCGAAGAAGCGCTCCGAGGAGCTCGGCCGCTAGGAGCCCCGGCGCCGGGGCCGGCCCCCGCTGCCCCACCGGGCTCCGCCGCCCTCCGCCGCCCCGCTCGAGCGCCTCGCCCCCGGGCCGCGGCGTCCTCCGCTGCCGCCTCCGCCGTCTCCCTCCGGGCCGCGGCGTGCCCCGCTGCCGCCTCCGCCGTCCCCCTCCGGGCCGCGGTGGCGGCTGCAGGCGAGCGGTGGTGAGGACTCCGCACGCGGGTGGTGAGACTTCCGCGCGCAGGACGGGCTCGCGCGGGAGCGGGAGCGCAGGTGGTGAGGCTGCAGCGCGGCCGGCCGCGCCGATGGCGCACCACCCCGTGGGCGGCGGCCCCGCCGACCGTGCTCACCGCCGGGGTGGTGAGCGATCGGCGGGCCCGGGCATCCCGTTTGCTCACCACCTCGCCCGGCGCGCTCGCCGCGACGGCGGGTGGTGAGGCTGCGGCGGGCTGCCGCGCGCGCCTGGCTCCCCACCTCGCGCCGACGACCGCCCCAGCGAGCCCGAGGCCACGCGCAGCCCGCCTGAGCGCGCCGAGGTCTCCCCACCCGCGCGCCGAAGCCTCCCCAGCGTCGCGCCGAAGGCTCACCACCTGAGGGCGGTGGAGGTCGCGCCGCGCCGAAGGCTCTCCATCGGCGCGCCGGGTCCTCACCATCGCGAGGCGATCGCTCGGGAGGTGGTGACCTCGCGGGCCTCGCGGGCGTCGCTCACGGGTATGATCGCGTGAAGACCCGTGAGCCTCACAGGCCGCGCGGGAGAGGGGACCGACGATGGCTGGCGTGAGCCTCGAGGAGCTCGAGGAGCGCTCGCGCGAGCGGGGCATCGACCTCGAGGAGGTCTTCGAGGCCCTCGGCCGGGTGCCAACTCTCGCCGAGGCACGCCTGTCCGATCCCGAGCGCGACGTCCTCGGACGGCTCGGCGTCGACCCCGACGAGGCGTCGACGTCGGTGCCCCTCGCCGCGGGGATCGCGCGGCGTGCCCAGCTCGAGCGGGGCTGCCTCGGCGTGGCCGAGGCCGCGAGGCGCCTGGGCCGGGACCCCTCGAGGGTCCGGCAGATG